>JAIKXH010000110.1 GCA_024684215.1 Lachnospiraceae bacterium
TTCTGGAAAGGTATGGGCTCTACCGCATCGGGGGAGCAAATTGTATCTCCGATATGAATATCTGTAATACCGGAAATAGCTACGATTGAACCGATTCCTGCCTCTTTAACCTCTACCTTGTTAAGTCCGTCAAATTCGTAAAGTTTAGAAACCTTAACCTTTACCTGCTTATCAGGCTCATGATGGTTACAGATAACAACATCCTGATTAACCTTGATGGTACCGTTATCTACCTTACCTACACCGATACGTCCCACGTACTCGTTGTAATCGATGGTGGAGATAAGTACCTGTGTACCTGCCTCGGGATCACCCTCGGGAGCGGGGATATAATCAAGGATTGTCTCAAACAAAGGCTCCATATCGGTTCCGCGCTCAGATGCATCAAGTGATGCGATTCCGGCCTTTGCAGAAGCAAATACGAAAGGACAATCAAGTTGTGAATCATCCGCATCAAGCTCAAGGAAAAGTTCAAGTACTTCGTCTACAACTTCATCGGGTCTTGCTTCGGGTCTGTCAATCTTGTTGATACATACAATAACGGGAAGCTTAAGCTCGAGTGCCTTTTTGAGCACGAATTTAGTCTGGGGCATAGCACCTTCGAATGCGTCAACGACGAGAATAACACCGTTAACCATCTTGAGCACACGCTCAACCTCTCCGCCGAAGTCCGCGTGTCCCGGAGTGTCTATAATATTGATCTTGGTATTTTTGTACATAACCGCAGTGTTTTTGGAAAGAATTGTGATTCCTCTTTCCTTTTCGATGTCATTTGAGTCCATGACACGCTCTGCGACTTCCTGATTTTCGCGGAATACACCGCTCTGCTTTAAAAGTTCATCTACAAGTGTGGTCTTACCATGGTCAACGTGGGCAATAATTGCAATGTTTCTAACGTCTTCTCTTTTCTGTCTCATTTTTTCATATTCCTCTTACTACTAAAAATTTCTTTCTGTGTTATTCCCCCGTACCGTTTTTATATTCTTTTGCTTTTTGAATCATGTCTCTCGCATTGTTAAGCGCAGCTTCCGACTCCTCATCACTTCCCAAAAGCCTTGCAAGCTCTAAAACAGATTCTTCCCCTGTGATGCATCTTACGGATGTAGTCGTACTGTCCTTCGATGCGGTCTTCTCTATTACATAATGTGCATCCGCCATAGCAGCTATCTGCGGCAAATGCGTTATACAAAGCACCTGGTGCTCGCCCCCGAGCTTACCAAGCTGTTTTGACACTTTAAATGCGGTTCTTCCGCTGATACCCGAATCGATCTCGTCGAAAATAAGTGTATCAATGGAATCCGCTCCGGCCATAACTGTCTTTATACCAAGCATTATTCTTGATAATTCTCCTCCGCTGGCCACATCTCCCAAAGGCTTTAAGCTCTCTCCGGGATTTGTAGATATCATAAATTCAACATCGTCGTAGCCTTTTGCAGTGGGAGGATTCCCGCTCCTAACCTCTATCTCAAACTCGACGCTTAAAAAGTTTAGTCCCACAAGCGATTCTTTTAATTTTACGCTCAGCTCTTTTGAAAGTTTCTTTCTGACCTTTGACAACTCCTCGCAGGCCTTTAAAAGCTCTTTCTCGGAACTTTTAACTTTTTCTTTTAACCCTAATATATATCCTTCAAAATCGGTGTATTTGTCAAGCTTATTTGAAGCTTCTTTACCATAATTTAATATTTTTTCTATGGAATCACCGTATTTCTTTTTAAATGAATTTATAAGGTCTAGCCTCTCGGATACTGCCTCATATTCGCCCTCTTCAAAGGTAAAGTCGTTCATATAGCCCGACAGATCCCTGTTGAAATCGTTCATGAGAGCTTCAATTTCCGAAAGCTGACTCTCTAAGCCCTCGATATCTTTGTCATATGAAGATACACTGCTTACCTCTCTAAGCGCACTTCCAACAAGCGAAGCGGCATTTTCCGATGACGCCGAAGTATAATTATAAGCCTCTCCGAGCGCTTCTGCAATCTTTCTTGCATTGGCCATCTTTGTATATTTCTCTTCGAGCTCGGTATCTTCGCCTATTACAAGGCCTGCAGCCTCTATTTCATTAACTTCAAATTCAAGCAGTGATTTTTCTCTCTCTATGTCAGAAGTGTCCTTTTCGTTTTCTTCGAGCTCTGATACCGCATCCTTATACTGCTTATAATAAATACGGACCTCATCCGAAAGCTCTTTTATCTTATCTCCGCCGTAAGCATCCAAAATATCAAGATGTTTGGATTTTTTAAGAAGGCTTTGATGCTCATGCTGACCATGGATATCAATGAGTTCCTCCGCCAGCGTTTTTACCTGCTTTGCGGTGACGCTTTCTCCGTTTATCTTGCAGGTGCTTTTGCCCTGCATCAGTTTTCTCGTAAGAATGATACGGTCGTCCTCTTCGGGCTCTATATCCATCTCCTTTAAAAGGTTGATGACTGCTTCAGCCCTGCTCCTAAAAACGAGCTCGACATAACCGCCATCGGCGCCTTTTCTTAAAAGTGAAGCATCAAACTTGCCTCCAAGCGCGAGATTGACCGATCCGATAAGCAGTGACTTTCCGGCACCGGTTTCTCCGGTGATGATGTTGAGCCCTTCCGCGAATTCAACTTCCGTTTCTTCGATAAGAGCCAAATTTTTTACATGTATACTCTCTAGCATATTTTCCCTGTGTTTCCCCCCGAAAACTATTTAATTTATAAAATCATGGCTTTGATTTTTTCCATGAGAAGCTTTGCATCATGCGTAGTTCTCACAGCGGCCATGATAGTATCATCCCCGGCGATGCTTCCGACTATCTCGGAAAAGTCCATCGCATCGATTGCTGCGGCCACAGCCATTGCCATACCCGAAACAGTCTTTACCACCAGTATATTTTGTGCCGTATCGACGGATACGAATCCGTCCTTTAACACTCTGATGTATTTATCCGATAAATCACCCTTTCCGGTGTTTATCTGGATGTATTTTTGATTGCCGTTTGAGCCCGAGACTTTAGTAAGTCCAAGCTCTCTTATGTCTCTCGAAACAGTAGCCTGAGTTACGTCAAACCCACTGTCTCTCAAGCGTAGCGCAAGTTCCTCCTGCGTTCCTATTTCGTTTTGTTCGATTAACTCGATTAATTTCTTTTGTCTCGCGTTTTTCATCTTTATTTCTCGCTCATCTTCTTGTTAAGGATATCTAGGAAGCTGTCCTTTCCCAGCTTGGCAAAGCTAACCTTTGACTCAGAACTGTGAATCACAACACTGTCTCCGGTTTTTAAAATCTCTTTGCTGCTACCGTCAAAGCTCAGTTCCATCTCCTGGTTACCGCCGTCTTTCGAAGCAGGTATCTCTATCTTTATTTCATCCTTACAAGAGAGAATAATGCTTCTATGGTTCAGCGAATGGGGACATATCGGAGTAAGTATGATAAGCTCCGATGCAGGACTTGCAATAGGCCCGCCGGCTGATAAATTATAACCGGTGGAGCCTGTGGGCGTAGATATTATAACACCGTCCGCAAAGTATTCCGCAAGTAAGAGTCCGTTGACATAGATGTTAAAAGAATTGATCCTAAGTCCGCCGTTTCTGGTCAGAACCACATCATTTAGCGCTCTTACATTAATTCCGCAAACTTCGCCTTCCAAAAGAAGTCTTTGCTCGGTGGTAAAATCATCGTTAACCAGTGCCGTTAATGCTTTTTCGTAGCTATCCGGCTCTATCTCTGTCAAAAATCCCAAAGTTCCGAGATTGATACCGATAACGGGGCCAAGCATAAAATGTGTATCTCTGATAGCCTGGAGCATGGTGCCGTCACCACCCAAAACTATGGTCATCACATCCTCGGAAAAATCACCTTTATAATCCTTAAAATCGGTTACTTCGGCGCCGAGGTCTCTAAGGCACTTTTTAACCTTTCCGGTGATCACTTCGTCTTTGTCTTTATATGGATTTTTATAGATTACAAATTTTTTCATTTTGTTGCCTTGAAATTAATTTACAGCTCGTGGGAGCCCGATACTATATCATCAATAATCTTTTTAAAGTTTTCCTCGAAAGCAGCACCGGTTTTTTCCGAAAGCATTTCGGATAGTTTTTCCTCGGCCGTTTTTTCGTCAAGCTCTAAAACAGCTTCATCGATCTCATCTTTTTTTGTTATATACATGAGATATTCTATATTTCCCTCGGGACCTTTTATCGGTGAGAAATCTATAGCTTTTACCTCAAAGCCTATCATATCTGCAAAAGTAACTATCTTTGAGATGACTTCTCTGTGGGTCGATGCCTCTCTTACCACACCGTTTTTTCCGACCTTTTCCCTGCCCGCCTCAAACTGAGGCTTAATAAGGCAAACCATACTACCGCCGGTTTTAAGCAGATTTCTGGCCGGTATGAGAATTTTTGTAAGTGATATAAAAGATACGTCAACGCTGGCAAAGTCGAGTACATCCTCGATGTCTTCCGGCTTCATGAAACGGAAATTGGTCTGTTCCATTACTACCACGCGCTCATCGTTTCTAAGCTTCCAGTCGAGCTGTCCGTGTCCGACATCAACGGAGTAAACCTTTGATGCACCGTTTTGAAGCATGCAATCCGTAAAGCCTCCCGTGGATGAACCGATATCCATACAGATATGATTCTCGAGGTTAAATCCCCAGATATCCATGGCCTTTTCAAGCTTTAGTCCGCCGCGGCTTACATATTTGGGGCTTTGGCCTCTGACCTCCACCTTGACCTTAGACGTATCGAAAAAGCTTCCGGCTTTGTCCTCTTTTTGGCCGTTGACATATACAACGCCGCTCATTATGATGGCTTTCGCCTTTTCTCTTGACGGTGCATATCCGTCCTGTACCAAAATAACGTCTAATCTTTCTTTCATGACTCTATATTTTCAAGTATCTTTGCGGTGACAGAGTCCGCATCGATTCCGTTTTCTTTTTTAAGCAGCGCACAGTCTCCGTGCTCTATATAACCATCGGGTAGTGAGCATATAAGGCACTGCGCATTTATTTCTTTGTCTCTTATCTTTTCAGAATTGATAAAATCAAGAACCTTTTCGCCGAAGCCGCCGCTTCTGACATTTTCCTCCATGGTGACAATAAGCTTGTGGCATCTAAGTGCCTCTCTTACAGCTTCCTCATCGATGGGCGATACAAATCTCGCATTGATAAGGCTCGCCTTGTGTCCCTTTTTCTCGAGGTTTTCTTTAACCTTTTCCGCGGTTTCAACCATAGTTCCGACCGCCAAAAGAGCGATCTCTTCCTCACGGTAAATCCATTCCGACACACCGAGCTCAATATCGCTTCTAAACTCCTCAAGTCCTTCGTATACCGGACCTCTGGGATATCTTACAGCTATGGGATGGCCAAAATCTACCGCAAATTTGAGCATATCGGAAAATTCCCAAAGATTTTTCGGAGCCATAACGGTCATTCCGGGTATTCCCGAAAGATACGACAGGTCAAATATACCCTGGTGGGTCTCTCCGTCATTTCCTACTATTCCGGCCCTGTCCACGGCAAATACAACAGGCAGATCCTGCAGGCATACATCATGAATTATCTGGTCGTAGGCTCTCTGTAAAAATGAGGAATAAATTGCAACCACAGGAATCATACCGCCTGCAGCGAGTCCCGCCGCAAAAGTAACAGCGTGCTCCTCGGCTATTCCCACATCAAAAAACCTCTCGGGATAGGCATTGTAAAATCTCTTTAGTCCCGTTCCGTCCGGCATTGCCGCAGTTATAGCGCATACTTTAGGATTTCTGGCTCCAAGCTTAACCATAACGGTGGAAAATACATTGGTCCAAGATACTGCGGAAGATTTTTTAGGAAGTCCGGTTTCAATGTCAAAAGGTCCGGTTCCGTGGAATCTTGCAGGATGCCTGATCGCGGGCTCATATCCCTTTCCCTTTTCGGTGATGACATGGATCATTACCGCTCTCTTAAGGCGTTTTGCCTCCTTTAGAGCTTTTCTCATAGCATCGATATCATGACCGTTAATGGGGCCCAAATATACTACGCCCATCTCCTCAAACATCATTCCCGGGGAATACAGTGATTTAAAACTGTTTTTCGCCCTTCTGATGTTTCTGACAATGTTGTCTCCGGCTTTTGTACCTACGATTTTGTTGTACACATCGTCCTTTAGATCGAGGTAACCCTCGCTGGTTCTGATACTGTTTAAATATTTCGGAATACCCCCGACATTTTCGGAGATAGACATTTTATTATCATTTAAAATAATTATAAAATTCGAATCGAGCTTTCCGGCATTGTTTAAAGCCTCAAAAGCAAGGCCGCCTGTAAGAGAACCGTCTCCTATAACGGACACTATGGTTCTTTTTTCGCCCTTTAAATCCCTGGCTCTAACAAGTCCGAGTCCGGCAGAAATTGATGTGGAACTGTGCCCGGTATCAAAGCTGTCGCAATCGCTCTCTCTTCTTTTTGGAAAGCCGCTCATTCCGTGATACATTCTTAAAGTATCAAAACCGTCTTTTCTGCCTGACAAAAGCTTGTGGGTATATGACTGATGTCCCACGTCCCATATTATCTCGTCATTTGGCAGATTAAGCTCTAAGTGCAGTGCAATCGTAAGTTCCACTGCACCAAGGTTTGAACCCAGGTGTCCGCCTGTATGACTGATCTTTTCAATTAAGAAATCTCTTATCTCATCGCTCAGAGCATTAAGATGATCCGCAGGGATCTTTTTCACATCCCCGACTTTATTTATCTTTTCAAGATACATATTAAAACTCCGCTTTATCGCCAATTAACTGCATTATTGCCAAATATCCGCTTTATCGCTTAAAATAAACTTTATTGCTTAAATACATCGCATAAATAAGCTTTATCGCATAACCCAATGGTTATAAGCCGGTTATGCTCAGCGTCTTCTTCCTATAAGAGCCTCGATTAAAGTCATCATAAACTCTTTATCTCCGGGAAGCTCCTGCAAAAGCTCTTCTGCTTCCTTGCTGAGTCTTTTTACCTCAGCCTCGGAATCTTCGATTCCCTTAATGGTCACATATGTGGCCTTTCCGTTTGCAGCGTCGCTGCCGGTCTGTTTTCCGAGTTCTTCCGAATCTCCGATTACATCCAAAATATCATCCTGAATCTGGAATGCGATTCCTACATTGGAACCGGCCTTTTCCATCTTTTTGACTTCTTCATCCGAAGCGCCGCCAAGTATAGCACCTATCATAAGCGATGCTTCGATAAGACATCCTGTTTTATGCTCATGAATGTATAAAATATCTCCGAGCGTCGCATCTTTTCCGCTGTTCTCGGCCTCAAGGTCTGCACACTGGCCGCCTATCATTCCGTGGATACCGCTCTTGTTAAACAGTACATCTGAAGCTTTTACTATTCTCTTTAATCTCACCGGATCGTCGGAATACTTAACGCCTGCGTTCATAACAATCTCAAAAGCCATATTTAAAAGCGCATCGCCGGTCAAAACGCCCATGCCGTCGCCGTAAACCTTCCATGTGGTAAGTCTTCCGCGTCTGAATTCATCATTGTCCATAGCCGGCAGATCGTCATGCACCAAAGAATAGTTGTGAATGAATTCTATTGCGGTTGCAAAGCTCTCAATCTCCGCGGGAAGCACACTGTTTTCTCCCATATCTTTCGCAAATAGCTTATAAGCCTCAATCATAAGTATGGGACGAAGTCTCTTTCCGCCGACCATAACGGAATATGACATTGCTTCCACAAGTGTTTTTGTCGGTCCCTTTTGCTCGGGAAGGAATTTTTCAAAAATCCCTTCACAGCGTTTAACACTTTCTTCGATTTTTTTATCGAATATCGCCTTATCCATTATTCAAAATCCTCTGTTTCCCCGTTTTCAAGAAGCTTTTGTACCTTCTTTTCGACCCTGTCGACCTTTTTATTGCATTCGCCGACAAGCTTTACACCTTTAGAATATTCGGCAAAAGCCTCCTCCAAAGGAATATCCTCATCCTCGAGTTTCTCGATTATCTCATCTATATTATCGAGCATCTGCTCAAGTGTTAATTCCTTTTTTGCTTTTGATTCAGCCATCAATTTTCCCTCACAGAATTTATAGTCGCGCCGGCATATCCATCGGTTAATGCCATCTCAATCTTCATGCCCTCTTTAAGCTGTGTAACGCTCTTAACTCTCTTTCCTTTTCCATTCGTCACATAAGCATATCCGCTTTCAAGACGCTTTAAAGGTGAAAGTCCGTCAAGCTTTGAAGAAAGTAAACGCATTCTTTGTTTCCTTACTTCTATAATGTTTTCCATGGCGTCCGTAAGTGCCACTTCGATCCTTGCAAGTCTTTCCTTTGACTGCCTTAATTTATTGGTGGGTGAAAGTAAGCTAAGCTGCCTTTCGGCGTATGCTATGCGTTCCTTTTTTCTCCTTAAAACAGCCATCATATTTCTCTCAAGTTCATCAGACCTTGAGTAAATCTCATCGTCAATCTCTCTGATCTCTCTGACCGCAAGTTCTGCTGCCTGTGAAGGAGTAGCAGCTCTAAGGTCAGCCACGAAATCAGCTATTGTAAAATCAACCTCGTGTCCTACGGCAGATATAATGGGCACACTGCAGTCAAATATAGCCTGCGCCACGATTTCCTCATTAAATGCCCACAAATCCTCGATAGAACCGCCTCCGCGTCCTACAATCATAAGATCCACGCCGTATTTTTCCAGAGCTTTAATGCCCTTAACTATACTGGGCGCAGCCTCACTTCCCTGGACTATTGCCGGGTAAAGCACAAGCTTTATATAAGGATTTCTCCTTTTTGAAACATTTATTATGTCCCTGATCGCGGCGCCGGTAGATGCGGTGACTATGCCGATGCACTTTGCATCCTTTGGTATCTCTATCTTATATTCCGGAGCGAACATTCCGCGCTCTTCGAGTTCTTCTTTGAGGCGTTCAAACTTTTCATAGAGCTCTCCCGCGCCCTCTTTTGTAATAGACTGGGCATAGAGTTGATAGACTCCGTCCTGCAGATAAACATCCACGTATCCTTTGACATTTACAAGCATTCCGTCAGTCATTTTAAAGGAAAGCCCGCCTCTGTTTCCTGCGAACATAACACATTTAATACTTCCCGCAGGGTCCTTTAATGTAAAGAATATATGTCCCGATGAGTGATATTTGCAGTTGCTCACCTCACCCTTTACGCAAAGGTCTCTCAGCACAAAATCAGTGTTAAATATATTCTTGATATATCTATTAAGTTGTCCCACTGTATAGGTGCTTTGTGGCATATAAATATCCGCCCTTTAAAAATGGGAAAAAAGCAGTACCTTTAGGGCACTGCTTTACTCTATTCCCCTTGCTGTCTTTATCTTTGATAAAACCGCGTTTACGAAAGCTCCTGAGTTTTCCTGGCCAAATCTCTTGGCAAGCTCAACGGCTTCGTTCATCGCTACACCCGTAGGAATGTCATCGTCAAAGCAAAGCTCATATACGGCAAGTCTCATTACCGCCAACTCCACCTTTCCTAAACGGGTGATGTCCCACCCCGATGCATTTGCATCTATGATGGAATCAATTTCATCCTTGCGCTCGATGATCTTTTCGTATTTGCCGGTAACGTAATCACTGTCTTCTTTTTCAGTGGTACCGTTGTCATCGTCCTCGCAAAAATATCTGATCTGCTCCGGCATCTCCTCCGGAGTATTAAATTCTATGCGAAACAAAAGCTTAAAAAGCCTCTCTCGCAATTCATGCCTATTCATCATAAATAGCCTTAGACCTCTACATCACAAACTCTGACATTTACGCTCTTTACAGTCATGCCGGTCATATTCTCTACTGAATTTTTAACCTTTTTCTGTACCTGCTGTGAAATCTCAGGAATTGAAAATCCGTTCATAATGGTAATAGCAAGTGAAACCCTTACGGTATTCTCTCTGATGTCTACCTTGACACCCATAGTCTTGTCACGTACGCCAACCTTGCTCATAAGCTCGCTGGTATATGTATTTCCGACATTTGCAACTCCGTCGGTCTCAGCAGCTGCGAGAGCGGCGATCATAGCTACAACATCGTCTGCAATAAGGATTTCTCCGCCTAAAGGATCTCCGCCAAGTCTGGTAGTAGTCTTAGCCTTATCCTGGGTAACTTTGTTTATGATAGTCTGTGCTGCCATAATATCTCCTTTCAATCCGCCGGGATATTGGCGGTAATCTCTTAAAAGAGTTCAAATCACTCTATAGTATAGCATATTCGGCTGTAAATGTGAAATCATTTAATTATAGCCGTAGTTCGGTTATTACCGATATCTTACATGTTGGAAAAGCCCTAATTCTTGCTGAATTCAGTAAGGATAAGTCCCTTGTTTCTCTCCTCTGTCATGCCTATACTCCAGGGGTTTATGAAAAGGAGCAAAGGATTGCCCTTCATATCCTTAACCTTCTTCATATCGGAAGTTCCTGTAAGCTTCGCAATATCGAATTCCTGATGGTTTTCAATCCATCTGATATGCTCGTAAGGAAGATTTTCAAGTTTAATCTCTACATTGTATTCGTTCTCAAGTCTGTACTTAAGCACGTCAAACTGAAGTACACCGACTACTCCTACGATTATCTCCTCAAGTCCTGTATTGAACTCCTGGAAAATCTGGATGGCACCTTCCTGCGCTATCTGCTCGATACCCTTTACAAACTGCTTACGCTTCATGGTATCGATCTGACGAACTCTCGCAAAATGCTCCGGTGCAAATGTGGGGATACCCTCGTATTTGAAATTGGACTTCGGAGCACAAAGCGTATCTCCTATAGAGAAAATACCGGGATCGAACACACCGATAATATCTCCCGCATAAGCCTCAGTTAAAATCTTTCTGTCATCGGCCATAATCTGCTGAGGCTGTGAAAGTCTCATTACTTTATTGCCCTGAACATGCTTAACCTCGGCGCTGGCATCATATCTGCCCGAGCATATACGTATAAAAGCGATACGGTCTCTGTGAGCCTTGTTCATATTTGCCTGAATCTTAAATACAAATGCGGAAAAATCCTCGCTTAAAGGATCGATCTCGCCTATATCTGCCTTTCTGGGAAGTGGCGTAGTCGCCATATCGAGGAAATGCTTAAGGAAAATCTCAACACCGAAGTTGGTAAGTGCTGAACCGAAGCATACGGGAGTAAGGTCACCCTTTTGAACTACATCAAGGTCAAAATCCGCACCCGCTCCGTCTAAAAGCTCAAGTTCTTCAAAGAGCTTGTCGGCAGCCTCATCTCCTATGGTGCTTCTTAATAGAGCCTCATCGGAAACGGGAATCTCTGTGGCAATACCTTCCTTTGTACCCTTTTCGGTATCGGAATAGCATATTACGCACTTTTTATTTCTGTCATATACACCCTTAAATCCCTTACCTGAGCCGATGGGCCAGTTTACGGGACAGGTTGCGATGCCGAGCTCTTTTTCGATATCGTCCAAAAGCTCAAAGGTATCCATGGCATCACGGTCCATCTTGTTGATAAAGGTAAAGATCGGAATGTGGCGCATAACGCAGACCTTGAAAAGCTTTCTGGTCTGGGCCTCTACACCCTTTGAAGCATCGATTACCATGACTGCAGAGTCCGCAGCCATAAGAGTACGATATGTATCCTCGGAGAAATCCTGGTGTCCCGGGGTATCAAGGATGTTGATACAATATCCGTCATAATCAAACTGAAGTACTGAAGAAGTAACGGAAATACCACGCTCCTTCTCTATCTCCATCCAGTCGGAAACAGCATGTCTTGCGGTAGCCTTTCCCTTTACGGAACCCGCAAGATTAATAGCTCCGCCGTAAAGTAAAAACTTCTCTGTAAGAGTGGTTTTACCGGCATCAGGGTGAGATATGATCGCAAATGTTCTTCTTCTCTTAATTTCATCAACAGTATTTGCCATTGCTAAACTCCTAATTGACATATGCCCGAAAGAGCACAAAAATAGCCATTATCATAAAATACTAAACATACTTTAGGATAATAGCATTTTTTGTTTTGAAAGTAAATAATATTTATTCAAGTCCCGCTTATATTGTATAAGTTTATAGTGATGCCTCTTATATAAGTCCGAGGCTCCTTAAAAGCCAGAGCCAGAACGTAAGCGAAAAGGCGCTTAAAAGGGTTGTCAGCATTATTACCGAAGACGATACGACACCCTCATGTCCCATATTTTTGGCCATGACAAAGCAGCTTACCGTTGTGGCGCTTCCAAGCATAACCAGCGTTGCAACAAGCTGCTCATCTCTGTATCCGAACCATATGGCAACCGGAAGGAATATCGCGGCAAATCCTATCAGTTTCATAAATGTCGCGACAAGCGCAGGTCCGATTTTTCCGAATGCTTTTTTAAAATCAAAGGTGGCACCCATAGCCATAAGACCTAGGGGTGTAGCAGTATTTGCAATACTTGTAACTGCTTTTAGGGGGATGCCCTTTAGCGGAATGCCGATAAGCGACCATATTATTCCAACAAGTATACCTATGAGTATGGGATTTGTTGCGATACCTTTCAAAGTCTCCAAAACGGTCTTTTTTGAAATGCCTTTGCTGCCCGGCTTAAAAAGCTCAAGCACCGTAACCGCCATAATATTATAAAGAGGAACGCTTCCGATGATCATAAGCGGTGCAAGTCCGGACGTTCCGTAGATATTTTGGATAAAAGCTATACCCAAAAGCGCCGCGCTCGATCTGTAGGAAGCCTGTATGAACTCTCCCTGTATTCCCTTTTTTCTCCATATAAATGAAATACCTGTTGCGATAAGTATTGAAAGTATGGTGACGCAAAAGCAAAACAGCACATATTTTCCGTCCCAGGCTTTACGAAAATCGACCTCTGCCAGGTCTTTAAAAACTAAAACCGGCAGAGGTACAGTGAATACAAACTTATTCATTTTCGAGGCGAATACATCATCTATCCACCCAATCTTGTGAAATACGAAACCGACCACCATGAGCAGAAAAATCGGAACCGTAGCGTTAAGACTAAAAACTAAATTATCCATTATTAAGAACCGATGATTGTCTTTCTATACCATCCGAGAGTATCGAGGTAAGCCTCGTAAATCTTGTTGGCATCAATATTTTTAAGGAGCATAACTCTAGATACTTCGCTCCAATCAGCCTGCTCGTAAGCAAGGATGAAATCAAGAACAGGTGCAAACTTTCCATCCTTTGCAACAAGGGCTGCCTTAATGTCCTTTGAAACCTGGATCATTTCGATTGCCTCGTTCATTGGCTTATCAAGGATTACGTCAAGCATCGAGAAAAGTCCCATAAGGAAAAGCTCTTCGCTCTGCATCTTTAAATCAAAGAAGCCTGCGATGTCTTCCGCAAATCTCGCACGTAAAAGTGTAAGACGTGTGATCTCGTTGGGCTGGTCGGAACTGATTTCGTTGACAACAGCGGTATTGATCCACTTCTTTAACTCTCTTTGTCCGAGCATTGCAGCAGCATGTCTGATGGTTGTGATCTCAGCTGTCTTAACAACTCTGTTGACCATTTGTAAAAGCGAAATGGTAAGCGCTGTATCGCGCCCTATGATATCCGCAGCTTCGTTTAGCTCGAAATCGGGATTATTTACCATTCTTAAGAGCTCTAACTGGGTGATCTTGGAAGGAGCGATTTCTTTGCTTCCCTTTGTTACGGGGAGTCTGTAGAATTCTCCCTCAAAGAAATGATAACCGCCGGTTGCTTTTAATCCCTCAAAGGTCTCCATGGTGTCAATATTTCCGGCAATAAGCTTTGCCGAAGGGTACAGCTTTGAGAAAAATACCTTAGCCTTGTCGATGGCAATCTTTTTATTGTTGAGGAATACAAAATCAACAAGCTCCAAAATAGGCGCATATACCTGGAATTCCGAAACAGCTATCTTTCTGATGGCAATCTTAAATCCCGCAGCCTTGAGCTCTTTTAGTCTGTTTACATAGGAATCTACGGGAGGCACCGTTCTGTCTATAAGAAGTGCAACCCTTACATGAGGCACTTTACACTGTTCTTCTATATTTGAAAAAACAGAGACATTTGTTACGGGAACAAATACCATTTTGTTACCTGATAATGTCTCTATACCCATGGTGTTAACAGCTTCGATGCCCTGCACATATGTGGCTCCGTCATAAATACTGGTAACCTGTCCCAAAGGGTTTAGGAACATATTATCTTTTTGAGTGAAGACCGAGTATGCGCTGACAGCGATATTCTCATCAAACAAAGGGATAAGTGTTAGCAACATAGTAGCTCCTTTCCGTTCGGCATATCTGCCCGAACTGGCAAAGCGTATTATAGCGCTCTGTCTTTAGCGGTAAGATTTGAAATAATCACAAATATAAGTCCTATTCCGATAAACACATCGGAAAGATTAAATATCAGATTTCTGACCTTTTGAGGCTTGACATCAAGACTCGCATAGTCCATAACATAACCCTTTTTCACCCGGTCATAAGTATTGCTCATAGCACCGCCCAAAATACAGGCAAGTCCTGTTTTTTCCAAGATGCGTCCTCTTTTTCCGGCTGAAAAGGCAAGAAGTAAAAACGTAATACCGGTGGCTCCTATGGAAAGTCCCTTGACCTCCTGAGGATATTTCTGTCCAAGATTAAGCATTGCCCCACGGTTGTGGTGTTTTCTAAATCTCAAAATCCCTCTCTTAACTTCATTATCCTCTTCACCGGGCAAAGATGAATCCATCTTCTCCTTTATATACATATCGGTGAGAGCAATCCCTGAAGCGCCGATAAAAGGAGCTAACACGCCAAATAGTGAAGTCCTTTTTTTCATAAAGATTTACCTCATTCCAAAGTTTTCGAAAATAAACATATTTTCATGTTTATTCTACCATTTTCTGACTAATTTGAAAACTATTAGTTTTTTATACCGTGAGCCTTGAATAATTCAGCCATTTCACTGTATTGACGGGCATATACATGAAATCCGTCAAAGGTATCCTCTTCAATCAAATAGCCATTCTCATCGACAAAGGGCGGATTGCAATCAAAATAGAAAACTCTCTCTCCGTCGGCGAGTTCGGATATCGCAACATTTTTATCATTAATATTTAAATTTGTATATACTCCGGTTTTGTCCTCTTTTTCTGCTTTTTTTGATATTCTCATATTTGATACGGCAAATATAACGGCATTTGGTTGCGCCTTTTTAATCATCTCAAGCATATCGGAATAGTTTTGCTTGAAGCTTTCGGTATTGCCGTATCCGCAGTCATTGGTTCCCATCATTATATAAACCTTGCCATACTGCTTGCGCTTCATGGCATCTTCAAGCGTGTACTTTTTACCGTTGTTTTGGCAAATAACGGTCTTTCCGCCCTTAAAGTTATAAAGGCAATAACCATTGTCACAATAAAAATCCGCCTTGTCCCAGCCTGCGTAATCGTATATACCGACCATTCTGGAATCTCCAACAAAGCATGCATCCTCAAAATACGAATCATCAACCTTAGAGTAATCCGCTACGGTATCTAAAGCGATTTTCCCGCAGTCTTTGTAATAAAGCGAATCCACTTCTTTTTGATCGTATACCACGCAATTATTCTCTACGGTCCCAAGGCAGTAAGGATAGGGATATTCCTTAGTTTCTTCCCCTGTTACCTCCCCGCTTTCTGATACTCCGGATTCTGATGCTCCGCTATAGTTCTCTCCACCTTCTGTTTTATTTAGCTCATTATTCTCTCCGGTGTCTGAACTGCTCTCTGTCTCATATGCGCCTTCTGTGCCGCTCTCGTTTTCTCCTGCGGCTTCTAAACCGCTCTCAGTTTCTTGTTCGGCTTTATTGTCGGCGACGGTATTTTCATTTAAATCTGACGCTCCGCTCTCGCCATTACCCGATTCGTTTTGGTTCTCCGCGGAGGGTGTAACCTCCCCTAAAACAGCATCTATCATTGCAAGTTCATCGGTCCTTACCGGGATTGGTTCATTACTGTCCGCAGTTTCCGTAACCGTGCTTTCAGTCGTAGCGGCGTCCACGGCTTTATATCCCCAAAAGCCTGTAACGCAGGCAATCATCAGTATTGTATATGGAGCTTTTTTTACAAAAGAATTTTTCATGTCTGTTAAAGCCTGTAACAAAGTATCTTAATCTGTTTATATTTAACCTGTATATTTAAACCTGTATATTTAAACCTGTTTATTTTAACCTGCTTATTTTAACCTAAATATCGAAACCGATTTATTTATACCAATTATCAAAAATTATAATACATAAACACATTTCCGTTACCCTTTAGTATAAAAAATACGGAAAGTGCAAACATAGCTGTGAGCACAAATACAGCCCACCATTTTTCGGAATATTTTTTGTATAGTATCCTCGGAACAGGAGTCATAAAAAATACTCCGCCAACCAGCAAATACCAATATGTTCTGATAAATCTCATAAACATATTTGTGGCAGGCATTGCGCCCTCTATGGGAATAAAGAACATACACTTTAAGTAATCAAGAAGCGTAGAGGTATCACTTATCGCAAATACAACCCAGCTTACCACTATAATAAATATAAAATAGACATTCCTAAGGCCCTTTACTTTTGTGATCCGACCTACAAATGTAAATTTTTCGAGGACTATAAATGCAAAAAGCATAATGCTCCAGATCAGGAAATTCAGTCCGAATCCATGCCATATTCCGGTAATGATCCACACAACGAGAAGGTTTAATATGTTTCTAAGCACTCCCTTTTTACTGCCGCCCATAGGAATATAAATATAGTCCTTAAACCATGTACCGAGCGTTATGTGCCACCTTCTCCAGAACTCCGAAATACTTCCCGACGAATAAGGCTCATTAAAGTTTTCGGGAACTTCTATGCCCATCATTTTTCCGAGCGCGACAGCCATCAATGAATATCCGAAAAAGTCTGTATAGAGCTCTATGGTATATGTGGCAGCTCCGAGCCATGCCGTTGCAGCGGTGATTCCGTGCGGTCCCGCTACATTTATGCTGTTCCAGAGCGTCGCGAGATTATCTGCGATAACCACCTTCATGAACATTCCTGCGGTAAACAGCCTGAGTCCTTTTTCGACACCATCTGCAGTGACAATTTTTTTACTCTCACATGTTATCAGCGACGCCTTGTAATCTTTGTATCTGACCAAAGGTCCCATGACAAGCTTTGGAAAATAAAGTGACATTACGCAAAAGTCCTTAAAGGATACTTTTTCATTTTTGGTATCTGCGATAAGCGAGATCATCTGGAATGTAAAGAAGCTGATGCCAAGAGGCAAAAAGCCGATAATTTTGCACGCAAGTAACAATCCCCCGTTAAATAACGCGGAAACTATTATAAGAGGTGTTTTGTTTTTTGCACGAAAAATCAATCTGTGAAAACCGAAATTCACAGCCACTGAAATTAAAAGCCAAACAACGAGATATTTTTGCCCTATAGTATAAAAAAGTAATCCTCCGAGTATAAGAAGGGGCTTCTGATATTTAACAGATACTACTCTTAATGCTAATATATAAACGGGCAGAAAAATAAACAAAAAATTAATCTGCACGAAACTCACTTTAGTACTACTCCTAAATCCAAAAAAATTTAAAATTTATTGTTGACATCTTACCGTCAATTTGATATTATAGCCTTCGGTTGCTGAATTACGCAACGCAAGCTGATGTGGCTCAGTCGGTAGAGCGTCGCCTTGGTAAGGCGGAGGTCACGGGTCCGATTCCCGTCATCAGCTTTATTTTTTTGCCCTTTTTGAAGGGCTTTATTTTTTGCCGGTAACACTCTCCCTTTTCTTTTTCTCTCTGGAATCCATTGTGACTCCTATTGCAACAGCAACAAGCATCGCTGCTCCAAATCCGATCCACACACTTCCCACAACTATACCGATAAGAATGCCGGCCACTATTCCTATTACAACATAGAGACCGAGCCAGCTGCTCTTTTGCTTTGTGACGGAGTATCTCTCCTTGCCGCCCTGCTCAATGGATTTGCCTTCTCTGTATATGAATCCGCTTTTTGAAAAAGCGCTGATAGCTGCAGAATCTTCCTTATTCACGTACGCTTCTACTTCATATACGCTCTGGTGTAAAAAGGCCCACTCACGAAACATTTTAATGGCCGCAGAGCCGTTGCCCCTGCCCCTGTACAAAGGCAGAAGTTCAATAGTGATAGGCACTGTACCGCTTTCTTTGTTTCCCTCAAATGAGCCCCAGCCGATTTTGGTGAGTTCGGAATCAATAAGGAAAATATCCCATTTGCAATTCCAAACATCATTTTCATCGGTCGGTCTTATAAGCATATTTCCGGATTTGTAATCGAATTTTCCTTTTTCCATATTTCCCCTATTCCTCAGTTTCCCTGATAATACCGCCTTTACTTAAGGCAGTCATTTCCGTTGACTACGCCGTTACTTGCATCAACCATATTCTGAAGTGTGGTTTCTGCTATAGCTTCGAGAGCTTCCATTGTATAGAATCCCTGATGTGATGTAATCATTACATTAGGGAATGAAAGAAGTCTGGCCGTAACAGAATGCTTCATAATTTCGTCGGAGCGGTCCTCATATACGTTTCCGGTCTCTTCCTCGTATACATCGAGACCTACACCAAGGAATTTATCAAGTCTGATTCCTTCTATCAGCTCATCGGTGTCTACCAATGCTCCTCTTGAAGTATTTACGAGGATAACTCCGTCTTTCATCTTTTTGATGTTTTCAAGATTGATAATATGATATGTGGAATCAAGTAAAGGACAGTGAAGCGAGATAAGATCGCTCCTGCCGAGAAGTTCGTCAAGTGATACATACTCAACAAAATCCTTTAAATCAGGATTCTCATATACATCATAAGCGATAACCTTCATTCCAAATCCGCGGCATATGCGCGCCATAGCGGCACCTATCTTACCTGTTCCGACGATACCCGCAGTCTTTTTATAAAAATTAACGCCTCTTAATCCGTTTAAGGTATAGTCGTTTTCACGTACTTTATTATAAGCCTTATATAACCTTCGGTTAACAGCAAGCGCAAGTCCCATAGCAAGCTCCGCTACGGATTCGGGTGAATATCCGGGCACACGCTTTACTACTATTCCGAGTTCTTTTGCCTTTTCAACATCCACATTGTTGTATCCGGCGCATCTCATGAGCACGTATTTGACACCGCACTCTTTTAAAACAGTAAGCGTCTGTGCTCCGACATCCGCACTTACAAATGCGCAAATTCCATCATAGCCCTTTGCAAGGGAAGCCGTGATAGGCTCTAATTCATGGTCTATGTAATCTATCACAATATCCGGGTATTTTTCATTTACCGGTCCGAATGATTTTTTGTCGTAAGTTTTAGCTGCATAGAAAAGAAGTTTCATATTGTTTCCTCCGTTTTTGCTGACTGTTTATTAATCTTATGACTGTTTATTATTCTTGTGACTGTTTATTATTCTTTTAACTGTTTAAATCCCGGCTGTAATCAAAACTAAGTAAGCTTTACTGCAAGCGTATCTTTTTAAGTTTCTTTTTTGATCTCTGAATGGCGTTGTCGGTCTCCTTGACACTTTTACCCATTATTTTGGCGGCATCTGCTGCTTTCATACCTGTAATATAAAGTCCGAATGCCTCCCTTTCAAGAGGTGTCAAATCCTCTCTGAATGCTTTTTCAAGTCTTTCTTTCAGTTCGGCTGTAAGTACAAACTTTTCGGGGTCCGACTCATCGCTCCCCGGAAGCTGTTCTATAAGAGTCATGGTGTTTTCCTTGCCCTCATCATGCTCCCCGCCGAAAAAAGATATGTAATTGTTTAAAAACGAATGCTTTTTATCGTTCGAAGCCTTTATTGCCGAATAAACTTTACGTGAAATACATAAATCCGCAAAGGTAAAAAAAGATGCATCTCTTCCGAAATCATAATCGTTTACAGCCTGAAAAAGCCCTATCATTCCTTCCTGAATAAGGTCTTCGCTCTCGCCGCCCAATATAAAAAGTGAACGGGTTTTGGAAAGCACCAGGTTCTTATATTTTACCATAAGATAATCTATAATACCCGTCTCTCCGGCTCTGTATCTCTCTATAAGTTCCTCGTCGGAAATGTTTTCGTATTGTGATGGTTTATTCTCCGCCATTACATCAGCCTCTGTCTGACTATCTCGTAAGCGAGTACGCCTGCTGCCACCGACGCATTTAGCGAGTCGATGTCCCCCTTCATGGGAATCGAAGCAACCATATCGCACTTTTCCTTTACCAGTCTGCCCACGCCCTCACCTTCGTTGCCGATGACAAGTCCGATGGGTCCCTTTAAATTAAGCTTGTACATTTCAGTGCCGTCCATATCCGCACAGACAAACCAGAGCCCTTCTTTTTTAAGCTCCTCAATGGTCTTTGCCATATTTGTAACCTTGGCAACCGGAGTATAATTAAGCGCTCCCGCACTGGTCCTTGCAACTGTAGCCGTAAGT
The DNA here is from genome assembly GCA_024684215.1 of Lachnospiraceae bacterium. Lineage (GTDB taxonomy): Bacteria > Bacillota > Clostridia > Lachnospirales > Lachnospiraceae > AC2028. The sequence goes on from JAIKXH010000110.1 coordinate 20,357, forward strand.
CCGACCGCACGGTTTTTGGGTATGATGACTCCATGTGCTCCGGAAAGGTTTGCCGTTCTGATTATGGCCCCTAAATTGTGGGGATCCTCAATATTATCAAGAAGAAAAATAAAAGGATCCTCTCCCTTTTTTCTCGCATTTTCCAAAATATCTTTTACTTCGCTGTACTCGTAAGCGGCGCACACAGCTATAACTCCCTGGTGCTTGCCGGTCTCGGACATCTGATCAAGTCTGTCCTTGGGTACAAATTTAATAAGGCAATCAATCTTTTTTGCCTCTCTTTTAATGGTCTGAACGGGGCCGTCCTGACAACCGTCAAGAATGAAAAGCTTGTCTATGGGCTTTCCGCTTCTCATAGCTTCTATGACGGCATTTCTGCCCTCAATTTTAAATTCCTGATATCCCATGGTTATTCCTCGTTATCCAAAAAATCTATTGCGAGCTTTACTATCTCAACCACTCTCGACTGCCTTCCGCACAGATATAAATATCCGAGCAGAGCCTCAAATCCGGTAGCTTTACGATAATCCTGAATATCCGCATTTTTAGCGGAGGTATAGCTCTTTGCATTGCGGCCTCTTTTGTAGATATCCTGCTCCTCTTCGGTTAAGATATCGCCGCATTTTAAAATATGTACGATAGCCTTTGACTGAGCTTCGGCCTTTACATATTTTACCGTTTCGTGATGAAGCTCATTTGCCGGTCTGTTGGCACGCTCCACCACAAGAGTCCTCACTACTATATCATACACATCGTCTCCTATATAAGCGAGAGCAAGCGGGGAGTAAGCGTTAATATCCTTATCCCCGCATGCAAATGCGTCTTTTATCGCTGTAAGTAACGTTACTGTCTCTTCCACTTAACGCCCTCTCTTGTATCCTCAATAATGATTCCCTTTGACAAGAGCTCATCTCTTATAGCATCGGCCTTGGCAAAATCCTTTGCCTTCTTCGCTTCTTTTCTCTCAGCTATCTTTGCTTCCACGTATGCGGTAAGTTCATCTTCCTCGCCCGATACAGCCTCCTCTTCCTTTAACAGATCAAGGCTTAATACATAATCAAAATCATCTATAATGGCGCGCTTTGTGGCTCCGTTTAAATCAGTCTTAAGTACATCATATAAAAGAGTGATACCCATGGAGGTATTTACGTCATTTCCTACGATCTCGGCGAACTTATTATGCCAGCTTTCTACCTCAGTCTCGTTAACCTCTCCCTCTTCAGGAATGGACATAATCTTGTTCTTTAACTTATAGTAAGTAGACTGTGCCTGGTCAAGCGCGTCAAAGGAGAAAGTAAGGGGCTTGCGATAATGTGACTGCAGTGCAAAGAATCTGTATGCCACAGGATTATATCCCTTATTCTCAAGCACGGACACGGTAAGGAACTCTCCCTTACTCTTACTCATCTTTCCGGACTCATCGTTTAAGTGATGAACATGGAACCAGTATTTGCACCATGCATGTCCGGTAAATGCTTCGCTCTGTGCTATTTCATTTGTATGGTGAGGAAACATATTGTCAACGCCGCCGCAGTGGATATCCATATATTCGCCGAGATGCTTCATACCGATACATGAACACTCGATATGCCATCCGGGGTATCCCACTCCCCAGGGGCTGTCCCACTTAAGAGCCTGGTCCTCAAACTTGGATTTGGTAAACCAAAGCACGAAATCGTTTTTGTTTCTCTTGTTGGTATCCTCTGTTACATCATCTCTGACGCCGATCTTTAGATCATCGCTTGACTGATTGCCGAACACATAATAGTTTCCAAGCTTTGAGGTATCAAAATAGATATTCTCTCCGGCTTTATATGCATATCCCTTTTCAAGAAGTACATTGATCATATTGATGAATTCGGGTATGCAGTTTGTTGCGGGCTCAACTACGTCGGGAGTCTTTATATTGAGCTTTGCGCAGTCGCTCATGAAAGCGTCGGTGTAAAACTTTGCAATCTCCATGACGCTTTTATGCTCACGCTTGGCACCCTTGAGCATCTTATCCTCACCGGTATCGGCGTCGGAAGAAAGATGTCCTACATCGGTGATATTCATAACACGCTTTACATCATATCCGCTGTAGCGAAGAATCTTTTCAAGTACATCCTCCATGATATAGCTTCTTAAGTTTCCGATATGCGCAAAATGATAAACGGTAGGGCCGCAAGTATACATTGCTACCTTTCCGGGCGTATGAGGAACAAACTCCTCGACTTTTTTTGTTACTGAGTTATATATATTCATTTTAGAATCTCTCCAATTAAAGTTATATTATAATGATGACTAAGCCGGCTGTTTTACTACGGTTAAGCTTGATTATTATGATAACTTAGTCATTTTGTAACGGTTTACTTTCTACTGCATCCGCTACACCCGGGACATCCTCCGGCAGAGCCGTATACGGCACTTAGCTGTGAATAATCCAGAACATTTTCCAAAAGTACAACTGCCTGAGACGATATTCCTTCACCGCTTCCGGTAAATCCAAGTCCTTCCTCGGTGGTCGCCTTGACGTTTACCTGATTTAAATCAATTCCCAAAGTATCCGCAATGACCTTTCTCATGTCATCTATATAAGGGCGCATCTTTGGAGCCTGTGCAATAATCGTAGCATCTATATTTCCGACAACATATCCCTCCTCGGAAAGCATACCACCCACATGGCTTAAAAGGTCCACGGATGAAATCCCTTTATAAGCGGGATCCGTATCCGGGAAATGTTTTCCAATATCTCCCATTGCAGCGGCGCCCAGCATTGCGTCCATTATCGCATGTAAAAGTACATCCGCATCGGAGTGTCCGAGTAAGCCCTTTTCGTAGGGGATATTTACTCCGCCTATGATAAGGTCTCTTCCCTCGACAAGGCGGTGTACATCATAGCCCATTCCTATTCTCATCTAAAACCTCGATCTGTATATATTTACTAATTTATATTTATTGCTTTATTATTTATTGCTTTATTATTTATTTTTTTTGCCTAATTATTTCTATTACTAAATTTACCTTACCTATTTTAGCTTAAACTTCATGACTACCGGATTGTGGTCCGAATACTCATAACCCGTCTGCAGATTCTCATAATCTGTAATCTCAATATTGTCGGATATTATAAATCCGTCAACGGTAACGGTATATGTAGTCTCGGGATCGTACGGCACTCCCGAATCCCTGCAGGTATTTTCCATTTCTTGCAGATCCACATCTGAAAAGCTGTCTATCGCAAATGAAAAATGCTCCGGTAAAAGATTTCTGTCATAAAAATGTGCCCAAAAAACAGCAGGCTTATCTTCCTTTAGCTTTAAGTCGTGGTTAAAATCTCCTCCGACTATAACATAATTACCCTTTTGGTACTCTGCCTCGATTTCATCTCTGAGCATGCCTGTCTGTCCGCTTCTGACATTTTCGTCCGAGCCGTATGCCGACATATGGATATTTATAACCACAAGCTCTTTTCCGTTTTCGGCAGGTATGCGGTTTACGGTATATGCTCTGTCCAAATCTATGATCTTTTTAACAGATTCGGATATCGGAAGAGACCTCCTTATGCATTCCTTTATCGCAAATGTGCTCATAGAAACAAGCCCCGCTTTACTTGCTCCGTGAGGCTGGTATAAAGGATATAACAAAAATGGTGAATTGTAATTAAGTGCAAAAGTATAATTGTAATCCGGAAATGCGTTCCCAAGCATTTTTACCTGATTTACATGGTACGACCTGGTCGAATCAAAATCCACTTCCTGAAAAAGCGCTATGTCAGGCTCTAGGCGATTAATACAATCAGCCGCGCCTTCTGTCAGCTCCCGTACGCTTTCTTTACTTTCAGCCCATGATTTTTTCCCGCCGTCCATAAAAAAATCAAAATCTTTGGAATAAGCGCCAAACCCTATATTAAAAGTAGTTATGGTATATTCGGTACCTTTTTTTGCTACATTTAAATTACTGCCGCTTAAAGGAGCATTTATCCCGACATTGAGCCTGTCCTCAATCCTCTCGTAAGATACGAAAAGGTAGATAAAATATGCTGCGAAAAGCATGAGCAATGCGCCTACCGCAATTCCGATCATCTTTAATACGGACTTAAATTTATTCATAGATAATATTCTATGATTTTTAGTACCTTTTTTCAAGGAAAAGGGCAGTTTTTTTAAAATTTATTGTATGTGAATGTTTTTTTACCCTGTAAATTATGCTATACTGACGATTGATAATTTCTATCAAAGGAGAATACAAATGGACGTTAATGAAATAGCTCTCAAAAAACATGAAGAATGGGGCGGAAAAATCGAGACCGTATCAAAGGCTCCCGTTAATACCCCCACCGATCTTTCAATCGCATACACACCCGGTGTTGCAGAGCCCTGCCGCGTTATCGCAAAGGACAAGGAAGCTGCTTATAAATACACCTGGAAGTCCAATACCGTTGCAGTTGTATCCGACGGAAGCGCAGTACTCGGTCTCGGAAACATCGGACCTCACGCAGCTATGCCCGTTATGGAAGGAAAGGCTGTACTTTTCAAGCAATTCGGCGGTGTAAACGCCGTTCCTATCTGCCTTGACACTCAGGATACCGAAGAGATCATCAAAGCAGTTACCTATCTTGCTCCCACCTTCGGCGGTATCAACCTGGAGGATATTTCAGCGCCCAGATGTTTTGAAATAGAAAAGAGACTTAAAGAGACTCTTGATATCCCCGTATTCCATGACGACCAGCACGGCACAGCTATAGTAGTTCTTGCCGGAATCATCAATTCACTTAAAGTAATCGGCAAAAAGAAAGAGGATTGCTACATCGTCGTAAACGGTGCGGGCAGCGCAGGAATCGCAATCTCTAAGCTTCTCTTACTTTACGGATTTAAAAATCTTGTTATCTGCGATTCAAAGGGTATTGTTGCAAAGGATAATGCAAACAACTGGATCAAGAAGGAAATGTGTGAGGTAACAAACCTTGAAAACAAGCACGGAAGCCTTGCAGATGCAATGGTTGGTGCCGATATCTTTGTCGGAGTATCCGCTCCCGGCGTTGTTACCGAAGACATGGTAAAGAGCATGAATAAAGATGCCATCATCTTTGCTTTATCAAATCCCGTTCCCGAAATCATGCCCGATCTTGCAAAGAAGGCAGGAGCAAGAATCGTTGGAACCGGAAGAAGTGATTTCCCCAACCAGGTAAACAACGTAGTTGCATTCCCCGGGATCTTTAAAGGAGCTTTAGAGGGACGTGCCCGTCAGATCACTGAGGAAATGAAGCTTGCAGCTGCTGAAGCCATCGCTTCTCTTGTACCCGAAAACGAACTTTGCGAGGACAAGGTTATGCCTGAGGCATTCAATCCCAAGGTTGCAGAGCTTGTTGCAAACGCTGTAAAGAGCCACATAAAATAAACCTAAAGATAAAATTAAACATAAAGATAAAAATTAAGCCTTACCCAAATGATATTAACCGGTTTACGGATATATCAAACGGTAAGGCTTTTTTATTACCCGAATCAGGATTGTTGCTTTTTTATGCTTTACACTTCTGCATTTATAAGCTTTACGCTTCTGCTTCTTCGGTGTTTTCTGTTTTGCTGTTTTCCTGCTCGAGCTTTTTGACAAGTTTAGCTATGGAGTCAACATTCTTTGAAATAGAATTGTTTAACTCATCACAGTTTTTGGCAAGAACTCCGACCTCCTGTGCTACTACAGCAAAGCCTTTTCCAATCTCTCCCGCTCTGGCTGCTTCGATGCTGGCATTGAGTGCAAGTATGTTCTGTCTTTTCTGAATACCGTCAAGTTTTTTGGAATCGTTTTGAATAGCCTCCACAAGGCTCTCGATCATTTCCATATCTGTCATCTACAGTTCCCTCCGTATATGAAATATTTAAAAAACTATCATTCCTATATTTTGTGAGTGTATGATAACATAAAACAAGCAAAAAGAATATGGCATTTTTTACAAGTTTCCGGAGATAAATCTAGACAAAAATTGCTTTGTCCTCTCCTCTTTGGGATTTTCGAAAATTTCGGCGGACGGTCCCTGCTCTAAAACATAACCGTTGTCCATAAACATAACTTCGTCGGAGACATCTCTTGCAAATGCCATCTCGTGAGTAACTATTATCATGGTTGCTTTTTGCTCCGCAAGCTCCCTTATAACTTTTAGTACTTCTCCTGTTAGCTCAGGATCAAGTGCACTTGTGGGTTCATCAAAGCACAATATATCGGGTTTAAGAGCAAGTGCTCTTGCTATGGCTACTCTCTGACACTGACCGCCGGAAAGCTGATGAGGGTAATTCATCATTCTGTCCTTAAGTCCCATCTGAGAAAGCAAAGCAACTGCCTCAGCTTCAATAGCTTCATTAATCTCTTTTTTATGAAGCTTATAATCCGGGTCATTTTTAGCCTGCAGCATTCTTGCAAGCATGACATTTTTGAGCGCAGTATATTGTGGAAAAAGGTTAAAAGACTGAAAGACCAGTCCGAAGTGAAGCCTGTTTTTTCTAAGCACCGCCGGCTTTAAATAACTCTCATCCTCCGCGTCAAATATGACTTTATCGTTAACAAGGATTCTCCCTTTATCAGCTTTTTCCAAAAAATTCAGGCACCTTAAAAGCGTGGTCTTTCCGCTTCCGGAAGAACCTATTATAGATAGTACATTGCTCTCGTTTAGATTAAAGCTTATATCTTTTAAAACTTCCGTTTTTTCAAAGGATTTGCATATATGTGATGCTGTAAGTAAACTCATTTTTTCTCCGTATATTCAAAGCTCTTTAAATATCTTAATTAACTCATGCGATTTCTTTTATAGCTTTTATGTTTAGGAATCTTTATCTGAAAAATTCAAGCTTTTTCTCGAGCTTTCCAAAAAGCAGCGTGAGAAGTCCGTTGCATATAAGATAATAAACACCGGTAAAGAAAAGCGGCCATATTACACCTGAAATTCCCTGGCTTCCCTTCATAAATGACTGACCGGCCCAAATAATTTCCTGTAAAGCAATAATCCTCGCTAAGGAAGTATCCTTCACAAGTGTAAGGACTTCATTTGATATAGGCGGTACTATCCTTTTTATCATCTGTAATAGTTTAACCTTAAAGAAAATCTGGCTTCTTGTCATACCGAGCACAAGTCCCGCTTCATCCTGCCCTGCGGGTATTGATTGAATACCTCCGCGATAGATCTCGGAAAAATAGCAGGCATAGTTGATGATAAACGCCACTGCACTGGCGGTAAATCTGCCTTCTTCATTGCCGCCCCATATAGGATTGTTAAAAACAAGTCCCGGAAAATAATAGATTATAAGGAGCTGAATCATAAGGGGAGTTCCTCTTATTATCCAGATAAACACCTTAAATACGGCGCTTATTATTTTTACCTTTGACCTTGATCCGAAACTGATTAAAAGCCCTAAAGGAAGTGCCCCCACAAGCGTAACAAAAAAGAGCTTTAATGTTTGCAAAAAACCGATGTTCAGTGCTTTAAACACCACCGGAAACTGTTCAAAAAACAAGTCCATATATGAATCCCTTTCGGAAAAAAATGTGCCAATGGATACTAACCATTGGCACACATAAAGTCATTATATTACTTTATAAGAGCTGCCTGTACACCGTATTCATTTGCAATCTTATCCATGGTTCCGTCAGCGGTTACGCTTGCAAAGAAATTGTTAAGCTCCCCGGCAAGTTCAGAACCTTTTCTGAATCCTACTCCGTACTCCTCTTCGTTAAGCGGAACTGTATATGTAAGATCTGCATAGCTTGTTCCCTCGCCAACCATAGCGGCAGCCATAAGAGAATCGATAATAGCTGCATCCGAAGTACCTGCTGCTACTTCCATAAGAGCTGCAGCCTGGCTCTCAACGCCTGTATAGTTAAGTCCGTTTGCATCAGCCTCGGCAGCTCCGGCGCTTCCGTCCTCACAGGCAAAATTGAGTTCCTTGATGCTATCTACAGTAGTGTACTTATCAGCAACATCACTCTTTACAATAACAACCTGTGCATTGTTGCAGTAGGGCTGTGAGCACTCCATAGCGCTTGTTACTTCATCGGTAAGAGTCATCCCGTTCCATATGCAGTCAACGGTTTTTCCGTCAAGCTCAAGAACCTTGTTGCTCCACTCTATCTCCATAAATTCCACATTTACTCCAAGATACTCTCCGAATGCTTTTGCAAGGTCGGCATCAAATCCAATCCACTCACCGTTTATGTCCATGTAATCCATGGGAGCAAAATCGGTAACGCCTACTACAAGTGTTCCCTTATCCTTAACATAGTCAATGTCACTCTTTGCCGCTTTGCTTCCGCATGCTGTAAGTGCCAGTGCAGAAGCAATTGCAAGTCCTAATGATAAAATTCTTTTTTTCATAATCATCATCCTCCAAAAAATAAAACTAAAAAACGGAAGCCAAAACAGCTTCCGTTTTACATTTTAGCAATTTACCATATTAAAGTCAATCATGTGTTTATTTTTTATTCAAGTCTTTTTTGGTTATTCAAGTCATTTTTAGTTATTCAAGTGTTGTTTAGATTTTTAGTCTTTTTAAGTCTTGTTTTTTAAGGCTTTTTTTAGTCTCGCTTTCTTAATCTTTATATAGACAAAACTCGTCAATGGTTCCCCAGCCGCCCGCTGCACACTTTACATACATACCTACGGTTATCTCATCGCCGGCTTTAGCGCTTACGCCTTCTACCGAAAGCTTTTTCCAGTTGACCCAGCCGCTTAAGTATGCACCGCCGTCAGAAGCCTGCTTTTCACCGTTTACACTTATATATATTTCCTCATACTGATCATCTCCGGCATCTCCGCCCTGAATACTTGCAAAAGCGTTATAGGTTCCATCCTCGCTCGCGGTTATAGTCTGCTCAACCCAAAATACCTGTTCCTCATCTTTGCTCCAAAAATGAAAAGCTTTTTCACCTTCCACAGCATCCGCTGCCTTAGTCTGGATGTCGGTAGGGTCGGCGCTCATTTCACAGCCCACGCTCCAAGGTGCCAGGCCGTCTTCAAAGCTTGCATTTTCAAGGAGATTTAGGAAAGTGACTTTAACGGTTGCCTTAGCGTCATATCCATCCTCGGTTTTTCCGCTTACCGCATATTCCCCGCCGCTTTTTAAATCCACCTTTGACAAATCATCCTCATTCCACGTAGTGGGAATTTCTTTGTTTAATGATCTGTCGTTATAGACTCCGTAGACGCCCTTTGGCATAACAAGTTCGCTTCCCTGAGCCACCTCTATTACGGGCTCATCAAGCATTTCTATTTTGGGAGTTGCGGATTTGCCTTCCTCTAAATACTTAGGATTAAACACACATATCGAGTCAAGGATATGGCCTTCAAAATCAAAGAATGCCTGATTGTCCCATGAGCATCCTCCGTAATATTTTCCGGCATCGTCAGGGTCGTAATCCGCAGCATATTTGCTGGCCCATCCGGAGCCGTAATCCTCCCAAATTTGAGCATTTGCGTTTGCATCACTGCCTACGGGTATCCATGCACCTTCCCAGTAGAATATACCGAGTCCGCCTATCTCTGTCATGCTCTTCATGATATCCCATATTGAGTTTGCCTGGCTTTGCTCGCTGCAGATATATTCGCCGGTTATATCCCCGGCACTGACACTGTTTGAGCTTCCGTCACCGTCCGCGTCCGTATAAGGGAAAGATGTCTCAAGCACACATACTTCCTTACCGTAAGTCGCTTTGATAATATTTAAAGTATCTTTCATATTTTTAATGGTGCCGTGCCAAAAAGGATAATATGATATTCCGAAAATATCGTAATCCACTTCGTTTTCAGAAAGACGAAGTGCTTTCTTTGTCATCATAAGAGAATCATCGACCTCGGTATAATGAACCGCAATTTTAATATCTTTTCCGTACTCTGCCGAAACATCTCTGACAGCCTTTGAAGCCTGCTTTAAAAGAGTCATTATATTCTCTTCTTTGGTCTCCCCGGCCATACCGTTATTGATCTCATTACCGATCTGGACCATTCCCACATCTGCTCCCGCATCAAGAATAGTCTTTAAGCTTACTACAGTATATTCGTATAAAGCCGCCGCCTTTTCATCGATTTTCATGCCCTTCCATTCCTTCGGGCACATCTGCTTTTTAGGGTCTGCCCAAAAATCCGAATAATGGAAATCCACATTGGTCTTCATTCCGTAATCAGCAGCCCTTTTTCCTATAATTGCACAAAGAGCGGCATCACAGTTACCGCCGCCATAGCCTTTTCCATTTTCGTCATAAGGATTGTTCCATACGCGTACTCTGACGTAATTGACGCCGTTATCGGAGAGGATCTTAAATAAGTCCTCTTCCTCGCCTTCAAAATTATAATATTTGACGCCACTGTTTTCCTCAGCAATGATGCTGGATATATCCATACCTCTGATAAATGAATCATCTGTTTTAAGCGGCGCGATAAATACACCGTCCTCATATCCGCACGCAGCTACTTTCTCAGAGACCGCGGTTGTCGACTCTGTATTACTGCTGTTTTCGGCATTTCCGGCGCATGCCGAAAGGCTGATGCATAGCGCTGTGCATACTGATATAGCCACTGTTTTTTTCATGAAATTCTTCACTATTTTTTTATACATTTTGACTTCCTCTCATTATAATTTCGAATTTCGATAAAAATACTATCATAATTGCGCAACCGTTTCCACAAGCAATTTTACTGCATTTTTATAATATTATTATGCAATGTGCTACACAAATAGCTCCTATTTATTACAGAACCATGATGTAATAGAGAAGCTTCAAACAAAAAAATATAGCGGTATAGCCTACTGTATGGTAAAATAAATATGTATATATGCATATTTATTAGATTATTCGTAAATATAACTATATTGTTATAAAACCTTTGAGGATCCTATGATTGATTATAATCTTGACCAGTCCGAATTAGATTATCTTACAGGTCGTGCCAACAGACGTGGTCTTTATAATTTTTATAATAATATTACTCCCGGCACATTAATTAATGCTATGTATATAGACATAGATAATTTCAAGCGCGTAAATGATATTTACGGGCATAATCTGGGTGACATTCTTCTAACGAAAATCAGCAATCTCATCTTTAAAGTGTCTGGCAATTTCACTGCGAGAATCGGTGGAGACGAATACGTAATAGTATTCAATGCATCAGTGTATAATGCTCAGAGGCTCGAAAAGCTTGCCCAGAAAATGCTTATGGCAATGCCGGAGATCAATTTCAGAAAAGATATTCTTTCTATTGTTTCCCTCAGTATCGGTATAGTTTTAAACCAAGATGTAAGCCAGGACTTGGAGGACATTCTCAAAAAATGCGATACCGCCATGTATATGGCTAAAAACGGTGGAAAGAACCGTTACTGCTTCTACGAGCCCGATGACAGCGAACAAAAGCAGATATACAAAATCGAGGCCGAGATGGAGAACGCCCTTTCGGGAGGTCAGTTTGTTCCCATGTTTCAGCCACGTATGAATATTGTTACCATGCAGATTATAGGAGCGGAAGTTGTCGCCAGTTGGATTCATCCTGAGGACGGAATCTTAAGCCCAAAATTCTTTATACCCATTTTTGAGAAAAACGGATTTATTTCAAAGCTTGACATATATATGATTGAGGAGACCTGTAAGGCAAAGGCCGGCTGGAAGGGTACGGATTATGAACATCTCCCCGTCTCCGTCTCCATATCCAGAGTGCTTCTCTATGATGAGACCTTCCCTATCAGACTTAGCATAATTTGCGACAAATACGAAATCCCCCATTCCGAGATTGAGATTCAGATGAGTGAGGATGTGTTTATAAAAGACAATAAAGAGATGACCAGAATGGTTGATTCTCTTATTGATAAGGACTTTAAAGTATCCATCACAGATTTTGGTTCGGGATTTTCATCCCTCAGCTTATTACAGAGTATACCCGTTGACACCATCAAGATGGATTCCGACTTTGTCCAAAGTTCCGTTGCAAATGACAAAGGTCGCCACGTACTTAGAAACATAATATCACTTTGCAAGGATTTAAAGCTTGATATTGTAGCGGACGGTATTTGTACCACAGAGCAGTCTGATTTTATTATGACCTGCGGATGTTCATTCGGACAGGGATCCCTTTTCTCCCACCCTATGTATATTATGGACTTTATCCGTTATGCGGAGGAATACCTCTCCAACCCCACTGATTCTTATAAATTTTCCTTTAACGGAAATCTGCTTAGTGAGGACGGCAGTAAAGAAGCTACAATTGTCGGTGAGGGACTTACATATACCGATGGTATATTTAAAAATTCCAAAGCTCTCTCGTTTCCCGGCGGTCCTCTTCAGAAAAACTGCGTAATCGTTCCAAACGAAGTCCTCTTTAGCGACAGCTACACTATCTCTATGTGGATAAGACCCAGGAGAAACCTAATGTGGGCTTCAGCGTTATATGTTAAATATGAGACCGGCTTTTGCAGTATAATCCCCATGTCTCCGGATTCTCATTCAGATTTCAGGATCAGAGACTCCAGGGAAGTAAGCGGCTGGTATGACCTTGTTGCTCTCACCTTGAGAGAAGGCATATGGTATCATTACACCGTTACCTACAACGCCCGCACCGAAAGAGCTGTAAGCTTTGTTAACGGCGAAGTTTCATTCATAATGGAAAACGTTCCGACCAATAGGTTTGCAAAGCTTATAATTGTCGGCGGCGATGTATTCCAGCCGTCTTTTGAAGGTGATATCTGTGAGATTACTTTCTACAACGAGGCTAAGGATTATGATTTTGTAGCTACCGAACACGAAAACGTGATTAATAACCCCGACTACGTCGGAGATCCCGATGACATCATATAATTCTCTTTTTAAGGTTAATTGTATAATGTAATGTATTCTTATACACAACAAAAAGGATATCATCCAATAGGGTGATATCCTTTTATTATTACCGATAATTTATTAGCGATTATTTATTAGAGATTATCTGTTTTCCTGAACATAGAGATTGACTCTTGACTGGATTATCTTTGCGGTATCATCAACGCTTTTTTGACCCGCAAAATAGCTTCCTGTCTCCTCGTCAATGATCTTAAAGATTTCATTGTCATCTGCAGGTTTTAATCTGGCCTGTGATAGAACTTCATTTATAATATCTATCTCATCCTGAACAGCATAGTGGTATTCGTACATATCTCCGGAGCCATAGCTCATTCCGCTTCCGGTCTTTTCGCCATTATGTTTAAGTTCTTCATCGACCAAGGCCTGCATCGCCTTCTTATTAGTCGGGAAACCGAATGAATCGGAATCATCATTTTTTGTTATAGTATACTCTAAAAATTTCCATGCAGCATCCTTTTTATCAGAAGATGTGCATATAGCATAAGTGCCTGAAGTAGTAATGAGCGCCGAAGGGCTTCCGTCTATTGTGGGATATCCAATAAAGTTGGCATTTCCGCCAAATATATAATCGGCATATTCCTGAACGCTCTGTAAATTGTAGAAATAGCTCTCGTATGCAATAATTTTACCGCTGGCGAGCTTCTCTACGGGGTTTGAATCAACATCCACTACATCCCAGTTGATCTCCTCGGGGAATGTTGCGACATATTCAAGAATAGACTTAAATTCGTCACTGTCAAACTTACACTCTCCTGTTTCGGGGTTGATAAAGTAATCGATATTATTGTATAAGCAAAGGCTGAGTATACTCATTCTGTTTGAGTACTCGAGGATTGTTGAATTCGGATCAGCCATATCTGCCTTTATCATATCCTCAAGCTTCCAACCGGCTTTATCACCGAATTTGTTTTTGTTTACAGCTAAAGTTTGAACTTCAAATCTCTTGGGCACTGTGCAAAGCAAATCTCCGTATCTGTATGCATCTACTACTACTTCATTAAAATCATCAAGCTTAATACTACCTGCATTTTCTATGTAAGGTGTAATGTCTTCAATAATATTTTGCTTTACAAGACTATCTGTATTTAGTCCGCTTAGATTAATCATATCCGGTGCCGCCGCTCCGGTGATGTCATTAATCATAGTGTTAAGCGCATCCTTCTCGTCTACGTCTCCGTTAGACCAGTCCACATAGCTTTTAAGAGTTACATGGGCATCAGAATTTGCTTTGTTAAAATCAATAACATCTCTCTTTAAACTATAATCCTCATAAAGTGAAACGATGACTAATTCCGCACGGTCCTTGATCTCATCGCGGTCTACAAGCTTAATACTTACTATCTCAGCATCGTTTGTCTCGTAATCATAAGTGATTCCCACAAAGCTTCCGTCATCAGATGCGGAGAGCTTTCTGATCATACCGTCGGCTATATCAATATCAAGCCATTTTAATACTTCTTTTAATTCCTTTTTCTCAATATCAAACTCATAAAGCTTATCATAACTGGTTATATATGCTTTACCGTTTTTAACATCTATTCCGTTTATATCTGCATTTTTGAGGGTTATCTCAAGAGGTGCGCAAAGCCTGCATCCCTCGGCATCAAACTCTGCAACCTTATTTTCCCAGTTGCTGTCCTGATATATTATATATACGGATTCGCCACAAACTTCGAGTCCGTTAAAATACATTACCTCATCGAGTTTAGCATTGTTTTTAAGATTTAAATCTTTGTCAAATACAACAGCATACGATATAGGATCGCTTCCGCTCCAATCACTGAGCATCGCTATTATATTGTCCTTTGAATCAGCGCAAAAATACGAAACAGAAAGATTTTCGGAATTTTGAGCCACAGCGCTCATATCCATCTTTTTGCAATTTATAACTGTTCCGTCGCTGTTAAATAATGCAATGTAAATGGTACTGCCGTATGCTTCCTCATTCTCGCAGTACCAGCTTGCATAAATCGGGGCGGCTCCGGTTCCGTCGGAAAGCTCGCAATATCCGTTTATTCCTGTATAAACTTGCGCCCTGTCCTTGTACTCGTCCGGCACCATTTCCTGAACATTTATAAAATCCGAAAGGTTAGATCCCATTTCAACTTCGGATAATACATCACCGTCCGGAATGCTTAATTTAGATATGAAACTTTTGTTTGTATCTCCTGAATAATCATTTTTCACAAGAGATACTACTCCATCTTTTATTATTCCGCCGGTGGCATCGTAACTGGAATTTTCACCTCCTTTCGGAAGTGAAGTAAACTCAGCAACATATACCTGCTCGGGCAAATCCGATGTTGCGCTTCCAAGAGCTCCCAAGCCGCTGCCGCTACTTCCTACGTCTTTACCGCATCCTGCCAAAAGGGATGCACAAGTAATCAAAGAAAGTCCTAATGCAAAAACTTTTTTGGGAACATTAAAGTTCCCGATCCTTTTTCCGTTCATTCCTCTTCTCCTCATTTTTTCTCCGCCTGCCTACATGTTTTTTGTCTAAGAAACAATTCCTTTCTTAGCCTTAGGCTACCTTGCTTTGTCTAAGAAACAATTTCTTTCTTAGCCCTCGGCTACCTTGTTAAATTCAAGGATAACCTTAAACAGATCGCCGTCTATGGAAATATCCATAGTACCTTTTTGAAGGGTTGTAAGGCTGGATGCTATGGATAATCCAAGGCCGTTGCCTTCCGCTCCCTCTCTTGATTTGTCACCTCTTACAAATCTTGCCATAAGTTCCTCCGGTGACAGGTCTAATTGCTTTGCAGAGGTGTTTTTGAAAATAATACGGCATTTATTTTCATCCTCCTCAAGGCTCATATATACCCTGGTCCCACTCTGAGCATATTTGCAGATATTTCCGAGCAAATTGTCGAAAACTCTCCACATACGCCTCGGGTCGGCCATAATCATCGTATCTGAATCTGCATTTTTTGTAATGAGATCCAGATTTTTTTCTTCGAGTCTCTCCTCGAACTCCCCCGCCGCCTGACTAAGAAGCATAGCTGCCTTACACGGCTCCAAATGTACTTCCAAAGCTCCCGATTGAGCTTTTGATACCTCTATCAAATCCTCCAGAAGTCTTTTAAGTCTGGTGGATTGTCTGCCTAAAACCTCGGCATATTCTTTTACTTTTGTATTTTCACAGTCTTCCTTTGAGATAAGATCCGCATAGCTTATAATTGAAGTAAGCGGAGTCTTGATATCATGAGAGACATTGGTTATAAGAGCTGATTGAGTCTTTTCGCTGGCCTCTCTTTTTTCGTTGGAGATAACTATTCCTCCGGATATTTTTTCAAGATCGTCAGCCTGATATTTAAATGCCGGAAGCATATACTTTTTATCTAAAGGCTCTGATATATTTCCGTTAGCAAGGTCGTTTGTCTTTTTGACGATTTTCGCATAGGATATGGAAAGATATAAAAACAGTCCTGCAATTCCAACCATTAAAACCGCAAACATAAACCATCCGAATGCATCCGTCGGGGTCCATATTCTAAAGTTTCCTATGCAAAGCGCGCTCAGAAGCAAAAGTACCATTCCCGCCACAAGAATAAATATGGATTTTCCAATAAATGGCATAGCTTTGCTTGCTGCTTTGAATAATCCTCCGATCCACTTAAAGAATTTTCCAAGCCCTATAAGAATGTATCTAAGGAGCATTGTTTTCCATAAAAATCTGCTCTTTATCCTAATGGCTAAAAACACAGACCAGAATATGAAGTATAGCTCAGCAAGTATAAGCAGTACTATCGACAATATAAGTCCGCCTAATCCCTCATTAACGGTTGTATCCAATACATATATCCCTAAAACCGCGAGAATAATTGATAATCCCAGGTTTATCTCAAAGGGGATATACGATTCAAATATAGGTTTTGCCTCGGTGCTTCCTTTACTGTAGCCGGCATTTCTGAGTATAAGGATATAGAGTAGTATCCATCCGATAAGCGCAAGAGCCGCAATGACATAGACTCCAAATCTCATGTCATAGCAAAATCTGATTATGAAATAAAGAGTTCTGTAATTGTCTCTCTCGGTAAAATCGTTTCTGAGCGCGATTTTACAGGTGTATCCGTCTCCCTCTTCCCAGTAGCAATATTCGTAGGTGTAAAGGGAGCTTTCCAGGCTGGCAACATCGCCGTAGCTCCATATTTCATTTTCCTCTATATCGGTTATAGTAGTAACGGAAACACTATAATCACCGTAGTCGGTCCTAAGACCGTCTTCGTCATAGGTATATCCTTCTATTTCTTCTTCACCCTCATATACTCCTACCTGGTGAATAACGCTTGCATATGCGATATTGCTTGTAGCACAGTTATTTGTATTTTTTGAAAAATCCTCAGCCAGAGCATTTCCAAGTATGAATCTTGCATCTTCCTCAAAAATAGGACTAAAGCTTCTCTCAACAATACGATAAAAAGAAGTGTTGTAAAAGCCTTCTTCTATCATACAAAAGCCGCCGACAAGGCAGCCTCCAACTATTACTGAGAGAACTATTTCGCCGATAAAGGCCCAAACTTTCCCCCAGAAGCCGAATCTTCCTTTTTTCATCCCTTAACCCTCCATAACATAGCCTTGTCCGAATACAACCTTGATGTATCTGGGCTCAGCGGGATCAATCTCAATCTTTTCTCTGATGTGTCTGATATGAACCGCAATTGTTTTTTCTCCGGAGAGCGGATCCTCGTGCCACACAGATCTATATATTTCAGCCGGTGAATAGGTCTTTCCCTTATTCATCATGAGGAATTTTAAAATATCAAATTCCTTTGGCGTGAGTGTTACAAGCTTTCCCTCACATGTAACCTGACGGGTATCATTATTGAGTTCAAGTCCTCCCACAACTATAAGCGATTTGTTTCCGATATCGGAACCAAGCCTGGTGTAGCGTCTGATCATCGCGCCCACTCTGGCTATTACCTCCGCAGGATTAAAGGGCTTTGTTATATAATCGTCGGCGCCGACGTTTAAGCCCAAAACCTTATCGCTGTCCTCACTTTTTGCGGTAAGCATGATAATAGGAACATTTGAAAATTCGCGAATCTTAACCATAGCCTCAATACCGTCCATGACCGGCATCATTATATCAAGGAGCACAAGGCTTATATCATTGTGATAAATTACCTCCAATGCTTCCTTTCCATTGTATGCTTCAAAGATTTTATAATCCGGATTGGTAAGGTAAATCTTTAATGCATTAACTATGTCCTTGTCATCGTCGCAAATTAAGATGTTGTTCACTTTATCTCTCCTTTTAAAATAAAAGGTGCTTCAACTTATATTTCCTATAGCGCAAAAAATGGCAGGTGGTCACTCCCACCTACCATATAATAGCATAGATAATGTTTAAGAAAACAGTACCCATTGTTTAAGATTTGTTAATCATATTGAGCGGGGTCCTGACCGGCCTCTTTGCGGATTCTTTTCATATGTTCACGGATCTTTACTTCATATCCCTGACCGTCAGGCTTGTAAAACTCTTTGCCGTTTAGCTCATAGGGCAGGTACTGCTGCTTTGTATAATGGTTGGGGAAATCGTGTGAATAAAGATATCCCGTTCCATGTCCCAATTTTGCGGCGCTTTTGTAATGAGCATCCTGAAGATGTGGCGGTATAGGCAGATTGCCCGTAGTCGCTACTTCTCTCATCGCCTCGTCAATCGCTCCGTAAGCTGCATTGGACTTTGGCGCACTGGCAACATAGCTTGCCGCCTGGGAAAGAATTATCTGAGCTTCCGGCATTCCTATACGCTCTATGGCAAGAAATGCGTTGGTTGCGACAACTATTGCCATCGGGTCGGCATTTCCGACATCCTCAGATGCACATATGCATATTCTTCTGGCAATGAATTTTATATCTTCACCGGCATAGAGCATTCTGGCAAGATAGTAAACCGCCGCGTCGGGATCGGACCCTCTCATACTCTTTATAAATGCCGATATCGTGTCATAATGATTGTCTCCGTCCTTATCATATCTGACGGCACGTTTTTGGATACATTCCTGGGCCACCTCCAAAGTTATATGGATTAGTCCGTCGTCGCTCCTCGGTGTAGACATTACGCCAAGCTCTACTGCATTTAAAGCATGCCTTGCGTCCCCGCCCGCGATATCCGCGAGGAATGATACCGCATCGTCATCAATAACAGCCTTATAAGCGCCCATACCTCTCTCGGTATCGCTCACCGCCTTTTTGATGAGCCCCTCTATATCTTCCTTTGGAATGGGCTTAAGCTCAAAAATTATGGACCTTGATACAAGAGCCCCGTTAACCTCAAAATAAGGATTTTCCGTGGTCGCACCTATAAGGATGATAGTTCCGTCCTCCACAAACGGAAGAAGATAATCCTGCTGGCTTTTGTTGAAACGGTGTATCTCGTCGATAAAAAGAATCGTTCTTTTACCGTTCATTCCCATCAGGCCCTTTGCTTTTGCTATTACCTCCTCCATATCCTTTTTGCCGGCTATGGTGGCATTAATCTGCGTAAATTCGGCGCTGGTGGTATTTGCGATAACTTTTGCAAGAGTGGTCTTACCTGTTCCGGGAGGGCCGTAAAATATTAGGGAGCTAAGTTTATCTGCCTTTATTGCCCTGTATAGCAATTTATCCTCGGATAAGATATGCTCCTGACCCACCACTTCTTCTATGGTTCTCGGACGCATTCTTGCAGCCAGAGGCGACTCTTTTTCCTGTGTATTTTTTTGCATGAATTCAAATAAATTCATCTGATCCATAATCCGGTTACCTACTAAATTAAAGTGCTTTTACCATCTCGGCAAATCTGTCTCCGCGGTCCTCAAAGTTTTTAAAATAACCATAGGATGCCGCCGCGGGTGAAAGGACGCATCCGCTTCCCTTTGGAGTAATCTCGGCCGCTTTGTCCACCGCCATCTGAAGATTGGGCACATATAATACGCACCTGCCGGCTCCGGCGTTTCT
The DNA here is from genome assembly GCA_024684215.1 of Lachnospiraceae bacterium. Lineage (GTDB taxonomy): Bacteria > Bacillota > Clostridia > Lachnospirales > Lachnospiraceae > AC2028. The sequence continues at coordinate 40,148 of JAIKXH010000110.1, forward strand.
GTACTGAGGATATCTGTATAAAAACTCGTCATGCACTCTCTTTCCGGACTCATACATGCAGACGTAGTTATACTCGCCGTTCTCGGCCATGAAATCTTCCAAAAGGTCGTAATCGATACCTCTGTCCATTCCACCGATAAGGATAGTCTTTACTCCGGGGATGCTCTTTAATGCTCCCACAGCGGCCTCGGGAATGGTAGAAATCGAATCGTCATACCAGTTGATACCCGCATATTCTCCTATGCTCTGAAGCCTATGTGACAGGCCTGAAAACAACGAGAGCGCATATGTGATATCGCCATCACTGCATCCGTATACATCCCTTGCAATATTTCTTACAAATGTGGCATTAAGCTGATTGTGCTCTCCAAAAACTCTAAGAGGCACACCCACAACATCCGATGCCTTTATCACTTTCGTTTTGGCTTTCGTATCTATCTCGGGGACATTTTCACCCTTGTAAAAATAATCGCCTTCTTCCTGATATGTCGCAATATGGCTCTTTGCAAGGAAATACTGATCCATTGAATGATAATAATCCAAATGGTCCTCGTAGAGATTTAAAAATACCGAAACATGGGGCGATACTTTGGTATGTCTCATCTGATGGCATGAAAGCTCAAAGACGATAATGGTATCCTCTGTGATCTCATCGCAATAATCCATGCAGGGAAATCCTATATTGCCGAGAAGGATTACGGGCCTGCCGGTGCACTGTCTGAGCACATGTGCCATCATAGCGGATGTGGTGCTCTTTCCTTTTGTACCGGTGATTCCTATTACCTGATCTCTGTATTCGTTTAAAAAAAGCTCGGTCTGGGAAGTGAATTTCTTTTTGTTATAGGGCTCATAATCCTGCATAACGATTCCGGGACTTTTGATGATCATATCGTAATCGTTTTCAAATATGTCCTCAAGCTTTCCCTGGAATACCTCTACAGACTTCGGCTCACAGTTGTTTTTGATATAATTCTCCGAAGCCTTGCCTTCTCTTCCGTATCCCCAGATCAGTATTCTTTTGTCCTTTACAGCTTCTTTGATAGTAGTCTTCATTATTTTCAGACCTCTCGTATTTTTGTTAAATAATTTTCGGGAACTGAGGTTTCATCGTTCCATTCGGTTAGCATGTCATTTACATGTACATTAACCTGTGAAAGCTCACTAAAGTATCTGTCGGTAAGGAGGCTCTTTCCGCCCTTATCGATGTAATTTTTAAGGCATGCAAGCACTTCGCGCCTTGTACCGACACATTCAAAAGGCTTGTTTTCCTCAATTCCGCAAAGTTCTCTGAAATCAAGGTCCAGGCTCTCCTTATCAAGGAGCTTTTCACCGAATATTTTTACAAGCTCGTCTTCGTTTATAAAAGGAGTCAAAATAATATACACAAAAAGGCATTTCGGGCAATTGCAGCACCATATGCCCTGCTTGCTTCCCCGGTTACAACTTCTAAAGACCTTGTGGTATTTGGTCGCCTTTGAAAAGCGGTGCGCTATCTGCAGTTCGGTAAGTGGCCTCAGCAAACTGAAATAATGTATATCGGAATCAGTGATCGTCTTAAAATATTTTTCAAAATCCTTCTCAAATTCATAGGATTTTGAATATTGATGGTTTACAAATGAATCCTTTACGGTTGACTCGTTTGCGCTGTTTTCATTTGAAAGCGTGATATTTTTTCTGCCCGTAATATAAGCCGATATAACGGCGGAAAATGCAACGACGGCTGAAAAAGGAATATGTCCGTTCATAAATCCTTTTTCATTCATCTCCAAAATCTTTTTATCAAGGATTCTTTTTGCAACATAGTCTCCTGCTTTGTAATCACAGCAGTCTATGACATTTCTCGTGGTCTCGTTACCGTTAACGGTATATGTGATAATTGGCTCACCCTTTAATACTTCAAGGCTGACGCAGGAATCTTTTCCGCCTCCTATGGGAACTAAAGCTCCCTCGTATTTGCGGGAGTCTTTAAGCGGAGCATTTACGTAGGATGTATCCGTCTTACTGTCGCTGCCTTTTTCGTAGGATGCATCCGTCTTACTGTCGCTGCCTTTTTCATCTAAGGCAGGTGATGAGCTTTCTTTCTTTTTAGGAAATTCAAAATTAACAAGCTCTTCCGGCTCGATGTAGGATATTCCGTTTAAGTAAAGGAATTCTCCGAGTCCGTTTCTGTATAACTTCTGCCACCACTTTGTCTGCCATTTTGAGAGATTTCCGCACTCAATCGATACAGTCTTTGGACAAGTTATCTTGTAATAGCTTATGGTTTCCACCATTCCAAGCGAAAAAAGCATTCTGTCCATAATTGGATCTGTAAGGATGCTTTCCGCATCCATAGCGGCATCTAAAGTATCTAATGCATCACTTTTTGTATCTGTTGCGGCACTATTTGCAAAATCTGCCTTTAAAGGGAACTTCCATTTTGATACAAAGCTCTCAAGCCCATCTATCTCAAAATGATATTTTACACATAAATATCCTTCTTCTATAGACTTTTCATAGCTTTTAAAACGAAAATATTTATATTCTTCTCTTAATTTGTGAAACTGCTCTCCGGCCATAATTCGCTCCGTAAAGATTCTCTATTTTCCTTTAAATTGGTTAGTGCCATCATCGTATCTGTATCCGGCCCTATCCAAAATCTCTTCTATTTCGGACTTTGATTCATCCATATCTTCGCAAAGCTCCTCAAGTGAGGGGTATCTGTCGCGAAGCTTCATGTTTATCATGCTAAGAAGCATATTAGGATCGCGTGGTAACATTTTTATCTCCTATACCGCAAACTGGCTGTTGTAAAGCTCTGCATAGAATCCGCCTTTGGCAAGGAGTGATTCATGATTACCCTGCTCAATGATATTACCGTCCTTCATAACAAGTATGATATCGGCTTCTTTGATGGTGGATAATCTGTGTGCTACGATAAAGCTTGTTCTGCCCTGCATAAGCTTTGCAAATGCCTTCTGAATCCTGATTTCAGTTCTCGTATCGATGGAGCTGGTCGCCTCATCAAGTATAAGCATAGGCGGCAGGCAAAGCATAACTCTGGTAATACAAAGGAGCTGCTTTTGTCCCTGTGAGAGCATACCGCCGTCTTCTCCAATCACGGTATTGTAACCATTGGGTAATCTCTTTATAAAGCCGTGTGAGTGAGCCGCCTTTGCTGCTGCGATTATCTCCTCGTCGGTGGCATCAGGCTTACCCATGCATATGTTTTCTTTGATAGTGCCTGCCTTTAACCATGTCTCCTGAAGCACCATTCCGTAATTGCTTCTAAGGCTCTTTCTTGTAAGTTCTCTAATATCTACTCCGTCTACGCTGATGCTTCCCTCATCCACATCATAAAACCTCATAAGAAGGTTTATAACCGTAGTCTTTCCGCATCCGGTAGGACCTACGATTGCTACTCTCTGACCGGGTTTAACATCAAGTCCGAAGTTTCTGATAAGAGGTCTGTCGGGAACATATCTGAATTCCACACCCTTTAATACAATAGTTCCCTCAGGCTCTTTAAGCTCAACAGCATTTTCAGCCTCGGGAACCTGTGCCTTTGCTTCAATGAGTTCAAATATTCTTGAAGCGCAAACAATGGCATTTTGAAGTTCTGTGATAACGCCGGAGATTTCATTAAAAGGCTTTGTGTACTGGTTTGCGTAGCTTAAAAAACAAGTAAGCTCACCGACGGTTAATGCTGCGGCTTCAGTCGAGCCAAAGGTTTTGATAACGAAAAATCCACCCACTACCGCTACTCCGGCATAAACGATGGAGTTGACAAATCTGGTGCTGGGATTAACAAGTGATGAATAAAATACAGCCTTAAGGGATGTATCTTGAAGTCTGTTATTTATCTCGTTAAACTCTTCTTTTACAGCTTCTTCACGTGAAAAGATCTTTACTATCTTTTGATTTCCGATCATCTCATCGATAAGTGCGGTCTGCTCAGCCCTGACCTCAGACTGTTTCTGGAAAAAGTCATGAGTGTGGGTAGCGATAAATTTTGCAACGAAGAATGAAAGCGGTGTGATAACTACGACAACGATTGTGACAATGGGGCTCGTCCTAAGCATAAATATCAAGGTTCCGAGTATTGTCATAACACCTGTAAAAAGCTGAGTAAATCCCATTAAAAGTCCGTCTGCAAACGTGTCAACATCGGCAACGACGCGGCTTACAATATCTCCTGTAGCCTGTGTATCAAGATATGACAAAGGAAGCACATGTAAATGTTCCATGGCGTCATTTCTGATATCCTCAACCACATGGTAGGTAATGTGATTGTTGATGGTGTTCATAACCCACTGTGCAAGAGCTGTTATAAGCATGACAATGCCTATCCTGGTCATTATCTTAAACAGTCCGTCAAAATCTATATTTCCTTTACCTGCAAGCAAAAGGTCTACCGCATTACCAATAAGAATGGGAATGTAGAGAGTAAACACTACTATAACAGCAGCAAGAATAAGGGAAAGGATAACCAATGGTATGTATTTTTTTATGTACTTAAGTATCTTTCCGATTGTTTTTTTGGTAACACCTTTTGCCGGTTTATTTTTTGTATTTGCCATAATCTAATTCCTATTTTATATCTCAGAAGGCCTGTACAGACCCGGTTTTCGTAACAAGTTTTTTCTACGACTCTTTCTCATACTGGCTGTAGTATATTTCCTTGTATACCTCGCAGGTTTCAAGAAGCTCTTCGTTGCTTCCGATTCCCGCCACTTCACCGTCATCAAGCACGATTATCTGATCAGCATTTCTGATTGATGAAGCTCTCTGAGATACTATAAATACAGTGGATCCCTGAATACCCGAAACAGCTTTTCTAAGTCTTGCATCAGTTGCATAATCCAGCGCCGATGCAGAATCATCAAGTATCAAAATCTCCGGGTTGCCGACAAGTGCTCTTGCGATTGTAAGGCGCTGTTTCTGTCCTCCGGAGAAGTTTCTTCCGTTTTGCTCAACCTCAGCGTCAAGCTCTCCTTCTTTGCCCTTTACAACCTCGGTAGCCTGCGCCTTCTCAAGCGCTTTCCACAATTCCTCGTCTGTAGCGTCCGGCTTACCCCAAAGAAGGTTGCTTCTGATTGTTCCCTTAAAAAGCATTGCCTTTTGAGGAACAACTCCGATTTTGGAACGAAGCTCATCGTCCGTGTAATCCTTAAGGTCTCTTCCGTTTAGTCTGATGCTTCCCTTTGTTGAAGGATAGAGCGCGGGAATCATATTTACAAGCGATGACTTACCGGAGCCTGTACCTCCGATAACACCGATTGTCTGACCTTTTTTGACCTTAAAATTAATATCCGTTAAAGTCTCCGCTCCGGCTCCTTCATATGTCAGTCCCACATGATCGAATACGAGATATTCATCATCGGATACGACTCTTTTGGTATTTGATTCAGAATCAGCTTTTCCGGAAACTTCTGTATTTTCGCTGCCGTATACCTTTCCGGGAACGGGCTTATTTTCCATCTTTAATACATCTGAAACTCTGTCACCGCATGCCGCAGCCTTTGTCATAAGCACGATTAGGTTTGCTAGTTTTATAAGTTCAACCAATATCTGTGACATGTAGTTGATGATTGCAACGACCTGTCCCTGTGTAAGGTTTCCGATATTTACCTGTACTCCTCCTACATAGATGAGTACGATGATCGCACCGTTTACAATGATATATGTCAAAGGATTGGTAAGTGCCGAGAATCTGCCCACGTGGGTCTGGCTCTTGGCAAGTAATCTGTTATCGCTCTCAAAATTATCAAGCTCTTTCTCCTCAAGGTTAAAAGCACGGATAACTCTGACACCGGTTAAATTCTCTCTTGTGTGGGACAATATTTTGTCCAGTCCCCCCTGAACCTTTTTGTAAAGGGGCATTGTTATAAGCATGATTCCGTATACAACAATTGCAAGAAGCGGAATAGCCACTACAAAGACAAGTGCTGATTTGACATCGATCGTAAATGCCATGATCATAGCGCCGAATACAACGATAGGTGAGCGAAGGAACAATCTTAGTACCATGTTCACACCGTTTTGAAGCTGATTGATATCACTGGTCATACGTGTGATAAGAGTGGATGTTCCGGTCTTATCAAGTGATGTGAAATCCAGCGTCTGAATATGCGCAAAAACAGCGCTTCTAAGCTCGGTTGAAAAACCGACTGCCGCTTTTGCCGCAAAAAACTGCGCCGTGATGGCGGCAACCATGCCTACAAGTGCAAGTCCGACAAGCACAAGTCCCATTTTTATTATCATGGAATTGTCGCCGGAAGGTATGGCATCATCGATTATTTTTGATATCACTATAGGCACAAAAAGCTCGAAGGATGCTTCGAGCAATTTAAATAAAGGTGCTAAAACTGATTCTTTTTTATAGTTACGTAAGTATTTAAGTAATGATTTCATTCGTCTTTCCAAACTCCGATGCAAATCCATAATTTCACTTAATGCGAAACCACACTTTTACAAACGGCTAAGAATTCGTTTACAGTTTCTTTTTCTACCCACTCATACCCTTTAAGATGATCTGCATTTAAATCCATAACACTGACATCAAGATAAGGCCTTACGCCATCTCCTGTGCATTTTCCAAGCGCTTCCTTTCTGGACCACAGCTTAAAAAACATATCGCCGCTTTTGTCACTTATACAGCTTTCCACTTCATCAGGTGCAAAAAACCTCTTTGCCATATCAATGGTTTTTGTATTTCTCCTGTTTTGGATATCTATACCCACTTCGGTATCTGATAAAGCTATTGCAGCATATCCTCCTGCATGCGAGATATTAAAATACGGATATTCGGGGTTTTCAAAATAGGGTTTTCCCTGCTCTCCTATACGGAATTTAAAACATCTGTTTTCCGGGATCTTTTTCATAACTTCCGATAGCTCAAGGATTTCAAAAGCATCTCCTTTATCACCCTCGGCATATCTTTCGTAGGCGTAAGCAATGAGTAATCCCGCAGCAATAGAAGCGGCCGCACCCTTAGGATTCTTTTTCATATGTGAGAGCATATCTCTCCTGTGAGAATCTATTTTACTTGTGGCCGCCTCTATGTATTCGCCGTCTTCCATAAGGCGCGGATCTTCATATTTTAGAAGATAGATTTTAAGCATTAGGCTTCTTCTTCGTCCTCATCCTTTTTAGGCATTACAATAGCAATATGAACATCGTCAAGCTGCTTTTGAGTAACTGCCGAAGGAGAATCCATCATAACATCCTGAGCGTTCTTGTTCATGGGGAAGGTGATTACTTCACGGATTGACTCCTCACCTGTAAGGAGCATGATCATACGGTCAACTCCGGGAGCTGCTCCTGCATGAGGCGGTGCTCCGTAAGTGAATGCGTTGTACATTGCGGGGAACTTTGCCTTAACATCATCTTCGCCGAGGCGAACAAGTTCAAATGCCTTAACCATGATCTCGGGATCGTGGTTTCTGACTGCACCCGATGCAGACTCATAACCATTGATTACAAGGTCATACTGGTTGGCCATGATCTCAAGGGGATCGAACTCACCCTTTGCTGCTTTTTCAAGTACCTCAAGTCCTCCTACGGGCATTGAGAAAGGATTGTGACAGAATTCGAGTTCTCCTGACTCCTCGCCGATCTCATACATAGGGAAATCTACGATCCAGCAGAACTGATACTGTTCCTTGTCCATGTGCTCGGGGCAGAGCGCTCCAAGCTTGGTTCTAAGAACGCCGGCAGTCTTTACGCTCTCGCCCTTATTTCCTGCTGCAATTCCGACAAAGCAACCTTTTTCAAGTCCAAGCTTACTTATAACTTCATCCTTTATAGGCTGAACAAATTTAGAAATACCGCCGACGATCTCGCCGTTTTCATCTACTCTGAACCAGTAGGCCTTCTTTGCGGTCTGAACTTCAACATCGGCAATAAGCTGATCTATCTGTTTTCTGGTAGCATTAAATCCGCTTACAACTACAGCCTCGATATTTGCGCCCTTGAAAGGCTCAAAATCTATTCCGCCAAGTACATCGGTTGCATTTACAAGCTCTAAGTCAATTCTAAGGTCGGGCTTATCGGTTCCGTACTTTTCCATAGACTCTCTGAAAGGAATTCTCTTAAAGGGAGCGGGAGTGATACGGTCATAGATTCCATATTTTTCAAATACAGGCACAAGAACCTTTTCAAGTACTCCGAGGACATCGTCCTGAGTGGCGAATGCCATCTCCATATCCATCTGATAGAACTCACCGGGAGTACGGTCTCCTCTCGCATCCTCGTCTCTAAAGCAAGGTGCGATCTGGAAATAACGGTCAAATCCTGAAGTCATAAGAAGCTGCTTAAACTGCTGAGGTGCCTGGGGAAGTGCATAAAACTTTCCGGGGTGCTTTCTTGCAGGTACGAGGAAGTCTCTTGCTCCCTCGGGTGATGATGCGGTAAGGATGGGGGTGGTGATCTCCAAAAATCCTTCCTCTGTCATAGCCTTTCTAAGCTCCGCTACAACATTGCATCTAAGGACAATATTCTTTTTAACCTCAGGGTTTCTAAGGTCTAAGTAACGATATTTAAGTCTTGCATTCTCGTCGGCATCCTTTGAATGATTGATCTCAAAGGGAAGCTCGGCATGTCTGCACTTTCCGAGAACGGTAACCTTCTCGGGAACTACTTCGATATCACCGGTGGCTATCTTGGGGTTTTTGTTTGAACGTTCTCTGACCATACCTTCGACGCAAACTGTTGACTCTGTGTTGAGTTCAGTGAATGCATTCATCATCTCCTCGGTCTCGGGAACGATCTGTGTTGTTCCGTAGAAGTCACGCAAAATAACAAATCCAAGATTTTTGCTGACTCTTCTGATGTTCTCATACCATCCGACAAGGACAACCTTTTTGCCTGCATCGGAAAGTCTGAGCTCATTACAATTATGGGTTCTTGACTGTACCATTTTAATTAATTCCTCCAGTAAGCCTTTGCGGCTTTTATAGTGCGGATGACCGCTAAATATTCATAAATAAATCTTTAATAGATTTTTTAATTCTGTGATCAAAGCATTATTTTAAGAAAAGATAAAGCTATGTAATCAATTGTTGTAGAACTCTTCGAAGTCCTCATATCCCTGGGCTGTAAGCTGTTCTTTCTGGAATTTCTTGTTTTTGTTCATGCGAACGATGAGTACCTTATTGCCTTCGGCGCGCTCCTTCTGAGCCTTTGCAATGATATCGCAAAGTTTCTTTCCGCCGACGCCCTTTTCAATGAGGTATACTCTCTTTTTATCCTCTCCGGGTACGGTAAATCCGCTTTCCATAAGAAGGAGAATGATTCTCTCAAAGCCGATGGAAAATCCGCATGCGGGAACGTCCGCCCCGGTAAACCTACCGACCATCTTGTCGTATCTTCCGCCGCCACCGCAGCTTCCGCCGAACTCAGGCAT
>JAIKXH010000115.1 GCA_024684215.1 Lachnospiraceae bacterium
ATGATAAAAAGAGACCATCCGGGAGCGGTAGTAGTATTTATCGGTCCCTGCATTGCCAAAAAGTCTGAGATAGTGGACGAACATATAGAGGGCAATGCGGATTATGTTCTCACATACAGCGAAATTCGTGCTATAATGCGAGCTAAAGATATCCGTCTTGAGCCCTGTGACAATGAGTATACACAGCAGGCTTCAAAATACGGAAAGGGCTTTGGAAATGCCGGAGGAGTAACCGCTGCCGTACTTAAGAGTATGGAAGAGCAAGGATGCAGCGAACTTCCCGGAGTTTACAAGGCTGACGGAATACTTGAATGCAAGAAAGCTCTTTTACTTATGAGAGCCGGTAAGCTTCCCGAGAGCTTTATAGAGGGAATGGTTTGTGAGGGTGGATGCGTCGGAGGCCCCAGTGCGTACAGCAAGGAGCTTTCAGCAAAAAGATGCAGAGATAACATGCTTGCAAAGGCGGACGACAGAAACATTGGAGAGAATCTTAAAGACTTTGAAATCGACACTGTCGTTATGGAAAAGGCATAAACGCCTCTAAATATAAAGTGTAGATGAAAGAAGGAATGAAAGATGAAAAGTAAGTTTTTAAAGCGTTTGGTCATGGCCGCTACGGCCATCATGGCAGGAGCCGTACTGCTTACAGGATGCGGCGCAGCAAAGGATGATACTACCGTAAAGGTGGGAGCCATGAGCGGACCTACCGCAATGACAATGGTTAAGATCATGGATGATGCCGAAAACGGTAAAGCAACATGTAATTACGCGTTTTCAGACCTCGCAACCGATGCATCAGCAATGGTAGCACCCCTTACAAAGGGAGAAATCGACATAGCGTGCATACCTTCAAATTTAGCTTCTGTCATATACAACAAAACCGAGGGCGGCATAGTGGTTTTGGCTACTTGTAATCTTGGAGTTTTAAATGTTGTGGAAAAGGGTGACAGCGTTAATGCCGTTACAGACCTTGCCGGTAAAAAGGTTTATATGACAGGCGAGGGCGCAGTTCCCGAGTATACTGTAAGATATATCCTCTCCAAAAACGGAATGGATTTTGACAAAGATATCGAAGTAGTTTGGTGCGCGGACACCACGGAAGCATTGTCTTATTTAAAGGCTGACGATGCTGCCATTGCTATTCTTCCTCAGCCCTTTGTAACTGCAGCCATAAGCCAAGTGGAGGGAGTAAGAATAGCGATTGATCTAAACGAAGCATGGAATGAACTTGATACAGACTGCAATATAGTCACAGGTGTAGTTGCCTGCAGAAAAGAGTTTGCCGAGGATCATCCGACGGTTATTAAAAACTTCCTTGAGGAATACGCAGCATCGGTTGAATATACAAGCACAAATACCGAAGAGGCAGCAGCGCTTATCGAAAAGTACGGAATAGTCGCAAAAGCACCCTTAGCTCAAAAAGCACTTCCCGGATGTAATCTTACATGTAAAACCGGCAGCGAATTAAAGACTGCACTTTCAGGATATTTAAGTGCGCTCTATGAACTTAATCCCGCAAGCGTCGGAGGAAATCTCCCCGGGGATGATTTTTACTATAACAAGTAAATCTATGAATAATAGAAAGAATATAGATAAAAAAAATATCATTTATAAGCTTATCTCAATCGCCGCCGCGCTGCTGTTATGGCAGCTGGCGGCAGTTTGTGTTGACAGTGATATTTTGCTTGTGGGCCCATGGCAGGTACTTGTGAGGCTTTTTTCCATTTGGAGGGATGAAAGTTTTTTTACCGCTGTGGGCTTTAGTCTTTTACATATCTTTGGCGGTTATATTTTGGGGCTTTTGCTGGGATGTGCGCTTGCGTGCGCCGCATATAAAATCAAGGCTGTGAAAATCTTTTTGTGGCCCTATATGGCTACGATAAAGGCAGTACCGGTAGCCTCATTTGTCGTAATATGTCTGGTGTGGCTTTCGCCCGCTAGGCTTTCAATATTTATCTCGTTTCTTATCGTACTTCCGATCACATATCAAAATACACTGACAGCGATGGAGGGATTGGATAAGTCTCTGACAGACCTTGCAAAGCTTGAAAAGCTTTCTTATGTGAGGTCACTTAGACATATTTTTTTGCCAAATACGGCTTCACAGATTAAATCAACCGCATCGCTTACTGCGGGCATTGCATGGAAGGCGGGAATCGCTGCCGAGGTTATAGGAACACCGCATTTTTCCATAGGAAGGCAGCTTTACCTTTCAAAGATTTACCTTGCCACGGACGATCTGCTTGCGTGGACGGTGGTTGTGGTCATTTTAAGCGTACTTTTTGAGAAGTTTTTTGTTTTTGTCATAGGAAAGATTTTAAAAAGTTGAATTGTGATTTAGAAAGCTGAATTGTGATTTGAAAATTGAGCCGTGATTTTGAAAAGTTGAATTGTGATATAAGAGAAAGCGTGGTATGATAAAAAACTAGGTGGAGTCTTATTATGTATGCTATTTTAAAGGAATTTTTCCAGATAAATTTCATACCGATATGTGCGATTTTATTCTTGTTTGTAACGCTTAGACTTAATGATGCATATGAAAAAGACGTGTCAAGGCTGTTTTATCCGGTTTTGGCAAGTGTTTTTGTGCTGCTTATTATAGATAATATGGACTATGTTCTTTCCGATTCGGGCAATTCCGGAGTCCTTCATATTGCAGTTAATTTTGTCGGATACAACTTAAGGATATGGATTCTTGTAAGGCTTATGGAGATCGCCATGAGGAACCGAAAGGTTTACAGGACGAATTTCCTCGGTGACTGGCGAAAAGTAATACTTCATATCCCGGCTATAATTGCATTTTTTATTACCGTGACCGCATTTTTTACACAGTGGATATACTGGTTTGACGAGGAGGGTACATTTAACAGAGGGCCGTTATCTTACGCACCACATGTGGTTTGCGGCATTTACGCCATAATAATAATCGCGTATGCAATTTATATTTGGGCGAAGAAAAGAAGGATGGCAGAGGCTGTAATACTCATACTTACCACTGTCTTTGCTTCTGTGGCCACCGGTATAGAGACGATATTTTGGCTTAGAGGCGTTTTGGTAAGCTTTATAGCGCTTGCTACCGTATTTTACTATCTGTGTATCCATACGGAGTATTTCAGATATGATATTTTGACCGGAGCTTTCAATAGGACTAATTTTAGTACCGACATTAAAAAAATAAAGAGAAAAGGCGAATGCGCGGTTATTTCAATTGACTTAAACGATCTGAAAGCCATAAACGACAACAAGGGACATTTGGCCGGAGACGAAGCCTTAAAGAAAACGGCCGAAATAATTGCCTCGGTGATAACCGACAAATGTACACTCTACAGGGTTGGCGGCGATGAATTTGCCGTTTTGGCAATGAATACCGAAAAAGAAGATGTGGAAGATATGATCGCCAAAATGCGCGAGCTCATGAATGAGACGGATTATTCATTTGCCATCGGTTATTCAATGTGGTACAGAGAAGAGAGATTTAACGAAGCATACGAGCGCGCCGACAAAGAAATGTACAAAAACAAGGCCGAGATAAAGGGCGGCGCGAATAAAATCAGGTAATACACGAGTAAAATCAGGTAGTACATAAGCTGGAAAGACTTTAAGATTTAGAATTGTAAGCCAAAATTTTTATAACAATAAGATAAATCATAAGAAAATAATTAAGAAAGAATATATATAAAGAGAAAAGAGGAGACAGCATGAAAAATTACACGATCAACACAAAGTGTGTACAGGCAGGCTACAGGCCGGGAAACGGAGAGCCCAGACAGGTACCCATCGTTCAGTCAACTACTTTTAAGTATGACACAAGTGAAGATATGGGTAAGCTTTTTGACCTTGAGGCCAGCGGCTATTTCTACACCAGACTTCAGAACCCTACAAATGATTATGTGGCAGCAAAAATTGCAGAGCTTGAGGGCGGAACAGCAGCAATGCTCACTTCCTCGGGACAGGCAGCAAACTTTTTTGCACTTTTTAATATTTGCGAATGCGGAAGCCATATCGTAGCTTCATCATCTATTTACGGCGGAACATTCAATCTCATCGCCGTTACCATGGCAAAGATGGGAATCGAGGTTACATTTGTAAGCCCTACTGCTTCGGAAGATGAGCTTAATGCAGCATTTAAGGACAATACTAGAGCAGTATTCGGCGAGACTATCGCTAACCCTGCACTTACAGTCCTTGATATCGAGAAGTTTGCAAAGGCAGCACATGCGCACGGAGTTCCTCTTATTGTGGACAATACTTTCCCTACCCCTGTAAACTGCAGACCTATCGAGTGGGGAGCCGATATCGTTACTCACTCCACCACCAAGTACATGGACGGTCACGGAGCAGCAGTAGGCGGAGTTATCGTTGATTCCGGTAAATTTGACTGGATGGCACATGCCGATAAGTTCCCCGGACTTTGCACTCCCGACGATTCTTATCACGGAATTACCTATGCCGAGAAGTTTGGCAAAGAGGGAGCATTTATCACAAAGGCAACTGCACAGCTTATGAGAGATTTTGGCTCAATCCAGTCTCCTCAGAATGCTTTTATTTTAAATCTTGGTTTGGAGTCACTCCACGTACGCATGCCCAGACATGTTGAAAACGGTCAGGCACTTGCGGAGTTCCTTGTAAAGCATCCCAAGATTGAAAAGGTTAGTTATTCCGGACTTAAGTCAGACCCTTATTATGAACTTGCACAGAAGTATCTTCCCAACGGCGGCTGCGGCGTAGTTTCATTTGAACTTAAGGGCGGAAGAGCAGCAGCGGAGAAGTTTATGAAGGCACTTAAGCTTTGCGCTATCGAGACACATGTAGCAGATGCGAGAAGCTGTTGCCTCAACCCCGCTACTTCAACACACAGACAGATGACTGACGAGCAGCTTGAGGCAGCAGGAATCCCTGCAGGACTTATCAGACTTTCCTGCGGACTTGAGGACAAGAAGGATATCATCGCCGACGTAGAAGCAGCACTCGCTGAAATCTAAAAAACGGTAATAATTCAGATATCGCTGTGTCCGCTTGAACACAGCGGTATTTGTTTTAACAATATAAGGGGATAACAAAAAATAGGAAGAGGTACACAATGATAGATTTTACAAAACTTGCAGATCCTGA
>JAIKXH010000121.1 GCA_024684215.1 Lachnospiraceae bacterium
TTCTTCATAGGGTCCTCCTTAATTAGTTGTTCTTTGGCTCAAAGTCTTATCATTTCCATTGTCTATCGTATAGCTGTTTTTTAAGATAATAACGTGACATTTTTTATTATATCACCTTATCTCATTTTTTCCTTATATTTATGCAAATATTGTAAATTTTTTACCAAGAATTTTTTAAAAAAAGTAACAATTCCTACCAAAAAAGCCCCAAATTCGCTTTTTATCGGAGTATGTGATAAAATTACATCAGTTACAAAAATTAATCATTTGAAAGGAGATTTTCAATATGGTTTTTGCCACAAATGACTGGTTTGCACTTGGTCTTCTCGATTATGTGAATCCCATCTGCTATGCCACGTTCACCATCATTGGCTTCTTCTATTTCCGTAAGATGATGAAGCCCGCGTTCTATTACATCTACTTCATAGGCGCGATCATTTCCCTTATCGGAGGTTTCTTCATTCCCACCATCAAGACTCTTATCGGTCTCGGAGTAATGGAATGGAATCTTCCCGTAAGCAAGGTTATCATTGCCAACACCGGTTTCCTCATCAGCGGTCCCACTCTTTTCATCGGAACCTTGAAAGCCAACAGGCTTGATGCCCCGAAGGACAAGAATGTAACTCTCAACAGCTTACCTGTTCTTCTTGCTGCAGATCTTGCATTCCTCAACAAATTCATCGTAGGCTTCGGTGCTCTCGGAATGATCCTTATCTATGTAACATGCGCAAAGCTTGCTTTTGAAAGAAAGCGTTACAACGCAGTTGCTACCATTGCAGTTTCCCTTTGCGGAACATTGTTTGAAGCTTTTTATTCAAACAGCGGAACAGATCTCAACGCCCCTGCGGTTCACTGGGTTATCGAGATCGGCGCTGTCATAACACACCTTATGCTGGTTCTTAGTGCATACCTCCTTTTCATCTATAAAGATAAAAAAGAAGCAAAAGAGGCCTAAAAAAAACAAGAGACGCTCTCGCGAGAGCAATGCTATTAAGTTAAGTGCTCATTCACAAAAAAAGAACCATCCTACATCTTGTAACAAGAAAAAGGGTGGTTCTTTTTTATTGGCGACGGCGAGTTTAATAGTCTAACATTTAAAAGCAAGGTTAAATTAAATAGTAAATGCAACATTCTGAGACTTATTGCAGCTATTGTGAAATAATCCCCAATGAATAAAGGGTTGCGATAAATCTGGGAATATAGAAGCAAAAAAACCGTTCACCAGCGACGATGAACGGTTTTGAACTAATGTGGTTGATAGGTTTCAATAAAAGCCAATTAATCTTAGTTAATATCCATATAGATAAAAACACATTCTTGATCATTAACAGGACGATACACTTGGTGCAGCTCCTCTTCATTTTCGTGGGGCAATCTCGCAAATCCATAGTCCTTAATGTAATGTTCAAGTAATTTTGGAGAGTTAATCGCGTAGCCTATGATTCCTTTAGTGCCAACTGTTTTTGAAATCTCCTTCACAAGTGGCAAGATAATTTCATGGAATATAATTAGGCCAGATCCTTTGCTATAAGGGTGTTTATCAATATACGCATCATTCATGGCAAAATATGCGAGTTCTATGCATGGATACATGCCTTGTGAATTCCCATACATTACTTCAAGTTTAATACTACTTGCGCGTAACGAGAAATAGGCAACGAGCTCACCTGTTTTTTGATCTCTTACAAAGTACGTTCGCATTACTCCGTCGTTTTCATCTCTAACAGCCTTTTGCTGAAGATAATCCATTAGTCCCTTTCCTTCAGGATGTTTGCAAACGACGAAATTGTCAATTTCTATGTTGGTTTCCCTTGTAAGGACAAGATGCTCGCAGTAAAACTGATCATTGAACGGAAGCTTTTTCATATTCTCTTTCGGCCTTAATCATTTTTAATTTTAATTCGCGCACCTTCGCCTCTCTAATCTTGTCCATCGACGGCTTAGGTCTCATTAACTCATCCCAAATCTTCTGACCAAGTTCGGGATTAGCATGTTCCATAGCATATCGAATTCCATCGCCTCTCATAAAACATACTCCTTTCATTCAGCCTTCCTCCTTTCCTAATAATAATATATATCATCAAGAAAGGCTCAACCACCGGCGCTTTCCTGATAACATCTGTTTCAGGGCAAAGCGCCCACTATTCAATTGTTTCTCCTTTTATACTCAGATCTGTATATAATATGCAATAACAACGAGCATTTAAGAGAAAACGTTTACAAGTTCCTCCAATATAAATCATTATTTATAATCATATATTGGAAGAAACAAAAATCACACATTTGAGTCCAGGCATCCCCGACATACATACTCTAAGAAAATCGGTAATAGATAGTCCATTCACCTCGTTGAAAAAGACATTATGCCTACTCAAAATCATCATTCACGACCCTGCTTATATATCAAGCATTTATCGGAATGAAACTTTCTTTTATATCATCGTCTACCTGTATTATACACGCAGAAAATCCATTTTTCAACATTTTTAACGATTCTTAATAATACTCGCAAAATTCAACGTCTAACATAACTGGTATGTAACGCCCCACAACGAACAGTTACAGCAAACAAAACATTCCATGGTTATTGAATCTTTACTGATACAAGGACTGGCACCTTTTTAAATATTCTTTTAAGCGCTCGTTCGTTGTTTTATCGTGATCGGAGGCCACATATCGCGTTATTGCTCTAATTGCAATCTTAACATCCTTCGAATTGCTATCTATATCATCTATATCTTTTACCATAAGTTTATACGACATGGATAATAAACACGCCTTGTCTTTCATTGCTTCCATTGACAGGTAATCCTCAAATAACTTATCATCAGCCTCGGTTGGCGGTTCAAAGCCAGTATTTTTCGGAGTCTTTTGCAAAGGAAGAGTCGGTATTATGTTGCCATCGAGATCGGTTCTGTCATATTTGGGATATTTTCTTTTTTCTCTTAGTTTGCCCTGGCGCATATCCAATGGGAGTTTGATTCCCGCTGCAACAAGTTCTTTAAAAATCTGACTCATATGTTGCTTGGTATTAACATCAATAGTGTACTCAATCAGATCAAAATCCAAGGCATCTGCAATGTACGCCATTTTGGATGCGGAAATATCCACGTTGCCGGTTTCGTAACGACTGATCTCAGATTGAGTTATTCCGGCATCAATAGCAAGTCCGGTACCTTTTATTCCTTTTCGTTTACGGTTTCTATGAATTACCTTTCCGATGTTTACAAGAAAGGTTTCTTTAATAATTTCTCTTTTTGACTCTGCCGGTTCCATAGATAATGACCTCCTCATAAATATGCACGAAATACATAAAAATCATCGTAGTATAACTACGTATCAAACCAAAGAAAAATAATACTATAAAATATGCGTCAGGTGCATAAAAACCGGAAAAATAATTGCGAAATATGTGTTATTTTCGCAATGTATAACAAAAAAAGCATCGGACGAAAAGTTTTCGCAGACTTTTCCGATGCTTATCACTGTGATGCAAATCATCACTATTTTTGCTTGTGTAGAGATAATAACATCTTTTCTCGCCAAAAGCAAGTAAAAATTTAATGATGATAGCGTCAAGTTTTATTCGGAAAAAGAGTCGAAAATAGTCTCCTAAGAAAAACAGAGTGTAGATTTGTTTGAACCAACCAAATCATACTATATTTGAGTTC
>JAIKXH010000005.1 GCA_024684215.1 Lachnospiraceae bacterium
ATAACCTTAAGAAGGATTACACGCTCAATCTCACGAATCTGCTCAGGATCGGCAAACTCGGCTTCCTTCGCTTCATAAAGCTTAACCGCCTCTTCCTTTAACTGCTGTTTAAGACTTGCTTTCTTTTGCTTGTTAACTCGCTCAGGAGTAACGGGAATAAGAGGTATGATGGGGAGCAAAAGCTCGTTGAGCTCAGTAAAGTTCCACTCTTCAAAAGGAGTGTCCTCTCCGATAACAGTATCAACACTGCTCTCTACTATATCTGTGATCATCTTGTAGATATAGTCACGCATGCTCTCGCCGTCAAGAACCTTGCGGCGCTCCTCGTAAATAATCTCTCTCTGCTCACTCATTACGCGGTCATACTCAAGAAGATTTTTACGGATACCAAAGTTGTTACCCTCAATCTTTTTCTGTGCCGACTCTATCGCATTGCTGAGTGCCTTGTGCTCTATCTCCTGTCCGTCGGGAATACCGAGCGCGTTAAAGGCTGCGGTAAGTCTCTCTGAACCGAAAAGTCTCATAAGGTCGTCTTCAAGTGAAATATAGAACTTTGATTCACCGGGATCTCCCTGACGTCCGGAACGACCGCGGAGCTGGTTATCTATACGTCTTGACTCGTGACGCTCTGTACCTATTATCTTAAGTCCACCGGCTGCTCTTGATTCATCGTCAAGCTTGATATCGGTACCACGGCCTGCCATGTTGGTTGCGATGGTAACCGCACCGTGTTTTCCGGCCTGGGCTACAATTTCAGCTTCTCTTTCGTGGAACTTTGCATTAAGTACGTTGTGGGGGATTCCCTTTTTGGTGATAAGTCTGGAAATCTCTTCACTGGAGTCGATATTAATAGTACCTACAAGAACAGGCTGTCCCTTTGCATGTGCCTCTTCGATGGCAGCTACAATAGCACCGAGTTTTTCTCTCTTTGTCTTGTAAACCGCATCCTGATGGTCGATTCTTGCAATGGGTTTATTTGTGGGAACGACGATAACGTCCATTCCGTAGATTTCTCTAAACTCGTTTTCCTCGGTAAGAGCGGTACCGGTCATACCACACTTTTTATCAAAAAGGTTAAAGAAATTCTGGAAGGTGATGGTGGCAAGAGTCTTGCTCTCACGCTTAACCTTAACATGCTCCTTAGCCTCAATCGCCTGGTGTAAACCGTCTGAATATCTTCTGCCGGGCATGATACGTCCGGTGAATTCGTCTACGATGAAAATCTGATCGTCCTTAACAACATAATCCTGGTCTCTGAACATAAGATTATGCGCACGGAGTGCAAGGATTATATTGTGCTGAATCTCGATATTCTCAGGATCCGCAAGGTTCTCAATATGGAAGAACTGCTCAACTCGTTTAATACCGGCAGCGGTAAGGTTTACTATTTTATCCTTTTCGTTTACGACAAAGTCACCGGTCTCTTCCTGAACCACATTCATAATGGCATCCATCTTGGACATTTCCTTGATGTCATCGCCGCGCTTTAACTGTCTTGCAAGAAGATCACACATCTCATAAAGTGCTGTGGACTTTCCGCTCTGACCCGAAATAATAAGGGGTGTACGAGCTTCATCGATAAGGATTGAGTCAACCTCGTCGATAATACAATAGTGAAGATTTCTAAGCACGAGCTGTTCTTTGTAGATTACCATATTATCACGAAGATAATCGAATCCAAGCTCGTTGTTGGTTACATATGTAATATCACATTTGTACTGTTCCTGGCGTTCCTCTGAGTTCATGGAATTGAGGACACAACCAACGGTTAATCCAAGGAATCTGTGAATCTGTCCCATCTCATCCGCGTCACGCTTAGCAAGATAATCGTTTACGGTTACGATGTGAACGCCCTTTCCTTCAAGTGCGTTAAGGTATGCAGGGCAGGTAGATACAAGAGTTTTACCTTCACCTGTTCTCATCTCGGGAATACGTCCCTGATGAAGAATAATACCTCCGAGGAGCTGTACATAATAATGCTCCATTCCGAGCACTCTGACGGATGCTTCCCTTACAGTAGCAAAAGCCTCGGGGAGAATGTCATCAAGCGTCTCTCCCTCAGCGAGTCTCTTTTTAAATATATCCGTCATTGCCTTTAATTCTTCGTCACTCTTTGCCTGAAATTCAGGTCTGAGTTCCTCAATCTTGTCCGCTATGGGCTTGATCCTCTTAAGTTCCCTTTCGCTGTGAGTACCAAATATCTTATCAATTAGTTTCATTTTAGTCCCTCTTACTCAAGAAATGATTTACGCACCAAATAATACTCTGATGTATTTGCTTTTTATAAGACAGCCATTGCCAAAATATTTTACATTATACAGGCGCGTACACGAAGTATATTTTATCAGATTTAGTATCATGTTTCAATCTAAACCTTTTTTTTAAAGCTGTTACCTTACATTTCCACTCGGCTGATTTACTAATTGCGGCGCAAAATTTTGTATAGTTTTAAAAGTTTAAATACCAAACACAATATGGTAAAATAATTAATTAGGGCATATATTTTTTGCCATAATCATTTACTCAGGAGGTCTTATGCTAAAGCTATCTACCTTTGATTTAACTCCCGGAATGATACTTGCAGAAGATGTACTAAATTTTGACAGACAAACCATCCTCTCCAAGGGGACCGAGCTTACGGATGTACTTATATCCAGGATCGAGCTCAACGGTATTTTGTCTGTTTACATAGAGGATGCTTCATCCGAAAAAAAAGAGGAAGACACCGTTCTTGAAGAAACTACGGAAGGATACGGCCCTGCGCCGCTATCTCCAAGGCGTGATGTTCCGCCTCCGCCTCCGGGCTCAAATGCGGAATACGCACCTTCTCATCCTTCTTACTCCGAACGTATCAAAAGCTCACAGGAATTCAAAGATTTCAAGAAAACCTTTGATAATGCCACCGAGGACTTTAAATTTAAGTTAAATGAGATGATTGAAAGCACCGCCGCTGTTGATACCGGCGACCTTTTGAAGGCACCTCTTAAACTTATAGAGCACTCCGGAAGCGGAAGCAACACCTTTGATATGATCCATAATATGCGAGATTATGACGATCTCACATATGCTCACAGTATGAATGTCGCTCTGTTAAACTACGTAGCGGCCAGCTGGCTTGGTTGGAGCGAGCCCGACAGAGAGCTCGCCATGGCTTGCGGAATGCTCCACGACATCGGAAAACTCCAGGTAAGCCATTCTATTTTGACCAAGCCCGGAAAGCTTGATCCGGTTGAGTACAAGCATATTCAAAAGCACCCTATATATGGGTACAAAATCTTAAAAGAAAAAGGTCTTGATGAGCATATTTTAAATACCGCTCTCATGCATCACGAACGATACGACGGCAGCGGCTATCCATTACAGCTCTCAGGTCAGGCTATTGACAGATTCGCCCGCCTTACGGCTATATCCGATGTATACGAGGCTATGACATCAGCAAGAGTTTACCGCGGACCTTTGTGTCCTTTCCGCGTAATCGAAATATTCGAAGAAGAAGGCTTTGAAAAATACGACGCCGAATATGTACTCTCTTTCCTTTCAAACGTCGGCGCCACATACGTCAGAAACGCTTGCATGCTCAGCGACGGACGCGAGGCCGAAATCATCATGCTCAACAAAGAAAAACTCTCCCGCCCCGTAGTGCAGTGCGGATACGATTACGTAGACCTAATGCAGCATCCCGAGCTCACAATTGAGAATCTGCTGTAAGCTTCTAAAGTAGGAATTTGTTTTTGGAGTTTTTAAAAAACGTATATAGTATAAAAAGCAGAGTCCGGAGCATATCATCATGCGCTTCGGACTCTGTTTTACACTT
>JAIKXH010000017.1 GCA_024684215.1 Lachnospiraceae bacterium
AAGCTTAGGCCTTGGTTTTCCCATAGCACCACGATTTCCCGGTCCTGCCATTTAGCCCACCTCCGTTTCATCGAAGTCTCTCGCTCCGCCGGTCTGTGATTCATAGACCTCGCGATAGATCTCGTTATTTTCAAGGAGATTTTCATGCGTATCAAAGGCATTTATCTCGCCGTCGTCCAAAACTATTATTCTGTCAGCGTCCTGAATGGAACTGATTCTCTGAGCGATTATAATTTTTGTTGTGCCGGGTATAGACTCACGGAAAGCCTTCCTTATGCGTGCATCCGTAGCGGTATCAACCGCGCTGGTGGAATCATCAAGAATAAGTATCTTTGGCTTTTTAAGAAGAGCTCTTGCGATACAAAGTCTCTGTTTCTGACCTCCTGATACATTGGTTCCGCCCTGCTCGATATGAGTATCGTATCCGTCGGGGAATGCTGTGATGAAATCATCCGCACAAGCAAGCTTACAAGCCTCCTTGCATTCCTCATCGGTGGCATTTTTATTGCCCCAACGCAAATTGTCGTAAATGCTTCCGGTAAAGAGAACATTTTTCTGAAGCACTACGGCTACTTCGTTTCTGAGGGTCTCCAAGTCGTATTCCTTGACATTATGACCTCCGACGATGACTTCACCGTCTGTTACATCATAAAGCCTTGAGATAAGATTAACGAGACTGGATTTTGATGAACCGGTAGCACCCATGATTCCGATTACTTCACCGGATTTGATATCAAGGTTAATATTTTTAAGAACAGGTTCTCCGCCCTCTTTGTGATAACTGAAGTTCACATTCTTAAAGCTGATGCTTCCGTCTGCAATCTTGGTAACAGGATTCTCGGGATTGACAATATCGGGCTCTTCGTTAAGTACTTCCGATACACGCTCGATACTTGCGATACTCATAGAAAGCATAACAAATATCATCATAAGCATCATCATGCTAAAGAGAATACTCATGCAGTAAGTAAGAAGGCTGGTAAGTTCACCTGTGGTAAGCTCACTTCCCACAATCATCTTTGCGCCCATCCAACTGATGATAATGATGGTTGCATAAACTGTAAGTGACATAATAGGAAAAGCGAAGGAAATCTTTTTCTCTGCTTTTACAAAAATGTCATATATATTGTTGGCTGCCTTATGAAGTTTGGAAATCTCCTGATCTTCACGAACATATGCCTTAACAACGCGGATAGCCGACACGTTTTCCTGAATAGACTCGTTTAAAGCATCATACTTCGGAAAAGCCTTCTTAAAGGTTCCCGTTGCATTAAGCATTATAACAGTCATAACTATTGCCAAAAACACAAGTGCAATAAGATAAATTGACGCTATTCTCGCATTAATTCTAAATGCCATTACAAGGGCGACAATCATGGAAAGGGGCGCTCTTACCGCAATCCTGAGCATCATCTGATAAGCATTCTGGATATTTGTAACATCAGTGGTAAGTCTGGTTACAAGACCCGATGTCGAAAACTTATCGATGTTGGAGAAAGAGAAATTCTGTATATGGTTATACATGCTTTCCCTTAAGTTTTTAGCCAGTCCCGCAGATGCCATAGCGCCGAACCGGCCGCCCATAAGGCCTCCGAAAAGTCCGATAAGCGCTACTATAATCATCATACCGCCGACTTTAAGGATATGCGTCATATCCCCCGCATTTACACCTTTGTCGATTATGGATGCCATAAGATACGGTATCGACAGCTCCATTACAACCTCAAGTATCATTGATACCGGGGTGATGATGGAGGCAAAGGTATATTGTTTTACTTCTTTGAGTATTCTTAGTACCATATTTTGCCTTTCTGAATCGCTACATGCGCTCAGGAGCCTCGAATCCAAGCAGACTTATACATGTCTCAAGGATATCTCTGGTAAGGACAAGAAGCGCTATAAGGTTCGCCTTGCGAGTCTCATCTGCCTCACCGAGGATCTGGGTCTCATGATAGAATTTGTTAAATGCGTTTGCCACATCGTAGATGTAGCCGCAGATCTTGTGAGGAGCAAGTTCATTTACCGCACTGTCCATGACAGCCGCAAACTGTGCTATCTCCATATGAAGCGCCTTCTCGTACTCGTTAAGCGCCTTTCCGATGGTTACTTCATCTACCTTTCCGCCCTGCTCGGCGTACTTAGCCAAAATAGATTTGATTCTGACGATGGTATAGAGGATGTACGGTCCTGTATCTCCCTCGAAGGAAGTAAATCTGTCGATATCAAATACATAATCCTTTGAAGCCTGATTTGAAAGGTCACCGTATTTAAGAGCAGAAATAGCAACTATATCAGCGATTGCTCTCGCCTCATCCTCTGAAACGGGGCGTCCCTCTTTAATCTTCTCAAACATCTCGGCCTTGGTGTCATTTATGAGATTTTCAAGTCTCATAACTCCGCCGTCACGGGTTTTGAAAGGTTTACCGTCGGCTCCGTTCATAGTGCCGAATCCAAGGAAATTGAGCTTTGTATCCTCCTTTACAAGCTTTGTCTTTCTTGCTGCTCTGAATACCTGCTCAAAATAAAGCTCCTGGCGCTTATCTACCACATAGACGATACGGTCGGGCTTAATATCCTCCATACGCTCCTCAATGGTAGCAAGGTCGGTTGTGTTGTAAAGTGAGGCTCCGTCGCTCTTAAGTACCATGCAAGGGGGAACCTTTTTGGTGTCGGTCTCCTTAGCAACCTCAACTACAAGTGCGCCTTCACTCATTACAGCCCAGCCGCCTTTTTTCATGTAATCAACCATAGCGGGGATACGGTCGTGCACGCTGCTCTCACCGTTCCAAAGGTCAAAATCGACATTGAGTGAGCTGTAGTTTTTCTTGAGATCACCAATGGATACCTTCATTATGTTTTTCCATAATGCTCTGTATCCGCGAACGCCGTCCTGAAGCTTTTTGGTAGCTTCCATTGCCTTTGCCTTGTACTCGGGATCTTCCTTTGATTTTGCGCTTGATGCGGGATAGATCTCCTCGAGCTCTCTGATAGTAACAGGGCACTCCTCGGGGTAGTCTCCGGTATATGAGTCGTCAAAATAAACAAGCTCGGGCTGTCTTTCCTTGATACCGCAAATAACGAGTCCCATCTGAAGACCCCAGTCGCCAAGGTGAGCGTCACCGATTACCTCGTCTCCCGCAAAGCGAAGGATTCTCTTTATTGATTCACCGATGTTTGCGGAACGAATATGTCCGACGTGAAGAGCCTTTGCAACATTGGCTCCGCCGTAGTCGATGACAACCTTTTCGTTAGCTCTTGAGGGTTCAAAACCGTACTTTTTGTCTGCTCTCATACCTTTAAGATATTCTGCGAGGTAATCCTCGGAGAGCTTTAGATTTAAAAAGCCGGGAGCTACTGCTTCCACACTTGAAAATACAGTCATTTTCTTTAATGCTTCGGCAACTTCG
Organism: Lachnospiraceae bacterium; assembly: GCA_024684215.1. GTDB lineage: Bacteria > Bacillota > Clostridia > Lachnospirales > Lachnospiraceae > AC2028. Next base: position 3,408 of record JAIKXH010000017.1, read on the forward strand.
TTAGCTATCATAATGGGCGCTTTGTGGTACTTTTTTGCTCCCGCCATAGCGCCGTTACACTGATACTCACAAAGGTCGGGGCGGTTTGAAACCGTAACCTTACCGAGCTCTGCCTCATAACCGGCCTCTTCGAAAGCCTTTCCCATTTCTTCTGTCAAAAGATCAAGTATTTTTTTCATATTCTCTTCCTTTTCAAAGACTCTAGTATTTTAACACTTAGTCATAACTAATATAATTATCAAATTCTAAAATTTCACTTAAAAAAATATTTATATCGGAAGCTGTCCCTTTTCGGCCTTTTCACGATTTCTCTCCGCCTTGGAATAACCGCATCCGCAATAATCCTGCCTGTATAGATCGTATTTTTGAGATAACTCGATGGAGTGCTTGTAACCCTCCTTTTTCTTGAAATCCGAAGGCAGCCATTTAAGTCCGTATTTTTCGGCCATTCTCTCACCGATTTCATTTAGCTTCTCAGCATTTTTTAACGGTGATATGGTAAGCGTGGTAGAAAAATAGTCATAGTCATTTCCCACAGCTCTTGCTGTCTGTTCCAGCCGAAGTTCATAGCACTTAAAACATCTTTCGCTTCCCTCGCCGAGATTTTCAAGTCCTCTTATAGCCTCATAAAATCTGCTGGGATCATAGTTTCCTTCTCTGATACCAATAGGGTGTCCCTGTCTCTCACCCCAGATTATCTCTGAGTTGTATGCGGCTATAAGTCTCTTTTCTTCCGCCACTCTCTTTCTGTACTCCTCACCCAAAGAAATATTCGGATTGTAATAATATACAGTCACCTTAAAATATTTGCATAAATAATCAAGGCAATGACTGCTGCACGGAGCACAACAAGCGTGCAAAAGCAGTGTAGGAACTTCACCCTCTATGGAATCTATTATATTTTCTAATTCATTTTGATAGTTTCTTTTTTGTCCCATAAAGAGTATTTTATCATATTACAAGGCTTACGTTAAGGTATCAGATTGTGAATATTATAAAAAGCATAGGATTATGAATATTAAAAAAAGCTCCGAACCAAAACCGGTCCGGAGCAACTATATTTATTTAAAATCTTTAAAACTATTACTTATTTGCGGCAGCCTTCTTTGCAGCCTTAGCCTCGAGAGCCTTCTGTGAAGGTCTGACAAGGAAGAGTGAAAGAAGAAGCGCTACGATGTAGAGAGCTCCTGTTACATAGAGAACTGTCTGATATCCAACAGGGTTAACAGTGTACTCATGTCCGTCAATAACGGTGGTGTATGCACTTGAAGCGCAAAGCTTGTTAACAATAAAGCTTGCCATCTGGTTTCCGGTAAGGCCTGCAATAGCCCATGCTGAAAGAGTAAGTCCGTGGATTGCGGAGATATTGCTCATTCCATAGTGATCCGAAAGAAGGTTGGGAACATTGGAGAATCCTCCGCCGTATCCTGCATTTACCATGAAAATAAGTGCAAGTACAAGGATTACAAGCACCATGTTCATGTTTCCGTCAACATTTGCATTTCCGATACCATTGGTAAGAATTACGATACCGGTAAGAGCAATGGAAATGATGAAGATAATCTTGTAAACGGTATTTCTGTCCTTCATTCCGTCAGCCATAGCTGAGAATCCAAGACGTCCGCCTGCATTGAAGATAGCGGAGATTGTGGACATTACACCTGCCATAGCGGCAAGTCCGATACACTTAACGATCATCTTCTCCTGTGAGATAAGTGCAAGTCCACAGGTGATGTTGATGTAGAACATAAGCCAAATTCCGATATAAGTTCCGATGGGCTTTGACTTGATAACCTGGAACATTGAAGGTCCCTTCTCAGCGCCGGTAGGCTCATGCCATCCTGCGGGTTTCTTTAAAAGAAGGTGTCCGACAAACATCATTATAAAATATGCCACAGCAAGTACAAGGAACATCTTCCAGATACCGTTGCCTACGCCGTTGATCTCGCTGCCTGCGGAAGAAAGTCCGGTAAGCATTGAAGTCATGATGGGTGATGCGATAGCCTTTGCAGCACCGAAACCTGCAACTGCAAGTCCGGTAGCAAGTCCCTTACGATCCTGGAACCAAAGCATAAGAGTCTTTACAGGTGAAAGATAACCGGTTCCGAGGCCAACGCCCATGATAAAGCCGTAGCAAATGTAGATACCTACAAGAGCAAGCACGCTATGCTGATGCTGTCCGCCGTACCAGATAAAGAAACCGGTTCCGGCCATACCGCTTGCAAAGCAAATGGTAGCGAGAAGTGATGATTTATGAATATCCTTCTCTACGATGTTTCCAAGGAAAGCTGCGCTCATACCAAGGAAAAAGATTGCAAATGAAAATGCCCATTCAGCGGAAGATTTTGACCATCCGATATAGTCAGCGATCTCCTGTGAAAAGATAGACCAGCAATAAACTGTTCCGATACTCATATGGAGCAGCAAAGCGGGAATTGCGCCACGGATCCACTTGTTTTCGCGCCATCCTGCGGCTTTAGCGTTTTCTGACATAATAGTTTCCTCTTTTCAATAAAAATAATTAACTGTGAAAAAAACCGCCTGCGTATTCGCGCAAGCGGTTTATATTATAGCAAATTTAATATTTTAAATCAATACACATTTAATAAGTATACTTACCGCTTTTTATTACACGGTAAATTTGCTTACAATCTCTTCAAGGCTTCCGGCATCCACAACGTTTTGCTGGATCATTCTCCTTGCATCGTCCAGCGCAGATACTGTGTCATTACTCTTGTCCGCAATGTTTGCCACATCATCGGCAGCCTGACCGGCAACCTCATTTATAGAGCCCATTGCTTCATTCATATGGTTTGTTATCTGTCTGAATCCATCTATGGAACCGGCAACAGCATCCATATTTTCACTCATCATATTTGCCTGATCCTCATATTCGTTACAAGCATCAAGGAAATTACGATAGTCTTTTGTAACCTTCTCATCTACAAATGTAAGTACCTCTGTAAGACAGTTTTGGAGTTCGCCGACCGATGTTTTGACCATAGCTACCGCATCCGAAATCTTGGCAACAGAGGCCTGAGACTGTGTAGCCAACTGTCCGATTTCTTCCGCAACAACCGCGAAACCTCTTCCGACTTCACCTGCTCTTGCAGCTTCTATTGAAGCATTAAGTGAAAGCAGGTTTGTCTGGGTTGCAATGGCGGTAATATCCTGAGTTAAGTTGTTAATCTCATCAACCGACTGTGATTTCTCCATAGCCTCATCGGCAGCGGCTTTAACCTTATGATAAATATTGGTGGTCTCATCGGAGTTTTTCTGAGTTTCCTTGGCAATTGCATCAGATTTAACACTTATATCTGCCGCAAGATTCTTTCCGCTTACGGTCTTCTCATATATTGACTCCATATCATCATTCATGGCACTGATTTCTGCAAGCAGTGAATTGATGGTAGATGATGTATCACTCATACTGCCCGACAAAACATTTGCAGTCTGAGAATTGTCCTCTGTAGATGAAGCAACCAGATCGGTTTTTGCGTTGATGGAATCGGCGCTCTCCTTTATGTTGGATGATACCTTCTCTAACTTGTAGATTATCTCGACAAGGCTCTCTCGTAACTCATCTACTCCTTTGGAGATAATTCCGACCTCGTCCTTTCTGCTGTTGAGCATCTCCTGGTTATCAGCCTTTCTAAGGTCCAAAGTGAACATTTTGTATATGTTCTCCGTGAGAAGCTTTAAGGGTTTTACTATCTTTCTCCCAAAAACAGATACAAATACAGAGTTTATTGCGCCCGCTACACAAACACCTATAAGTATTCTGAGAGCCACCTCTCCCGCACTGGGTACATATTTTGCCATAATAAGTCCCGTGACTATTCCGGAATTACATACCGACATAACGGCTATCATTATGATTTTGAAAAAAATCGACGACGTATAATTTACCTTTTTGTTTTCCATAGTATCTTCCTATACCTTTCGCTAGTTAAAATTTTTAGTCCTTTTTGATCTTGGTAACATACATTTTTACTACATTTTCAAGTTCATCGGGCTTGATTGGTTTTGCTATATAAGCATCAAATCCCTTCTCAAGATACATTTCCTTCATTCCTGCTATGGCATTTGCTGTCAGTGCAACCACGGGGCAATCCACAAGATTTCTCTTTTTCAGTTCCTCAAAGGTTTCGATTCCGTCCATCTTTGGCATAAAATGATCCATAAGTATCAAATCGAACTTATCCTTTTTGCACATCTCTATACAATCGAGTCCGCTTAAAGCCGTATATACTTTAACCTCCGTTTTCTTTAAAAGTCCCTTTATAACATTGACGTTCATGGCCACATCATCAACCACAAGCACCTTAGCATCAGGCGCTTTAAATGACTCATGGTACTGCGCAAGGTCATGTTCATCCTTTTCAAGGCATTCCTTAATATTTCCGAGGATTTCTTTTCCGACACACTTTTGGGGAATCACGGCGGTAAAAACTGACCCCTTACCGTATTCGCTCACCACCTGAATGCGTCCTCCCATAAGTTTGAGAAGCCTGTCCGTAATCGCAAGTCCGAGTCCGCTTCCCTCAATATTTCTGTTTCTTGAGATATCAAACCTCTCAAAATTGTTGAAAAGTCTGGTTCTATCCTCGTCTTTTATACCTATTCCGGTATCCTTTACGGAAAACCTCATAAGTATATTGTTATTATCCGAATCGTTATATCGTACATAGGAAACATCCAAAAGGACACTTCCCTCCTCGGTATATTTTACCGCATTATTTAAAAGATTAAGCAAAATCTGTCTGATTCTTGACTCGTCACCGTAAAGCTTTTTGGGACAGCTCTCCTGTGCCACAATCTTGAAATCGAGGTTTTTGCTCTCAGCCCTTCCCTTGATGATATTATTTATATCACATAAAAGTTCGGGAAGCGAATATTCTTCATACTCCAAATCCAGTTTGCCCGCTTCCACCTTTGAAAAATCGAGTATATCTCCGATAATATCCAGCAGGTTTTCTCCCGCTCTTTTTATATCGGTGGCGTATCCCTTAACATTATCCTCCGAGCTCTCCCTCAGGATCATTTCATCCATACCCATTATCGCATTTATGGGGGTTCGGATCTCGTGGGACATATTTGCCAAAAACTCGCTCTTTGCCTTGTTTGCAAGCTCTGCTTTTTGCTTTTCCTGATAAATTCCTGCCACCTGTCCGATACTGTCTACTATGGCAAATGTAAGGAGTACCCCGGCACCGAGATTTAAATAAAAGTCCGTGACATCCAAAATGTAGAACAGCTGCGATACGATTTCAAACACACCGCAAATGTAGGTTAAAAACATCCCGACAAAAGGAATTAGGATTTCCTTTACATGGCCACTTTTCACATCGGCTACAAAAGTGCCAATGGTTATAAGTACAGTCATGGCCGTAAGGCCGTATGTAATGGGCAGTGAATCAAACAGGTCCTGAATATCAAACACCTGAAGCGCAGCATTTATTATTACCGCAGCAAGCGTTATGATGATGGCTACTCTGTATAATTTCTTATAACGGAATTTTTGAACCGCTTCCGCATAGAGCAAAAGCGCGGTCGGTGCGAAGCCCACCACAAGATAAGAGACAGCTCCCGCCACTGACATATTCGGAAAATAGAACTGCCTCAATTTAGATTCAACTATTGCCTGCACGGATGTAAATATCGCCACCCATGCAGCGTATTTGAGAGAAAACGCAAATTTATACCGAAACTGTAAAATGAAACTGAGTATTACGGCGATAATACCGAATGTCATCAGCAAAAATGCCGTAACAAAAGGGACTCCGTACTTTCCCCAGAGGTAAGCATAAATCCCCATAAAAGTTCCTATATGAACAGCATTAAAAGTCCCGCTGTATTCATTGGGACTTTCAAGATCTACCTGTATTATCTTTCCGCTGTCGCTCTCATCGAGCTCCACAAAAACATTTGTAGACAGACTGGCTTTTCCGAATGGTCTGGTGTACTTCGTGGTATATTCTTCCCTGAGCACGCCGTCTATATAAACCGCCATATCCTGCTGAGAGCTTCTGAACATCAGCATGAGGTTTGTGTCTTTAATCTCCGGCAAAACTGCCGTGACAGTCATAATCTCGCCTTTTGGATAATCAATCCTTGTAGGCGGATAGATAGGCTCAGTAGAGCCGTCCTCTTTTAAAAGATACCAATCAGTTTCAAGAGGGGTACATTTCTCGTCAAAGCCCCGCGCTTCCCTCGGAAGTACGATTGACCCGACAATTAAAAAGGCCATTAATGCAAAAAAGCAGAGCATCATTATATTGGTTAAGATAATCTTTTCAAGAGTTAGCTTATTTTCCATAAATGATGTCTCCGCTTTTACATAAGTACTTTGATAAGAGCTAGTTAACAATTACCTGATAAGTTAATTTATTTCCGACTATATCGTCGTTTCCCTCAAAGTATAACGTATAATCACCGGGTTGTAAATTAATTGATTCTGATACAATGAGCATACCGGATGAGGATTTTTCAAAAATAACTTCACCGTTTTCATCTTCCATAACAAACTTAATTTCTGCGTCCCCGGCCGTAGCAGAGACAATTACCATAAAACTTTTTTCTTCCTCGACCGTAAAGTTGCTTTCCGCAAGATTTTTTCCCGAAATATCTTCCTGTGTAACTACATAAGAATAATTCCAGCTAAAGCCATCCCCTCCTAACATATTCTTAACGACGGAGGTTGATGTAAGCGCTATTCCGGCTACCATAAGTACAGCCGAGATAATGCCCGCGATAAGGAATCTTCTGGGTCTGTGATTTTTTCTGTCTAAAAGCATTGCTCCGAGCACAAAGAAAATCGGACATGAAAAACCGATAGTTAAATATGATCCGAGAAATGTAAGACCATTCATACTGTCAAGCGCAGTCGTAGCAGCGCTCAACGCCTCCTGCGCAGCTTCGCCTCCCGAAGCTTTCAGAGATACAAATCCCACAACAGTAGAAATGAAATTATTTAAGAAATGCAGTAGCATCGGTAAAAGAATGTTGTTTCTTTTAACCATGATAAATGCAAGTACAAATCCAAGGCATGCGGTATTTAAAAATCTAAGAGGTGATAAATGTAAAATACCAAACATCGCACCGATTATAAGACAGATTACCCAATCCTTTTTGATACTTCTGAAATTGGATAATACCGCGCCTCTCATAAAAGCTTCCTCGCAGATAGCGGGAAGGATGGCTGCAACCAGCATGATAATTATATAAAGTGATGTACTTCCGTATAAAAATCCGGAAAGTCCGCCGATCTCCTCAGATGCATCGGGCGTAAATAAAAGAGACACACCAACGCATATAAGGTTTAACATAAACGATCCGATAAGCATAAATACCACACCGAAAAAGTCAGCTACGGTGATTTTCTTTATCGGAAAAACTTCTTTTATCTTAACCCTGGTGATAAGGCAGTAGATAACAGAAATTGCCAAAAATCCGAGCTCTGTCGTAACAAGTCCTACCATTCCCCATTTTGTCTGCATAAAAGAGCCTGCAAACATAAGGAACAAGAGACCTACTACAAAAAGGATTACCCCCATCCATGGCTTTAGTCGTTCTTGATTGGATAATTTTTCCATTTCAATTCTCCTCATAAGTAAATCTTATGCTTAAATATACCTCAATTACCTGACTCTTGCAAGAAGACGTTTGAACACCCTCTCATCAAGAGAATAATTATATAATCCCTTTGACAAAAAGTAGAAAACCAGCGCATCAATAAGCAGTAATCCGACTGCCGTCAAAAGGCACATAGCATAGTTTCCGCTTAAATGCAAAGCCGATAAAACTGTTCCGGCCAGATCGCCTTTAAAAATATTTAACGCATCGTTAAAAAGAGGCGCAAGCATAAATACCAAAAGGATCGGTAAAATAATAATGTATCCGGCATACATAAATCTGTAGATGACAATTGTATATATGCTTGTTAAGATATTGAAAGCTCCGAAAAATAAGAGTCCGAACAAAATACTGTCAGCATTGTTATGTCCGTTTTTGAAGCTAAAGTACCTGCATACCGCGATGATTAAAAAGCCTGTAAGAGTCACGATTTCCTTTAGCATAAAAGCTCCGTCCGTCATGACAGCCTTTTTAATACCGGAGCTTTGTATAACGCCTGCCATAAACACCGAATACAAAAGCTGAACTATGTACATAGGCGCCAGGGCAAACATCCATGCTCCGTTGTAAAATGCCACCCCTGTGCCTCCAAACATAGACATTACCTCATACATAAGCCCCATGATTATAAAAACTATCATAAGTATAATATTTGTTTTTAACTGCATGGAATACTTTAAAAGTCCGAATGCAGTTTTCGTTGTTTTTAAAATATTTTGATCAGTCATAATAATCCCCCTTTGAACTCTTAATAACCGTAGATACGGTTAAAAATGAAAACAAAGCACATATTAATGCGGATACAACCGTCATGAAAACTTTGACTCCGTAAACCCCGGTTGAAAAATACGGAACGGCCAATATGGCAGCCGTAGTTCCCATAGCCAGGTAAGAGACCACTCTCATGGCGATTGCCTTTGTGTGGCGCAGGACAAGTATTCCGGACATTGCCGAGGCCGCGCATATAATTCCCGCCACCAGCGCATCGGCAAAATTAACATCCTCCGGTATAATTAGATAAACTAATAGCTGCTGAATCACAAATATTAACGGATATCCTATCAGCTTTCTTAAAACGTCAACAACCGCGAAACGCTTTACAAACAGCCTTCCCCTGGGGGAACTGAGTACCGCTTCTCCAAAAGCCCCTCTTTTTACGCATATCTCGCCCAAAGTAAACCACTCACCGAAAAGCTCTGCATATATAAGTATCGCTGCCGACATTCCAACGATAAATCCGGATTTGTAATCGCCGGTGCTTGATGCCGCATTTATAACACCGCCGGCTATTATAACGGCCGGCTCTATGATAAATACCACAAATCTGTACCAGAAAGGGTATACAGATAAATAAGTCTTAACTGCTTTCATAGCCCCTCCTCTTATATCTCAATATCCCCGGTAAGCTTAAGTCCGGAATACTTTTTCATTACCGCTACGCAAATGTCCGTAAGGCTTGCTCTCTCGGTCTGAATATTCAGTCCCGCAAGAGCGTCCAACTTTTCCGAGAGACATATTCCGCTAAATCCGTATGTGTTTTCGTTGTATGAGAACAAAATACTCTTTGCCTTTGCGGCGTCCTCTTTTTCTCCCTTTACAACCACATATTTTTCCTTTAAATCCTCAACAAAGCCCTGCTCTACGATCTTTCCTTTTTCCATCACCATCACATAATCGGTGACACTCTCCATATCAGCCACATTGTGAGTTGAGAAAAACACACTTCTCTCCCCCTGACCGTTGTTTAAATATTCTCTGATGAGGTCGCAGAGATTGTCTCTCATCAAAGGATCAAGCGGTGATGCGGGCTCGTCCATAATAAGCATTTTCGTCTTTCTTGCAAGCGCTCCGCAAAGCATCAGCTTGACCTTATTACCGTCGGAGAGCTCGCTCACCTTTTTGGGGCTGCCCATCTTTCCTTTGAGGTCGAGCGCAAGCGCACTTGCAAGCTTTGCAAACTTTTCTTTGTCAAAAGAATCAAATAAAAGCGCCATGATCTCCTGAACCTGAGTAGTGGTCCAGTGAGGAAGATAATAATAACCGCTTCCTACATAACCGATAGAGTTTTTGACATCGTCATCGCTCTCTACTCCGTCATATTTATCGAAATATCTAAACTCTCCGTTTCCGTCAAGCCTGATACCGGTTAAAAGGTTTAAAAGTGTAGTCTTACCGGCACCGTTCTCACCTATAAGGGCAGTTGCAAATCCCTTTGGAATATGGAGCTCCGGCACATCAAGCTTAAAGCCTCCGAAACTCTTTTCTATGTTTTTACCTGTGATTACATCTTCAAAATTCATTGCGATCTCCTTTTCACACTTAATTGCATTCTTTTTACTGAATTGCAATCTAGCTTCACACTAAATGTGTTTCTCCCTCTGTTACCCTTCCTCATCAAGAAGCATACTTAACATTCCCTTTAGTTCCTCGGCGCCAATTCCGGCAAGTCTCGCCGCCTTTATGGCATCCGTCAGTCCGTCCTCTATCCTGCGAAGATGCTGTTCCTTCATCATCTCCGTATCCTGAGAATTTACAAGGTATCCTTTTCCCTGTATCGCGGTCACATACCCTTCTTCTGCAAGCTCATCGTAAGCTTTCATAGTGGTTATAACCGAAATTTTTAAATCCTTGGCCAATCCTCTGATAGACGGAAGATATTCATTTTCCTTGATTTTCCCGCTTATAATGTCCCCTTTTATCTGCTCTGCAATCTGCTGATAAATTGGGACTCCGGAATTTTGTAAAATTATCATTCACATCACCTTTACGTTTAATACATGCTTTGTGCACAACTGTTTATATGTTATATATACAGTATGTACTGTTATATGTCAATACTTTTTTTTCAAAAAAAAATTCCCCCGGCAGTCAGCTTATATTCACTGACTGTCGGAGGATAATACTTTTTCTGTTCTTCTGTTATTTTCTGACTGCTTAAATTATCTGCCTAAATTATCTGCTTTAATTGTTTTTTTGCTGTTCTGTTTTACTGTCATGCTTTTTAGCTACTCTTCCCTGCTTTCAAAAAACTCATTAAGCTTTTCCAAAAGTTCGGGCTTTTTTACCGTCTTTAAAAAATACCCTTCAGGCTTTAAAGAAACGACCTGCATAACGCTGGCCTTATCGCCCTTTCCCGTTAAAAAGATAACCGGGATATCCTTTGTTTCATCTTCGCTTCTGAGCATTGACAAAACCTCGGGACCGTTTGTTATCGGCATCTCGTGGTCGAGCAGTATCAGGTCCACCTTATTTTTTCCAAGCCATTTTATCGCCTGAAGCCCGGAGTTTGCCATATTTACGCGGTAATCGTCCTTTAGCCATTCCCTGACAAGGCCAAGATAAGTCGGATCGTCATCGACTATGAGGATGCTCTTTTTTTGTGTGAAATTCTCGATCTCACCGAGGAGCATCGTCATCGTCGAAATATATTTTTCATTGTCAAGCGGCCTTGTAAATACCTTAGCTACAGTATCTCCTAAAAGTGCTTCGCTTAACTGCTTAGTATCTTCCGCATCGCCTATTAAAACTATCTTTTTCTCGGATTCGTTAAATCTATCATCCAAAAATCTGATTACCTCATCCGGCAATTCCTCATCGGTCTCGAAATAGTATGTCAGTATTCTGAAATCATTCCACCTATCGTTGATATCATTCACGGTTGCAGGCACAAATTCAGCGGACAAGCCCGCATCATTGAGCTTTTTTACAAGTACTCTGATAATGAATGTCTCTTTTTCTCCAAGCACCATTACGCTTTGCACCGGTCTTTATCCTCCGTGAGATAAAAATCTCTGTATAGGTAATCACTACTACGGTAATCAATACATTTCAAAAGGCAAACTATAAAAAAATTCTGACAGACTTTATAAAACAATTATACTAAATGGATGCGATATCCACAAGTGAGAGGCTTTCCTGAGCCATAGCATTCTCTAAAGAGGTTGCCAGCGCATTTGCGGTATCCATCGCAGTGATGCAATAAACACCGGTTTCAATAGAGTTACGGCGGATGAGGAATCCGTCACGGCTCTTGTCTCTTCCCTGTGTAGGTGTGTCGATAACAAGGTCAATCTTGTGACCCAGGATAAGGTCCATAACGGTAGGACTTTCCTGAGAAATCTTGTTGACCTTTCTTGCCTTTACACCTGCCTCATTTAACGCAAGCGCTGTAGAGCGTGTAGCGTAGATTATATATCCGAGTTTTTCAAATCTCTTTGCAACCTGGATGGCTTCGCCCTTGTCCGCATCCTTTACGGTAATGATCATCTGCTTATGCTTGGGAAGCTCAACGCCAGCTCCGAGGAATGCTTTGTAGAGAGCTTCATCATAGCTCTTTGATATACCGAGGCACTCACCTGTTGACTTCATCTCAGGTCCTAAGCTGATCTCGGCTCCTCTTATCTTTTCAAACGAGAACACAGGCATCTTTATAGCATAATACTCTGATTCCGGTGCAAGTCCGGGCTCATAGCCGAGCTCTCTTATGGTCTTTCCGATGATAACCTCAGTTGCAAGGTCAACGATAGGAATACCTGTAACCTTACTGATGTAAGGAACTGTTCTTGATGACCTCGGGTTAACCTCGATTACATACACTTCCTCACCAATGGCTATAAACTGAATGTTTATCATACCCTTTACGTGAAGTGCAAGCGCAAGTCTCTTGCTGTAATCAGCAATCTTTTCCTTAACTGCTTTATCGATGGTAGGCGCAGGATATACGGAAATAGAGTCTCCGGAATGTATACCGGTTCTCTCGATATGCTCCATGATACCGGGGATAAGTATATCGGTACCGTCGCAAACCGCATCTACCTCAATCTCCTTGCCTTGTAAATATTTGTCTACAAGAATCGGGTGATCTTGAGCAATACGGTTTATGATTTCCATAAACACTTCGATCTCTTCATCGTTGGTCGCGATCTGCATGCCCTGACCGCCGAGTACGTACGAAGGACGCACAAGCACGGGATATCCGAGACGGTTCGCAACTTCTTTTGCTTCTTCTGCGGTATAAACGGTTCCGCCTGCAGCTCTGGGAATTCCTGTCTTTTGAAGGATTTCGTCAAAGAGCTCTCTGTCCTCAGCCGCATCAACATCTTCAGCCTTGGTTCCGAGGATGGGTACACCGATTTTCATAAGATGCTCGGTGAGCTTAATCGCAGTCTGTCCGCCAAACTGAACTACAGCTCCGTCGGGCTTTTCAATATCAACTATTGCTTCAACATCCTCATTTGTAAGAGGCTCAAAATAAAGCTTATCTGCAATATCAAAGTCTGTGGAAACTGTCTCGGGGTTGTTGTTTACAATTATTGTCTCGTAGCCTGCCTTGGCAAAAGCCCAGGTGGCATGTACGGAGCAATAGTCAAACTCTACACCCTGACCGATTCTGATAGGACCGGAACCAAGTACTAGTACTTTTTTCTTTCCGGATGTTTCTCTTGCTTCGTTTTCTCCGCCGTATACAGAATAGTAATAAGGTGTAGCCGCATCAAACTCCGCAGCACAGGTATCAACTATCTTATAAACGGGTGTTATGCCGTTTGCGCGGCGCATAGCGAGTATCTCATCCTCTGTTTTGCCGGTAAGGCGTGCAATAACATTATCGGGGAATTCAATTCTCTTGGCCTCTGTAAGGAGCTCTTTATCAAGAGCCTTTCCGTTCTTTGTCTCCTCCAAAGCTTTTTCTGTTTCCACGATGGTATTGATCTTGTCAATAAACCATCTGTCAATCTTTGTTATATCAAAGATGGTATCGTAATCTATTCCTTTTCTTAAAGCCTCTGCGATAACCCAGATTCTCTGGTCGTCTACTATGGTGAGTCTTTCCTTCAATTCCTCTACGGAAAGAGCTGAAAAATCATAGCTTCTGAGGCAATCTACATGCTGCTCGAGAGAGCGGATTGCCTTCATCAAAGCTCCTTCAAAATTGTTGCAGATACTCATTACCTCACCGGTAGCCTTCATCTGTGTTGTGAGAGTACGCTTAGCGGTGATGAATTTATCAAAAGGAAGTCTGGGCATCTTTACTACACAGTAATCAAGTGCAGGCTCGAAGGATGCATAAGTCTTCTGTGTAATGGCGTTTTTAATCTCATCGAGAGTAAATCCGAGAGCGATTTTTGCCGCAACCTTTGCGATGGGATATCCGGTTGCCTTTGAAGCAAGCGCAGATGATCTTGACACTCTGGGGTTAACCTCGATTACGCAATACTCAAAGCTGGTGGGGTGAAGTGCAAACTGTACATTACAACCACCGGTTATTTTGAGCTCTGAAATGATTTTAAGAGCTGAAGTTCTGAGCATCTGATACTCTTTATCGGAAAGAGTCTGTGAGGGAGCCACAACGATTGAGTCACCTGTGTGAACTCCGACAGGGTCGATGTTTTCCATGTTGCAGACAGTGATAACATTGCCCGCAGAGTCTCTCATTACCTCGTACTCGATTTCCTTCCATCCTGCGATGCAGCGCTCTACAAGCACTTCACCGACTCTTGAAAGTCTGAGTCCGTTTTCAAGTATTTCCTCAAGTTCAAGCTGATTGTGAGCAATTCCGCCGCCCGATCCGCCGAGTGTATATGCAGGCCTGAGCACCACGGGGTAACCAATGATGTTTGTAAATGCAATACCGTCCTCTACGGTTTTAACAACCTTTGAAGCAGCTACCGGCTCTCCGATCCTCTCCATAAGGTCCTTGAATTCCTGACGTCCCTCTGCATTTCTGATGGTCTCAGCGGTCGTTCCGAGAAGCGTTACATTATGTTTCTTTAAAAAGCCTGACTCCTCAAGCTCCATTCCAAGGTTAAGTCCTGCCTGTCCGCCAAGAGTGGGAAGGATTGAATCGGGCTTTTCCTTTTCGATTATCTGTTCAAGAACAGGCACGGTTAAGGGCTCAATATAAACCTTATCCGCGATATTTTTATCCGTCATGATGGTGGCAGGGTTTGAGTTTACTAGGATAACCTCTACTCCTTCCTCCTTTAGAGAGCGGCAGGCCTGCGTTCCGGCATAGTCAAACTCTGCAGCCTGACCGATTACAATGGGGCCGGATCCTATCACCATTACGCGATGTACATTCTGATTCTTAGGCATAGTCAGATTTCCTCCTTTTTCATCATCTTAATGAATCTGTCAAAGAGATAACCCGAATCCTGAGGTCCGGGACATGCCTCCGGGTGGAACTGAACGGTGAAAATATTTTTACCGGTGTATTTAAGTCCCTCATTGGTGCCGTCATTGACATTTATAAATGCAGGAACCGCAATCTTTTCATCGAGATTGTCGGTATCTACAACATATCCGTGATTCTGTGAAGATATATATACTCTTCCGTTTGAAAGGTCCTTAACGGGGTGGTTTCCGCCGCGATGACCGTACTTAAGCTTGTGTGTATCCGCACCTGTAGCAAGAGCCATAAGCTGATGTCCGAGACAGATTGCAAATATGGTCACATCGCTTTCGTAAAGCTTTCTTACTTCGTCGATGATAGGTCCGCAGTCCTTGGGGTCTCCTGGGCCGTTTGACAACATGATTCCGTCCGGATTATCCGCAAGTATCTCACTTGCGGGAGTGTTTGCGGGATATACGGTTACATCACATCCTCTTGCCGCAAGAGAAGCTACGATATTTTTCTTTGCGCCAAAGTCCATAAGCGCTACTTTCAGTCCCTTGCCGTTAAGCTCTTTTACAAGGCTGGGGCGTTTTTCTCTCTCTCCTGCCTCATAAGCGTCTTTATTAAATACCGCAAGACCTGAGATAGGTCCGTTTTCAGAAAGATCCAAAGCGCCCTTAACAGTGTACTTCTCTGCGCAGGTAACCTTCTCGACAACCTTTCCGGTAGTATATGCTTTCATCTTTGGAACAAGCTCATCCAATGAATAATTCTCATTTGTAGTGATACAGCCGTTCATAGTACCCTTTTCGCGAAGGATTCTTGTAAGCTGTCTGGTATCTATCCCGCAGATTCCGGGGATACCCTGCTCTACCATAAATTCCTGAAGTGATACGTCACAGCGGAAGTTACTGGGAATCTTTGATACCTCTCTGACTATAAATCCGTCGGGCCAAGCCTTGCGCGATTCCATATCCTCATAGCATACGCCGTAATTTCCTATGAGAGGATATGTCATGCAAACAGCCTGTCCGGCGTAGGAAGGGTCAGTAAGGACTTCAAGGTATCCTGCCATTGAAGTGTTGAACACGATCTCGCTGATGATCTCTTTGTCAGCGCCGAAGTGCGTTCCTTCAAAGACTGTTCCATCTTCAAGTATAAGAAATGCTTTCATACAGTGTGTCTCCTTAAAAAACCGCCATCAGGGTGCAATTCTCCTTAAGATCTACCCCTTTGTAGAAGAATTACCGTCCATCCGGCGGTCAATATATAAAACTTTAATTATCAGGTAATGACTATGATAGCTTCCATAAGCGCACCGTAAAGCGCCGCCGGTACTTAATGAGCTTCTAAGCGAATTTAGTACCGCTGCGTGCGCGACCCCGAGCCGCGAGGCGTGTGCGCGTTGGAACTATCATAGTCGTTGCCGTCACTAAGTTATTCTTTATTACAAGAAGTACTTGACGCCGCTCTCGAAAATCTTGAGATCCTGTTCTCCGTAGATATTGATAGCAACTCCGTCGCCGCGGCGCTCCGCATGAGCCATCTTACCAAAGCATCTTCCATCGGGTGAAGTGATACCCTCGATAGCCATGTATGAACCGTTAACGTTCCACTCTTCATCCATGGAAACATTACCGTTTATATCGGCATACTGAGTAGCAACCTGTCCGTTTTCGAAAAGCTTCTTGATAACGTCTGCGGGTCCTACGAAACGACCTTCACCGTGGGAAGCAGGGCTGCAATAAGTAGCACCGAGCTCTGCGTCTGCAAGCCAAGGGCTCTTGTTTGAGACTACCTTGGTGTAAACCATCTTTGAGATGTGGCGGTTAATGGTATTGAAGGTAAGTGTAGGAGAAGCTGCATCCTGTCCGGTAACCGCTCCGTTAGGAACAAGTCCGAGCTTTATAAGAGCCTGGAATCCGTTACAGATACCGAGTGCAAGTCCGTCTCTCTCATTAAGGAGTCTGGTTACGGCATCCTTTAAGCGGGCATTCTGGAATGCGGTAGCAAAGAACTTAGCACTTCCGTCGGGCTCGTCGCCGGCTGAGAATCCGCCGGGGAACATGATGTTCTGTGCATTGTCTATTGCCTTTACATATTCTTCTACAGAGTCAGTGATCTGGCTCTCTGAAAGGTTCTTAAATACCTTTGTTATTACATTTGCTCCCGCTCTCTCGAAAGCCTTTGCAGAGTCGTACTCGCAGTTGGTTCCGGGGAATACGGGGATAAATACTGTGGGCTTGGCCACCTTGTTTTTGCACACATAAATGCTCTCAGCCTTGTAAAGAGGACTCTCTACAGCATCAGTAGCCTTTACAGCCTTTGTGGGGAATACCTTTTCAAGTGTTCCGGTCCATGCCTTTAATGCATCCGAAAGCGCAACCTTCTTATCGCCGAATGCAAATGCTGCCTCCTCAGTAACGGTTCCGACTACTGTAGCCTCAACCTCATCAAATACTGCTACCTTGTCAGCGGGAACTTCAAGAAGAAGATTTCCGAGTCCGTTTACAAAGAGCTCATCAAGGTTTAATTCTGAGCTAAATGCTACTCCGAGTCCGTTTCCGAATGCCATCTTTGCGGCTGCGGCTGCGACACCCTTTGCATCTATTGCGTAAGCTGCCTTTACAAATCCCTTCTGCATAAGCTCATGAACCTTTGCGTAGGTCTCTGATACGGCTGAGTACATAGGGATATCAAAATCATCCTTTTCAATCTCAACAAGTATAAGCTTATCTCCTGCTGCCTTGAGCTCCGGAGTGATGATCTCTTTATCCTTTGCGATATCAACGGCAAAAGATACAAGTGTGGGAGGTACGTCGATATCGTTGAATGTACCTGACATTGAATCCTTTCCGCCGATAGAAGGAAGTCCGAATCCAATCTGTGCATCGTATGCACCAAGGAGTGCTGCGAAAGGCTGGCTCCAACGCTCGGGATCGGAAGTCATTCTGCGGAAGTACTCCTGGAATGTAAATCTGATCTTTGAAGCATCACCGCCGTTTGCCACGATTCTCGCCATAGATTCAACTACAGCATAAATAGCGCCGTGGTAAGGGCTCCAGCTTGAAAGATAAGGATCGAAGCCGTAGCTCATCATGGTTACGGTATCGGTCTTGCCCTCAAGGGTGGGAAGCTTAGCAACCATTGACTGAGTCTCGGTGAGCTGATACTTTCCGCCATAAGGCATAAGTACGCTGCCTGCACCGATGGATGCGTCAAACATCTCTACAAGTCCCTTTTGTGAACAGGTGTTGAGGTCTTTTAATGTAGCGATAAGTGCTTCCTCAAAACTGTCCTTATCAACAGCATCGCCTACTGCGGATACTGAATATTTCTTGAAATAATTGTCCTCCTCGGAAGGAATATCAACGGTAACGGCAGTCTCCTGATGTGCTCCGTTGGTATCAAGGAAAGCTCTGCTCAAATTAACGATGGGCTCTCCTCTCCAGTTGAGAACAAGTCTGGGTTCCTTTGTAACGGTAGCTACCGCAACAGCCTCAAGGTTCTCTTCCTCGGCATATCCAAGGAATGCATCGACATCCTTAGGATCAACTACTACTGCCATTCTCTCCTGTGACTCTGAGATGGCAAGCTCGGTTCCGTCAAGTCCTGCGTACTTTTTAGGAACCTTGTCGAGGTCTACGGTAAGGCCGTCTGCAAGCTCACCGATGGCTACGGATACACCGCCGGCACCGAAGTCGTTACACTTCTTGATAAGCTTGGTTACTTCAGCTCTTCTAAAGAGTCTCTGAATCTTTCTCTCTGTAGGTGCATTACCCTTTTGAACCTCGGCTCCGCAAGTCTCGATGGAGCTTGTGGTATGAACCTTTGATGATCCGGTAGCACCACCGCATCCGTCACGTCCGGTACGTCCGCCGAGGAGAATGATGATATCTCCGGGATCGGAGGTCTCACGGATAACATTGCGTCTCGGAGCAGCGCCCATAACGGCACCGATCTCCATACGCTTTGCCACGTAGTTGGGATGATATACCTCTTTTACATATCCGGTAGCAAGTCCGATCTGGTTACCGTATGATGAATAACCGCTGGCTGCGGTTCTTACTATCTTTTTCTGTGAAAGCTTACCCTTTAAGGTCTCCGATACGGGAACGGTCGGATCTGCCGCACCGGTAACACGCATTGCCTGGTATACATATCCGCGGCCCGAAAGAGGGTCTCTGATAGCTCCGCCAAGGCAGGTGGCTGCGCCTCCGAAAGGCTCAATCTCTGTGGGGTGATTGTGTGTCTCATTCTTGAAAAATACAAGCCACTCCTCGGTCTCTCTCCTGTCACCGTAATCCATCTCTACAGGAACTACGATCGAGCAGGCATTGATCTCGTCGGACTCTTCCTGGTCCTCAAGCTTGCCGTCCTTTTTAAGCTTCTTTGCAGCGATGGTACCAAGGTCCATAAGGCATGAGAATTTGTCATCTCTGCCCTTAAAGAGCTCTTCTCTGGTATCGAGATAGCTCTGGTAAGTGGTCTCGATGGGAGAACGGTAATATCCGTCCTTAAACTCAACATCCTTGAGTTCAGTTGAGAATGTGGTATGACGGCAATGGTCAGACCAATATGTATCAAGAACGCGAATCTCTGTCATTGAGGGATTGCGCTTTTCTTCGTTTTCAAAATAATTTCTGATATGGAGGAAATCCTTAAAGGTCATGGCAAGGCCGAGTGAATCGTAAAGAGCCTTGAGCTCATGCTCCTCCATGGTGATAAATCCGTCAAACGTCTTGACATTTGCGGGCTCATCGTAGTTTGCAATAAGAGTTTCGGGCTTTTCAAGACCGGTTTCTCTCGAATCAACGGGGTTGATGCAATATCCCTTGATCTTGTCAAACTCTTCATCTGAAATGTTTCCGATGATCATGTATGTAACAGCTGTGCGAATTACAGGATTTTCTTTTTCGTTCAAAAACTGTACGCACTGAACTGCAGAGTCTGCTCTCTGGTCAAACTGACCGGGCAAAAACTCTACGGAAAATACATGACTTCCTGCGGGGATGTCAATCTTCTCCATATAAAGATCGTCTACAGGCGGCTCAGAAAATACCGTCTTGCAAGCTCTCTCAAAAGTAGCATCGGAAATGTTCTCGACATCGTATCTGATGAAGATTCTGACCTCTGCAACGTTAATTCCAAGATAATTTTTAAGTTCCTCATGAAGCTCGTTTGCCTTTACGGCAAAGGGCTTTTTCTTTTCGACGTAAACGCGCCTTACATTACCCATGAAAATAAATTCCTCTTTATGTAAACTTTTATTCTTTATTCTACTAAGGGCTCCCCGTTTCCGAGGAGCCCCCTTACTCCATTTAATCAAGCTGCAGATTAGTTCTGCGCTACATCCTTCATTGAGAAGCTGATACGTCCCATCTTATCCTTACCGAGGCAAACTACAGTAACGACATCGCCGAGAGTGAGATAATCTTCTACATGCTCTACTCTCTCCTTTGCGATCTTTGAAATGTGTACCATTCCTTCTTTTCCGGGTGCGAACTCAATAAATGCACCAAATTCTTTAATTGAAACGACCTTGCCCTTGAAGACCTGGCCTTCCTCAAAATCGGTAACGATCATTTTGATCATCTCGATAGCCTGATCCATGCCGGCCTTGTCGGTACCGCATACGGAAACGCGTCCGTCATCATCGATATCTATCTTAACACCGGTACGAGCGATAATCTCGTTGATGGTCTTTCCGCGCTGTCCGACAACCTCACCGATCTTGTCAGGGTCGATCTGCATGGAAACGATCTTGGGTGCCCACTCGTTAACGGTAGCTCTGGGAGCTGCGATAGCGGGCTTCATGCAATTATCCATGATAAAGAGTCTTGCATCACGGCATCTTGCGATAGCACCTTCAACGATAGGTCTGGTAAGACCGTGAATCTTGATATCCATCTGGATAGCGGTGATACCTTCGGTAGTACCGGTAACCTTAAAGTCCATATCTCCGAAGAAGTCCTCAAGACCCTGGATATCTGTAAGAAGTACGAAATCGTCATCGGTATCACCGGTAACAAGTCCGCATGAAATACCTGCAACCATGCTCTTTATAGGAACACCTGCTGCCATAAGTGACATGCAAGATGCACAGGTAGATGCCATTGAAGTAGATCCGTTTGACTCAAAGGTCTCGGATACGGCACGAATAGCATAAGGGAACTCCTCAACGCTGGGAAGTACAGGAAGAAGTGCACGCTCAGCAAGTGCTCCGTGACCGATCTCACGACGTCCCGGTCCGCGGCTGGGCTTAGTCTCGCCTACGGAGTATGAAGGGAAGTTGTAGTGGTGAATATATCTCTTCTCGGTAACATTGTCATCAAGTCCGTCAACCTTCTGCATCTCTGAAAGAGGAGCGAGGGTAACAACGTCACAAATCTGAGTCTGTCCACGGGTAAACATTGAAGAACCGTGAACTCTGGGGATAAGGTCAACCTCAGCTGAAAGAGGACGAATCTGAGTGATCTCACGACCGTCGGGACGCTTGTGATCCTTTAAGATCATCTTACGTACAGTCTTTTTCTCGTACTGATATACAGCTTCGCCAAGTACTGCAAGCCACTCTTCGTTCTCTGCAAATGCTTCTTCGAATTTCTCGGTGATAACGCGGATGTTCTCCTCACGGGTCTGCTTGTCATCGGTAAATACAGCAGTCTCCATCTCTGAGGGAGGAACAATCTCTTTCATAGCTGCGAAAAGTTCCTCGGGAACCGCACAGCTGGTGTACTCATGCTTTTTCTTTCCGCACTCTGCTACGATCTTGTCGATGAACGCGATTACGGTCTGGTTAACTTCATGAGCCTTGTAAATAGCCTCGATCATCTTAGCTTCGGGGATGATGTTAGCTCCGGCCTCGATCATGATAACCTTCTCACGGGTAGATGCAACGGTAAGTTTTAAGTCTCCGCTTGCCCACTGCTCCTGTGAAGGATTGATGATAAACTCACCGTCAATCATTCCAACCTGAGTCATAGCTGCAGGTCCGTCAAAAGGAATGTCTGAAATGCAGGTTGCGATAGATGCACCAAGCATTGCAACAAGCTCAGGACGGGTTGCGGGGTCTACGCTCATTACCATGGTGTTTAAAGTAACATCGTTACGATAATCCTTGGGGAAAAGGGGACGCATGGGGCGGTCGATAACACGGCTTGTAAGGATAGCGTTCTCGCTTGCCTTTCCCTCACGCTTATTGAATCCTCCGGGAATCTTTCCTACTGCGTACATCTTCTCTTCATACTCTACAGAAAGAGGGAAGAAATCAATTCCGTCACGGGGTTTTTCTGATGCTGTAGCGGTACATAAAACAGTGGTATCACCGTAATGCATAAACGCACAGCCGTTTGCCTGCTTGCCCACACGGTCAATGTCAACCTTAAGTGTTCTGCCTGCAAGCTCCATTTCGTATGTCTTGTAAGCCATACTGCTCCTTTCTGCCGCCTTGGCGGCTGCGCAAAAGCGCTATATATTTCTGAAGCAGATGCTACCGAAACTACTGAAAACTCCGGGAAGATTTTCCTGATTTTTTCAGCGGTCTCGGCAGAAAGCTTCTGCTCCAAAGTTACCTAACATTATCTCATAAAAGCGCCTCTTAAACAAGTTAAATCAAGCACCTTTTATGCAACAATAGCGGAGCACCCTCTCGGGCGACTCCGCTGATTTGTAAAAAAGGATTATTACTTACGAAGACCAAGCTTCTCGATAAGAGCACGATATCTCTCGATATCCTTCTCCTGAAGATACTTAAGAAGTCCACGTCTCTGACCGATCATCTTGAGCATTCCGCGACGTGAATGATGGTCCTTGGGGTTCTCCTTAAGGTGCTCGGTGAGCTCCTGGATTCTAGCTGTAAGAACTGCTACCTGTACCTCAGGTGAACCGGTGTCGCCGGGAGTTCTTGCATACTCGTTCATAATAGCTGTCTTTTTCTCTTTGGTAATCATTTTGATTCCTCCTAAATTAATCCTGCAAGGCTATCCGCGCATAAGCACATCAAACCTTTGCGTTAACATCGCCACCCACTAAGACCGGGTCGGAGTGTCCCAAATCTGAGTGAAGGCTTTACACATACATTGGCTATATTATCACAGGTTTATCCAAAAGTAAACAATAATTTTTCCGAAACATTTATTTGCCTGAGGTATTTTCCCTCGGCCCGCGTCCGTATCTTTTTACATACGCTCTGTAAAAAGAGGAATAATCGTTAAATCCGCAGGCCAGAGCCGCCTCGGAAGCGCCCATTCCGCCTCTCATGAGCTCGCCTACCATAATAAGCCTTTTCGCCAAAATGTACTGAAAAGGCGAAGCGCCCGATGCCTGTTTGAATATCCTGCAAAACTGTGAGCGGCTGATATAAAACCTCTTTGCAAGCTCCGGGAGCGAAAGTTCATCGGTAATATGAGTATTTACATACTCAAGTATCTTCTCCCCCTGGGAGAGTTCTCTCTTAGCACCCATTTCCTTATTATAAAACTTTTCCGCTACATTTCTCATTATCTCAATGATGCCGGAATACAGCAATATGTATCTTTCATAATTATCAGTGCATTCGGAGCACATTTTTTTGAACAATTCCATAAAGCCGGGCTCACTGTATTTGTTGCCGATTCCAAGCTCTCTTTCGGTAAACGGCGCCATGAGCCTCCTTTGCGGGTCCACATGATCAAAGATAGAGAGAGGGAAATTTATCGCATACCTCTCATAGGTCCCCTTCCCCAGTATCCTGGCGCAGTGCGCCTCTCCGGGCCTCATCAGCAGCATATCTCCCCTTTTTAAAGGATACTCCCTTCCTTCCACTATATAGGAAGCATTGCCCTCCAAAAAATAATAAAGCTCACACCTGTCGTGGATATGCATACTGTAAGAGCTTTTGTCCGCCGATTCGTCCTTTGCGTACCTGGTATATATATCGTTGTCCTCAAATTCATATAAATAATCCATAGTATAAAAAGTATAAATCTATATGACACTATTTGCAATGTTTTATATTAAATTTGCAATTTTAATGTATATTAAGTCATGCTAACCTTTAATCAATAAAACACAAGCACCTAATGATTCAGCTTCTGATAAAGCTTGTAAATCTTCTCATAATTTTTTAAAAGCAATTTATCACTTATATAAAAAAGGAGCGACAAAATATGAAATATACTTTGGCAGCTTTCGCGGATGAGGCGTCTCCTCTTCTTAAAAACCAGATAAAGGCCATGAAGGAAAACGGCGTCTCCGCCCTCGAGATACGCGGTGTTGACGGTGAAAATGTGGCAGATATCTCCAAAGAAAAAGCAAAAGAGATAATAAAACGCCTGAAAGATGAAGGACTCTATGTCTGGTCAATCGGCTCTCCCTACGGAAAGATCGGACTTAACGACGATTTTTCCCACCACCTCGACAAATTCAAAAGAACGCTGGAGATATGCGATATCTTAGAGACAAAGCATATCAGACTTTTTAGCTTTTACGGAGCAGAAAACCGTTTTGACGATGTATGCGAGCGCCTTGAAAAGTTCGTCACCGCCGCAGATGGAACAGGAATCCTTCTTTGCCATGAAAACGAAAAAGGCATCTACGGAGATATCGCAAGCAGATGCCTCGAGATTCATAAAACATTTCCTCAGATCAAAGCCATATTCGACCCGGCAAACTTTATCCAGTCCGGTCAGGATACGGTAAAGGCCTGGGATATGCTCGGCTCCTACGTCGAATATATGCATATTAAGGACGCGCTTTTAGACGGCTCTGTAGTCCCTGCGGGAAGGGGCGAAGGAAATATCCCTTATATCCTAAGCAAATACAAAGGTAAGGTTTTAACCGTCGAACCCCACCTGTCCGTTTTCGACGGACTCGATAAGCTCGAAGCAGGTGAAAAGAGCAAAATCTTCCCTTACACCTACGGCTCTCCCGCCGAAGCTTTTAAAGCAGCGGTAGATGCTATAAAAGATATTGTTGAAAATATGCCCTAAGGAGAAATTAAGATTATGGATAAAATAAGACTCGGAATAATCGGTGTTGGAAATATGGGAACAGGCCATTTAAAAAACATTGTTGACGGCCACTGCCCAAGGATTGAAGTAACCGCTTTTTCAGACCCCGTAGAAGAAAAGCTTGAAAGAGCGAAAAATATCTGCCCTTCCGCAAAGGCCTTTTCAGACACGGAAAAGCTTTTGGATTCAAGGCTTATCGATGCGGTGCTCATCGCCGTGCCCCACTACTCCCATCCTGCAATAGCCATAGAGTGCTTTAAGCGCGGCATACATGTGATGACCGAAAAGCCCGCCGGCGTATATACGAGGCAGGTCAGAGAAATGAACGATGCCGCAAAAAAGGCCGGAGTTATCTTTGCCATCATGTTTAACCAGCGCTCAAATCCCATCTATGCAAAAGCAAAAGAAATCGTAAGCAGCGGTCAGCTCGGCGAACTAAAGCGAATGGTATGGATAATCACAAACTGGTACAGGACACAGGCTTATTACAATTCCGGCTCATGGCGTGCCACCTGGTCCGGCGAGGGAGGCGGCGTTTTATTAAACCAGGCTCCTCACAACCTCGATCTGTGGCAGTGGATATTCGGTATGCCCAAAAGAGTCCGCGCATTTTGCTCCTTTGGAAAATACCATGACATCTCTGTAGAGGACGATGTAACTATATTCGGCGATTACGAAAACGGCGCCACCGCCACCTTTATCACCACCACCGGCGAAGCCCCCGGAACCAACAGACTAGAGATCTCCGGTGACAGAGGCAAAATCGTCATAGAGGATGCAAAGCTCAAATGGACAAAGCTTAAAGTACCTGAGAGAGAGTTTTGCTATACCTGCAAAACAGGCTTTGAGGCTCCCGAAACCGAGTATGAGGAGTTTACCGCTCCTGAGCCGGAGGGACATATCGCGCTGTTAAATAATTTTGCGGATGCAATACTCGATAACGTACCATTAATTGCCAATGGTTATGAGGGACTAAACTCCCTCTCTATCTCCAATGCCGCTTACATATCCGCATGGACTGATGGTTGGGCTGATATCCCCGTTGATGAAAAGCTCTTTGAAAAAAGACTTGAAGCGCTTTGCGAAGATGAAAAAAAAAAGAATAAATGACCCTTTAAAAAAGGAAGTGCTCTGTGAAAATAAATTAAGTGACGAATCGATTGAACACTTAAGTCAAAGATGGCGGGTAAGATGGTAACATCTTCCCGCCGTTTTTTATAAAAACACATTAA
>JAIKXH010000052.1 GCA_024684215.1 Lachnospiraceae bacterium
TGGCAGTAAGAACGTATTTAAGGTTTTTATTGGAAATACAGATGGTGTTTCCGGGCTTTGAACCCTGCTTTACCATGGGGTAAGCTTTGGCATCGCAGCTTCGGCATACTTTTACGGCAAAATATCTGTGATCCATATCAAAACAAAACTGGACGTATGCGGGATAATTCATGTCCTCAAGCACGCGTTTGGTAAAAGAAACTCCGCTGGTATTTATAAAAATATCCGGTGAAGAGTTTACGGAAATGTCCATGACTGTAAGGTTGATGTTTGAAAAATCGATACTCATAATTAATAATCTCCTTTATGCTTTATTTTTCATTAATTCGATAAATGACTGACGAAGAGCTTTGTTCCAGGAAAGATCCAGAACGTAATAGCCCCTTAAGGGGCCGGTCTTTATCCTGAAAAAAGTGGGAAGGATACTTATAACCCTTGCACCTACTTTTCGTCTGTCAGGATGATAGTTGGCAATGAGATACTGCACTTTGTCCCATTTTTCATGAGAAATAATAGGGGCGTGGGTATCTTCGCAAAACCATTTTCTAAGCTCACCTTTGTTTTTGACGCTGAGATGTGTTTTGAAGTTTTTTACATAGGTTTTCTGGTAAAGAACATTTCCGCAGTATTTTTCATTGCTGAGAATGCTTTTAACAGTGGAGGCGGGCCATGAAGCATTGCCTGTGGGTGAGAGTATCCCCATTGTGGTAAGTGCGGATGCAATGGAAGTAAAGGTGGCACCCTCGATAAAGGAATCATAGATGTATTTGACGATTTCAGCCTCGGCGGGTTCAATCTTGATACGACCGGTGTAATCCCGATAATAACCTAAAGTATGACTCAGACCGAATTTGTAGATTCCCTCCTGCATCCTGTAGCGGATTCCTTCTTTTATTGCAAAACTTTTTTGCCTGCTTTCCATTTCGGCAAGGGCAGAGAGGATTACGATGATAAGGGAATTTTTACCGTCTGTAGTACCTATGCCTTCGCTTTCAAAAATAACAGAAACAGGGTTATCCAAACTTGATAACTCTTCAAGGGAAGAAAGGACATCAATTATATTTCTGCCAAAGCGGCTGATGCTCTTGGTAAGAATAAGATCAATCTTCCCGGCTCTGCAGTCTTCCATCATCTGATTGAATCCGTCTCTGTTTTTGCGAGAGGTTCCGGAGATACCTTCGTCACCGTATATTTTCACGAATCGGTATTCGGGATTCTCATTTATCACACGTTTAAAATGATGTTTTTGCATGATATAGCTGTTGGCCTGGGAATCCTCCTGAGAACTCACTCTGATATAGGCGGCAACCCGCTTTTTCGGAATTTTACCGCTTAGTTCCTGTGAAAATGTGGGTTCTATGACGGTAATCTTCCTTATGCCCTGTCTGTTTTTCTCCACAGTTTCATTGATTTCCTGCACGATGATATCTCTTGTCTTGTTATCCTGAGAAGAGTTTTTCCATCTTGCCTTTTCGAGCCTTTTGGGATCTGAAATACGTGCCAATCGCTGTTCTCCTTTCTTTTAGTTTGTTCATTGCAAGTTCACCTCCTCTCTGCTTTTTCATCAATATAGTTGCGCCTTTTTATGCGGGATTTTATAGCGAATAATCCTATGGTGCAAAACCGCATAGAGCAAAACCGTGTGGCGCATAACTATGGTAAAAGTCGGTGAAAAGTCTGACAAGAGATACCGGGAAAGTTGTATGTAATTTTCAGATTTTTAAAACTTTAGGAGCAAAATGGGAGTAGCGTTCTTGAGGCAAAGGGAAAAATTTCCGATGTTATCATGACCAAAGTCGGAGAATAATCTTTACCGGATTCTGATGAATACATGAGAGAGATGAGAGCGCATTAAGGACGGACTTCGGAGGGAGTTTGGAGCAATAATGGATGAATTTTATATTGTGTTAATGGGAGTAATTGGATACGAAATAGACATGATTAAAGTGGCTTTAACAGAAAGAAGGGCAATGAGGGATGTATTGTTGTTCCCTACTTTGAAGAGCCTCAGCTGACGCAACCCTAGTAAATACAAGGGTTTGCGGGCTTGACCGAAGATGAAAGTCATGCAAATGTACAGCAAAAATTCCAATCGAAATGAGCAGATATGCGGTAATATGAAGTTTCGATAGGTTTCCGGGATAACCGAATATAGTAAGACTTAAGGACACTTTCTAAGAAAGAAATTTCTGGAGAGTGTCTTTTTTTGTCTGTTGTTATGGTGAAAAATCTTTGAACTGTTGGTCAGATTTGGTCAGATTTACAGGTCGGAAAGGAGGAAAAACCGCGAATGTACGGGACAGCGATAGTGCATGTGTTGTTGTGTCACACGAAAAAATACATGAGCCTGCAAAATAATAAGTCGCCATAGGAGG
>JAIKXH010000076.1 GCA_024684215.1 Lachnospiraceae bacterium
ATATTGACAATTTGGTTGCAAAGCGGTAAATTATTGGAGTGTGCGTGGAAGCTCCCGTGTCAAGTTCGCTTTCCTCAAGGGTTTAGAGCATTTTAAACCGTGGGAGACGATGGAACGGTCCTATGGATATGGAGTCCTTGAGGAAGGTGAACTGGTTTCCGAAGCATCATCCTATTAAAACTATAAGGAGGTGTATCAAATGGCAAACATCAAATCTGCAAAGAAGAGAATTCTCGTAAGCCGTCGCAATGCCGATAAGAATAAGGCAGAGCGTTCAGAGGTTAAGACCGCTATTAAGAAGGTTTATGCAGCAATCGAGAGCGGTGACAAGAAGGCAGCTCAGGCTGAGCTTACTGCAGCCACCAAGACGATCGAGATGGCAGGTTCCAAGGGCGTTTATCACAAGAATAACGTTGCCCGCAAGGTATCCCGCATCACCAAGGCTGTTAACGCAATGGCTTAATCTTAAACCTATAGATTATTTAAAGTACCTGTACCCGTCATACAGGTACTTTTTTTATACCCTTTTGGCATCTTGCATTTATAATATGTACCGCTTACCCTTAATGCCATTGTCAATGCCGAAAATATATGTAAAATAAAAATTGTCAAGACAAACATGTTTGAAAAAGACGAGGTTAACAATGAAGGTATACATTACCGAAAACAAAGAAGCGGCTGTAACAACAGTTGAGATTACTTGCAGGGAAGTCGGAAATGAAGTAGAAAGACTTAAACGCTATATTGAGGATTATGATTCAAGGCTTAAAGGAAAATCACAGGGAGAGGCTATATATGTGAAGGCCTCCGATGTACTCTATTTTGAATCGGTAGATAACAGAACTTTTATGTACACGGCTGATTCGGTCCTTGAGGTGGAAAAGAAGCTCTACGAGCTGGAGGATTTCCTAAACAATAAAGATTTTTTCAGGTGTTCAAAGTCGGTTATAGTAAATGTAAATGCAATTAAGTCACTGAAACCGGAGGTTACGAGAAATATCTTAGCGAAGCTTGTAAACGACGAGATCATTACAATCTCACGCAGATACGTAAAGGGATTCAGAGCACTGATTGAGAGGTAATAAGAAATGAAAAAAGCGGATTGGAAAAAAGCATTAGTAATATTTAGAAACGGATTTGCCTTTGTCTTTTCATGGCTTGTAATTATCATTTCTGTAAAGGCTTTAATAGAAGGCGGCGAAGGAATCAGATTAAGTGCGGTTTTTGGCGCGGCATTTATAAGCATAGTAGGTGTCCTTTGCTTTGTTGTATTTTTCTCCGATGCTTTTATTAAAAACAAGTCGTTTATAAGTAGGCTTACATTTGCGGTTATTGTCTTTGTACCGGGGGAAATCGCCGGCTTTTATATGTCAGGAGTATTTAAGGGTAAAGGAAGTATGATTCAATGGCTTGTTTTTACCGGTGTTGTTCTTGTCTTATACGGGATCTGCATAGTAATCGACAAAACGCTTTGCAAGAAGCAAGGTAAGGAGTATACCCTTCAATTGATGAAATATCAAGAAAAGAGGAAATACGACAATGGGAAAGAATAAAATAGAACCTCAGACAAGAGATTTTTTCGAATTAAAGAAAGAAAACATAATGACTCAGAAAAAGGGGCTGCCTTTTATGATGGCGTCGGTAGTGATCTGGGCTTGTATTTTAATCGTACAGATAACGATAGATGGTTACTACGAAAAAAATCTGGCAACATTTTGCTGTTCATGTCTTTTGATGCCCTTGGCAATATTGGGATCTAAAATTGTTAAGGCGAATATTTTTGCAAAGAACGGTAATCCCTTTGACAAGCTGGGATTCAGACTTACAATGACGCAGATGCTTTATATACTGATACCAATGTGGGCCTTTAAAGAGCATCCCGATAAGATGGTTATGCTTTATGCAATTGTTTTCGCGGCACATCTTTTTCCTTTTTCCTGGCTTTATGATTCCGGAGCATATTTTATTGCGGGAATTGTAGAAGCTGTCATGGCACTTATCTTATGTCTTAGATTCGGTGTTGTAGTAATGGCGGCGTTTATGCTCGTTGCCCAGATAATTGTAGTGATTGTACTTTTTACCGAGATTTATCATTTTAAAAGTGCGGTGCGTAGTGATTTATGATATAATGCTTTTCAAATGTTAAAAGGGAGAGTATTGCCATGAA
>JAIKXH010000093.1 GCA_024684215.1 Lachnospiraceae bacterium
GTCAGAGTTGAGAAGAACACTTTTTCTTGTTATGGATGCACTAATTAAATCCATGCCACAAGATGACCCTGTATATCAGTTCTTGGATAAGAAAAGATTGCAAGGAAAGCCGTATTATGTATATATGACGGCTGGCGCTAATAAATTTCTAAGAATTTACTATGGCAGGGTTAAAGAGTATCTATCCAAGCTGGAAAAGTAATTGCCATTTATCATTTGTGTATTGAGCCGGCACAGATGTGGTGGCTTATTAGTTATACACGATTTCGAAACTATAGAAAAATCTTATTTTACTATTGACTTTATATTTGCAGGCTCAATTTAATAAGTTTTAATACTTATGAATACCCTTATAAATAAACTTAATAGTTATTAATATTCTCTATAAATAAGCTCTAGTCGTTATGGATATCCTTTTTAAGACCTGAGTTTTGCCTCCTGTACTCACTGGGAGAGCAGCCTTTTTGCTGTTTAAACAGTCTGTTGAAGGTGGAAATGCTTGAAAAACCGGAGCTTATAGCAACATCGGTAATCGATACATCGGGCCTTGCAAGAAGCGCTTCGGCTTCCTTGATCCTCCTAAAACACAGGTAATCACTGAAATTGTAATTGGTGTATTGCTTAAACAGTCTTGAAAAATGGAATTTCGAAAAGCCCGTATTTGCAGCAATATCACCGAGGCTGAGTTCCTCTGTAAAATGATTGTCTATGTATTCAAGGGTCTCGTTAAACAGATCGACATACTCCTTGCGCTTTGTGGGCGTGGTGTTGGAGAATACGTTCTCCTGCTGGCTGTAATTCTCACCTATTGTTATAAAAAACTTAAGAAGTAAGGACTGTATTGCAAGCTCGGAGAATTCGCTGTTTCCGAAGTATTCATTTCTCATCTGAAGGAGAAGGTTGTATATATTGTCATAGACCTCGGGGGCGCCCTCATTTGTGATAAGAAGAGGACGGGAGAGGATGGACATAATACGCGCACTTCCCTTTAATTTTGTAGCTGAGCTGACATTCAGAAGAAATACAAATCTTCTGCCCGTAGGAGGCGCAGTGATCTCATGGATAACACCCGGCGGAATAACAAGTATTTCGGAGGGGTTAAGTATGAAAGTCTCGTTTCCGCACATGACGGTATAAATATTCTCTATTGGAAGAATTATTTCCATTGCTGAGTGCCAGTGAGCTTCAAAGCCGTTGGTCTGCTCATTTAACCATATTCGGTGTAAGCTTTTGGCAGGATATTCAACTATTTCATGACCGTCGCTGACGGTTCTTGAGCCTGTCCAGTCACTGTTGACCGAATAGTATTGCTCCCGGGGAAACTCCGGAGTATGCGATATTTGTGCTCTCATTCTATAATAATATTTATATTAATAAAATCATTTATCGGTTACGAAAGAATATATCTTTTCTATATATAATAGAAGTCTAATATTCGTCTACAGGACACATTATATCATAAATTTTCGAAAATGAAAGAATAATAGTGTCTATTTTGTACCAAAAACGACCTTTCGTATGAGCAATAAATGTACAAAAAAGATAATAGCAAAATTTGAGAAGTAACACGCACGAAATAATAAGCAAAGAAAACCGTCAAATTTTATACTAAATCTAGAATTTGGGACGGAGTACGCTATCTATGCACAAAATCAGCATTCTAAAAAAATATATGGCACTTGGACTTATGGCGGCTATGTGCATGAGTGGGTGCGCCGGAGGCGGAGGAACAGGCAGTGAAAACCCGCCACGGGAAGAAAACGAAACCGCAACAAATGATAAGGATGAAAATGTTTCGGAAACTGCAGGTGACCAAAGTGAGTCCGAGGGAACCGATCCTATTTTAAGAGATGCGATGGCAGATGAAATGGGGATCTTTGCGGGGTGTGCGGTCACGGGAGCCGAAGTAGATGACAGTAAAGTGTGGGATATAGTTACCACTCACTTTTCTTCGGTTACTTTGGGAAACGAACTAAAGCCCGATGCGCTTGTTGGGTACAGCGTAGGAAAATGTCCCGGAACGGTAACTGACGAACTTAACGGCGAGACGATAATCGTTCCAAAGCTTGACTACTCCCGAGCGGAAAAAATTTTAGACAAAATACTTGCCTGGAATGAAGCAAATCCGGACAGAGAGATAAAGGTGAGAGGCCATGTGCTTGTGTGGCATTCGCAGACACCGGAATGGTTCTTCCATGCAGATTACGATAAAAATAAAGACTATGTCAGCGCCGGCGAGATGGACAAACGCCTTGAATGGTATATAAAGACGGTGCTCACACATTTTACCGGGCAGGACAGTAAATATAAAGATTTGTTTTATGGATGGGACGTTGTAAACGAAGCGATAAGCGACGGCACGGGAACATACAGAAGCGACAACGAAAATCCGAACGAATCCTTAAGCGAAGACAGACACGGAAGCAATTCCAGCTGGTGGCATGTATACGGAAGCGGAGAGTTCATAATAAACGCTTTTAAATATGCCAATAAATACGCTCCTGAGGATTTGGAACTTTACTATAATGACTACAACGAATGCAACCTGAACAAGAGGAACGGAATCGTAAATCTTCTCGAAGAGATAAAGGCTGCTGAGGGGGCTCCCGGAGAGGGAACCAGAATAACGGCTATGGGGATGCAGGGGCATTACGGAATGGAATCCCCGTCATCCAATGACATATTAACTTCAATACAGGCCTATGCCAAGGTGGTTGGAAGGGTTCAGATCACAGAACTTGACATAAGCGCCAGCGAAGAATACGACGGCAGCGAAGAAGCAAAAGAAGCCGAGTACGAAAAACTTCGCAAAAGATACAACATGATAAAGTATGCGGTTACATCCTCGAACTTGGATGAACAGGTTGTTACCGGCATCACTTTTTGGGGCACGGTCGATCATTATTCATGGCTTCAGTCCAGATCGAACGTCGGAGGAGGAAACACCACAGGAATTCCTCAGTGTCCGCTTCTCTTTGATGAGAATTACGAGCCCAAGCCATGCTTCTATGTATTTGCGGGAAAAAAATAAAATCACTAGGTTAGTATAAAACCGGATTAAATATACAGGCGCCTCCGTTAAGGAGAGCTCCGGAGGGTGACATGAATAAAACTCTGAAAAAAATCTTAATAGCAGTAGCGGTGCTTGCCGCATTTATAGTGGCGTGCGTACTGCTTTCAATGAGAAAAGTCAAAGATTTCCATGAAAAATATGAGGGTGCGGATCTTACCGAAGAAGTAAAGATCGCCGAAAAGACAGGAACATACGAAAAGTATTTAAGAAGCCATGAAGATGCAAAAGATATGACAGGCGAGATCGATATTGACATCTTCGATTATACTTCAGAGGGCAATGTAAAGGTTGAAAATAATTATCAGGGTGAGGACAAAGTCCTTTACACCGATACAGGTTCTTCGACAACCTGGACTGTAAACATTCCCGAGGCAGGCTTTTACAATCTCTATATTGAATATCTTGCGGCAGAGTCCAGAGGTGTTGCGGCAGAGAGAAAGGTCCTTATAAACGGAGAGCTTCCTTTTGATGATGCGACAAGCATTGAGTTCACCAGAATCTGGACGGACGGAGGCCCTGTTAAGGTAGATAACCAGGGCAACGAAATAAGACCTACTCAGGTTGAGATTTACGATTGGCAGTCATCTTATTTTGTAGATGATATGGGTTACATTGATGAGCCCTACAGATTCTATTTTGAAAAAGGAAATAATACCATAACTCTTGATGCTGAGAACGAACCGATGGCTATCAAAAAATTTGCTGTCGTGGGTGTTAAGAGTATTGCTTCTTATGAGGAGTACATAGCAGAGCAGCCCGCGGTTAATTCAAGCGAGGCAGCCACCAAGTTTTACGAGGTGATTGAGGGAGAGGATTCGACCAGGAGATCGGAGTCTTCCTTGTACGCAAAGTATGACAGGTCCTCACCCACAACCTCACCTAACAGTGTAACGACCACAGTACTCAACTATGTCGGGGGAGATGCTTGGAGAAGCAATGGCATGTGGGTAGAGTGGGAGTTTGAAGTTCCCGAGGACGGCTATTATAATTTTATGATAAAAGCCCGTCAGAATTACGCAAGAGGAAGCGTTTCAAACCGTCAGATTGTTATTGACGGTGAGATTCCTTTTGAAGAGCTTCAGGAAGTATCCTTTGGTTACAGCAATGATTGGGAATGCAAAAATCTTGCTGATGAAAACGGCAATCCTTACAACATCTATCTTACAAAAGGAAAGCACACCATCAGGCTTGAAGCTACTCTCGGAGAACTCGGAGCACTTTTATCCGACCTTGAGGAGTCGACATACAGACTCAATCAGCTTTACAGAAAAGTACTGGTATATACCGGAGCAACTCCTGACCAGTACCGTGATTACCACCTTGATACCATTTATCCCGATATCATAAAAGGAATGGATATCGAGTCAAAGCGTCTCTTTAAACTTGTAGACGATATGGTTGATTACAGCGGACAAAAAGGTGACTATATCGCATCCGCGCAGACCATGGCTCAGCAGCTTGAGAGATTTGTAAAGAAGCCTCAGAAAGTTACACTTGAATTCCTTACTTTTAAGGATAACATCACAGCACTCGGTACTGCGGCACTGAATCTTTCCGAGACAAAGCTGGATGTGGATTATATAGTTGTTACCGGTACCGAAGAAAAAGCAAAAGCCGATAAGAGCAATTTCTTTATGGCAGCTTGGCACGAAATCAAGTCATTCTTCGCATCCTTCTTCGTTGATTACAATTCAGTCGGAGATGTTTACGAAGGAGGAGAGGCAAAGGAAGCCATTACGGTTTGGGTTCTTACCGGACGCGATCAGGGTACCATTCTTAAATCAATGATAGATGATTCCTTCACACCCGATACAGGTGTCAAGGTAAACGTAGAGATAGTTGATGCCGGAGCACTTCTGAATGCAGTGCTTGCAGGAAGGGGACCGGATGTGGTTCTCTCCGTCGGAGCGGATCAGCCTGTCAACTACGCACTCAGACATGCGGCTGAAGACATAACTCAGTTCCCTGATTACAAGGAAGTTTTGTCACACTACTCACCCAGCTCATATGAGCAGTATAGC
The DNA here is from genome assembly GCA_024684215.1 of Lachnospiraceae bacterium. GTDB lineage: Bacteria > Bacillota > Clostridia > Lachnospirales > Lachnospiraceae > AC2028. The sequence goes on from JAIKXH010000093.1 coordinate 5,095, forward strand.
TTAGACGGACATATCTATGCAGTACCTGAGCAGCAGACATTCAATGTTATGTTCTACCGCAAAGATATACTTGAAGAACTTGAACTTGAGGTTCCCAATACATGGGATGAGATGATAGAACTCCTTCCAACCATACAGGGTAACAACCTCTCAATCGCAATACCCAGTGCCGGTGGTAGCTCCACATCAGCCGGTGCGACCACAGCGGTTGCATCAAATGCTCCTGACCTCTCACTTTACTTTACACTTCTCTTCCAGTACGGCGGAGACATGTACAATGAGGAAGGAACAAAGACCACGGTCGATACTGAGGCCGGAATAGAAGCATTTGACGATTACGTAAGATACTTTAACGATTACGGTATTCCTGTTTACTTTGACTTTGTAAGCCGTTTCCGTTCAGGAGAAATGCCCATAGGTGTTGCACCTTATTCTACTTACAACACTCTTATGGTATCTGCACCTGAGATCAGAGGACTTTGGGACTTTACTCTGATTCCCGGTACTGAAAAGAAAGATGAGAACGGAAATACTTATATCGACAGAAGTGATTTCATCACAGGTAACGCAACAATGATGCTTGCTAACGATGATGAGGAAATCAAACAAAACTCATGGGAGTTTATGAAGTGGTGGGCAAGCGTTGATACACAGGTTCGTTTCGGACGTGAGATAGAAGCACTCCTCGGAGCTTCCGCGAGATACAATACAGCAAACAGAGATGCATTCTCAAAACTCTCATGGAGTATGAGCGACATTGAAGTACTTGCCGCTCAGTGGGATCAGACAGTAGGTATCAGAGAAGTACCCGGTGGTTATTACACCGGCCGTCACCTTGCAAATGCGGTACGCAAGTGCATTAACGACAAGGATGATACCAGAGAAACAATTATTGACTATTCGATAAAGATAGACGAAGAGATCACCAAGAAACGTAAAGAGTTTGGAATGCCTGTAGCAGAATAGGGCAAATACTTCTTAAAAGAGGAAGAAAATGAAAGAACAGCAAGACGGTTATTTAAAAAAATACTTTCAACTCAGAAAGCATAATGCTCAGGTAGCTTGGAAGAAAATGAAGATGAGCAAGAACTGTTACATATTCCTTGCTCCATATGCAATCTTGTTTACGATGTTTTTCGTATTCCCGGTTGTGGCTTCGATTTATTTCAGCTTCACCTATTACAACATACTTGAGCCACCGAGATTTATCGGATTACAAAACTACATAAGTCTTCTTCTTGAGGACGACATATTCCTTATAGGTATTAAAAACACGCTTATTATAGCGGTCGTCACAGGACCTCTCGGATATATAATGTCATTCCTGTTTGCATGGCTGATAAATGAACTTCCCAGATGGGTACGAAGCGTTGCCGTAGTTGTATTCTACGCACCTTCAATTGCAGGTAACTGCTATGTTATCTTCTCTGTATTCTTCAGAGGTGATGCTTACGGATGGGTAAACTCACTGCTAATGAGTGTCGGAATTATTGACAACCCCATTTTGTGGTTTACAAATCCTAAGTACATGCTTCCGGTTTGTATGCTGGTTATCCTGTGGATGAGCCTTGGTACCGGATTCCTTTCATTCGTTGCAGGTCTGCAGGGTGTAGACAGATCGCAGTATGAAGCGGGATATATGGACGGTATCAAGAACCGCTGGCAGGAGCTTTGGTTCATAACTCTTCCGAGTATGAAGCCCATGCTTATGTTCGGTGCGGTTATGTCCATAACTCAGGCATTTAACGTTTGTGATGTTACAATGCAGCTTTGCGGATATCCCAGTACGGACTATGCGGCAAGAACCATTGTTACGCACTTGTTTGACTATGGTTTCTCGAGATTCGAGATGGGCTATGCATGTGCGATAGCAACGATATTATTCCTGATGATGTTACTTTGCAATAAAGCAATTCAGAGTTTACTTAGAAGAGTAGGAACCTGACAATGAGTAAAAAGAGAAAGAAAGAATTAGAAGAAAAACCATATCACAAACCGCTGGTAAAAAGGAGAAAGCCTAACCGCTCAATAGCAGGAGATATAGCACTGTATATTTTCCTTGTGCTGGTTGCGGTGATAATGGTATTCCCTATAGTATATGCGGTAAGCTCAGCACTAAAGCCGTTGGATGAGTTGTTTATGTTCCCTCCCAGGATTTTCCCGAGGAACCCAACCATAAACAACTTCACCGATCTTTTTGTAACGCTGGGTAAATCCTGGGTTACATTTTCAAGATACCTTTTTAATACGGTATTTATGACAGCGGTAGGTACCGCAGGTCACTTAATCATTGCATCAATGGGTGCATTCGTGCTTGCAAAGTATGATTTCCCCGGCGGAAAAGCTTTCTTCAAACTTGTAACCGTTGCGATGATGTTTACCGGTTATGTTACAGCAATCCCCAACTATATGATCATCAATAAGCTTGGCTGGATTGATACATACTGGGCAATTATAATCCCTGCATTTGCTTCTCCCATGGGACTTTTCCTAATGAAACAGTTTATGGAAGGTCTTCCTACCTCTCTTATTGAGGCGGCAAAGATAGACGGAGCAAACGAGTGGAAGGTATTCTTCCAGATCGTAATGCCAAACGTTAAGCCCGCGTGGATGACACTTATCATCTTCTCGGTACAGGGACTCTGGAATAACAGAGCATCTACATTTATCTACTCTGAGGAGAAAAAGACACTGGTATTTGCACTTGGTCAGATTCAGCTCGGCGGTATCGCCAGAACCGGACAGGCTGCTGCGGTACTTGTAGTAGTTATGATCGTGCCGATTATAATTTTCATTTTCTCTGAGAGCCAGATTCTTGAGACAATGGCTAGTTCAGGACTTAAGGATTGATGATAAAAAGATATATTTGACGAGGAACAGTATGAAAAACAAACTTCTACGCTTCGGACTGATGGCAGCGAGCGCATTAACTGTAGCTCTTGCATTTCCGATGACCGCACAGGCGGGCGAGACAAATTACACATATGTATATGACTATTGGGAGGATGTTCAGGAATGCCCCGATACTTATACCGTATCAAGGACATTAACCTACAAAGATTTAGGCCTTGAACAAAACTTTAAAAACCCCGAGTCACTCTATGTCAGTGGAAACAAGCTTTATGTTGTGGATACCGGCAACAACCGTATCGTTGTCCTTGAAAGAAAATCTGCGGATGAGTTTACGGTTGTGGATGAGTTTAATTCAATCAAAGGTTCCGATATTAATGAACTTAATTCACCTTCCGATATTGCGATAGGGGATGACGGAAGCATTTATATCGCTGACAGAGGAAATGCCAGAATCGTTAAAACCGACAGCGAATTAAACTATCTCATGGAGTTTACAAAGCCTGTCGATCCCGCTATTCAGAGTGATATGATCTTTACTCCCGATAAGATAGTTTGCGATACAGCCGGACGTATATACTGCTCCGCAACAGGTATCAACAAAGGACTTGTAAAGTATGAAGCAGACGGTACTTTCTCAGGATTTGTGGGAGCTACCCCTGTTGCTTACAATATTACCGATTACCTTTGGAAGAAGTTTGCTTCTCAGGAACAGAGAGCTCAGATGGAATCCTTTGTTCCCACAGAATACGACAACGTATTCATGGATAAAGAGGGATTTATCTATGCATGTGCCGGTGGACAAAAGGAAGAGGATCTAGACGCGGAGACTGTACAGGCTATCAGAAAGCTTAACATGCTTGGAAGCGATATCCTCGTCAGAAACGGCGACTACCCCGTATACGGAGACCTCTACTGGAGCGGCGGTGGTGGAATTACCGGACCTTCGTATTTCAAAGATGTAACGGTGTTTGACAATGATATTTTTGTTTGCCTTGACCAGAACAGAGGACGTTTGTTTGGATATGACGATCAGGGCAGACTGATATATGCGTTCGGCGGAAACGGCAACATGGACGGATACTTCCGTAAGCCGGTTTCCATAGAACATATGGATTATGATTTGTTTGTTTTAGACCAGCTTGACTGTGCTATTACAATGTTTATTCCTACAGAGTTCGGAAGCCTTATTTATCAGGCAATGGATCAGTTTGATCACGGCCTTTATGATGAGGCCCAGGAGTCATGGGAAAAGGTAAAGGCTCTTAACGGAAATTATTCCCAGGCTTATATCGGAATAGGACGTTCACTCCTTAGAAAAGAAGAATATAAGGATGCGATGGAATATTTCGAGCTTAAATATGATGATGAGAATTATTCGAGAGCATTTGCACAGTATCGTAAAGAGTGGGTAAAGCACAATATCGGTTGGATTATCGCTGTTATCCTTGCACTTTTCTTAATTCCTCTCGGAATCGGAAAAGTAAAGCAGATTAAGCACGAAATCGATACGGCAGACATCTTTAGAATATAAAAGGATGGAGTAGGGTATGTTGAAAGCCTTAACAAAAAAAGAAACATATATCAGATATCTTAAGTCGCTTAAGTTTTCTCTTTATTGTATGACTCATCCCCTTGACGGGTTCTGGGATCTTACACATGAAAAAAGAGGAACTTATGCAGCGGCAAATACAATTTTGATTATTACGTTGATTACCAGAATATTGAAGCTTCGTTTCACAAGCTTTCTGTTCATTCAGGTATATTGGGAGGATATAAATATTTTCCTCTATCTTGCAAGTATCCTTTTCCCTCTTGCTCTTTGGGTTGTGGGAAACTGGGGACTTACAACACTGTTTGACGGTAAAGGAAGATTGGGACAGGTATATATGGCAACATGCTATGGTATGGCACCTTATCCCATTATTCAGATACCGCTTATGATAGTAAGTAATTTTGTCACCATTGAGGAAGGTCAGTTCTACTCGGTGCTGAGTATGATTTCACTCATTTATTGCGCGCTGCTGATAGTCGCCGCGATGGGACAGATTCACGATTATTCATTTGGAAAAAATATTTTGTTTACGATAGCTTCGCTTTTCGCAATGCTGATTATGGTATTTATTCTCATGATTTTCTTTAGCATGGTTTCACAGGGCGTTGCATATTTTGTCTCTTTGGCAAGAGAGCTTATGTTCCGAATATAAGGGCAGATTTAAAACCTATTAAGGATTGGAGTTGTCATGAAGAAAGAAAAGAGAGCTTTGACCGAAGGTCAGGTAGAAAAACTACAAGCTGTAAAAGATACATTAAAAAGCCTTATATTTCCGCTTATTCTTGTTGCGGTCATCGCGATAGCAGTTTATCTGATTATTCATTTTGTAAACCCTGTTGCTGAAACCGAGCCGGTAGCTCCTTACGGCTATTCCGGGGAAGGAGAGGCAATCGTTGTTGAATCCGATGATCTTGTGTTTACTATGGATCCTACAACTACATTGTTCACTGTAGAACAGAAGTCTACCGGAAAGATTTGGAACTCGTATATTACAGATGCCGAAAGCGACGGAGTTGCCCTTGGTAACGAGAAGGCGAGAATGCAGTCCAACGTAATCCTTTCATATGCGGTTACCAACGGACTTGAGACAGTTTTTGATTCGAAATCATTCTCTGTAGATAAAGGCATTTACGAAATTAAAACAGAAGGAAATACTGTTAAGGTATTTTATTCACTCGGTAATGTTGAGAGAGAATATGTTATCCCTACTGTAATTAGAGCTACGGATTTTGAAGCATATTTAGAGCAGATGGAGAGCAGCTACAAATCGGCAGCCAAGGATTTCTATAAAAAGTATGATATAAACAAATTAAAGAAGAGCGATGATAAGACAGCTCTTTTGGAAAATTACCCGATTCTCGAGACTGAACCTATTTATGTCCTCAGAGATACTGTTACCGAGGTCAGAAAGCAAAAACTTGAAGACGGATTTGCATCCGTTGGTTATACTTACGACCTTTACCTGGCAGACAAGGAACTTGATTTGTCTTCATCAACAAGTGATAATCCCGTATTCAATATGGAGATGGATTTCACTGTTGACGGAAATGAACTTATTGTTGAAGTTCCCTTTGATTCTATAGAATATGATCCGCAGTATCCGGTATATACCGTTACTCCTCTTCCTTATTTCGGAGCAGGCAGCAAAGAAGATACAGGTTTCGTATTTGTACCCGAAGGCGGCGGAGCTGTTATTAATTACAATAACGGCAAGACTTCCCAGAGTGATTATTATGCAAATGTTTACGGCTGGGATATGGACCTTAGAAGAGATTATGTCATTCATAACACCAGAGCTTACTTCAATGTATTCGGTCAGTCGTGTGATGACAGTTCATATATCTGCATCATGGAGGACGGTTCTTCCTACGGCGCGGTACAGGCTTCTGTCAGTGGAAAGGCAAACAGCTACAACTTTGTAGATGCCAAATACAGCCTCTGCTCCAGAGAAAAGTACAATATCGGTGAGATAGCAAACTCTGATGTATATGCTTATCTTACCGGACTTCCCGAGGGAGAAAAGATTGTACAGAGATATTGCTTTATAGACAGTTCCGATTATGTTGATATGGCTTATGCTTACAGAGGATATCTGGAAGAGAAATACGGACAGTATATGTCACTTAATACCGATACCCAGGCTCCCGTATCCGTAGAGATTGTTGGAGCTATCGACAAGGTACAGCAGGTTGTGGGTGTTCCCGTATCACTTCCTCTTAAGCTCACTACATTCGATGAGGCAACCGAGATCATAAAAGATCTTGACAGCCAGAATATCGGAAACCTTTCGGTTAAGCTTACCGGATGGTGTAACGGCGGAGTTAATCAAAAGCTTCTCAAGAACATCAGGCTTGTAAGTGCCCTCGGATCTAAAAAAGATTTAAACGAACTTAGCAAAACAGCTAAAGATCTCGGAGTTGAGCTTTATCTTGACGGTATTACTCAGTATGCACACAGAAGTAATATCTTTAACGGATTCTTCTCTTACAGAGATGCTGCAAGACTTCTTACAAAGGAAAGAGCAGAGCTTTACAGATTCAGCCATATAACATACAAGGCCAGAGAAGGATTTAAGAGTTATTATCTGCTTCATACTCCTCTTGCGATGAAGATGGCAGACAATCTTGTAGACGAAGCTGTAAAGTACGGAACCGGAGTATCTTTCCAGGATATAGGAATGGATCTTTCCTCCGACTTCTACAGAAAAGACTACCACTCAAGAGAAAAGACAAAGAGCCTTAACGAGGAACTCTTAAAAACTCTTGATGACAGGGGCGCTAACCTGATGATCAATATGGGTAACGACTATGCGGTTCCTTATGCTGATATGGTTACCAATATGGAACTTAAAGGCAGCGGATATACGATTATTGATGCTGAAGTTCCTTTTTATCAGATTGCGATTCATGGTTATATCGATTATACCGGTAATCCGATCAATATTTGCGGCAATGACGAAGAAGAGCTCCTAAGAAGCGTTGAGTATGGCGCGGGACTTAACTTCACAATTATGAAAGAGAGTTCATTTGTTCTTCAGAAGACTTTATATCCTGAGTATTATGGATCTGAATATGCTTCGTGGAGAGACAGAATGATTGAGATGTGCTCAAGATATAATACTGAGCTTGGAAATACCTTTAACCAGGAAATGACAGACCATGAGGTTATAAACGATTATGTCAGAAGTACATCATATGCTGACGGTACTACAGTATATGTAAACTACAGTTTCTCGGATGAATATACCGCTCCCGACGGAACAGTGGTTGGCCCCAGAGACTATGCGGTAGCCAGATAAGAAATGTAATGTGAACGAAAGGCAAACAAAATGAACAAGAAACCTAAGCACAGATATGTCGGACTTGAAAAGCGAAAAGCCGTAGCCGGTTATATATTTATACTACCATTTATAATCGGTTTTGCTCTTTTTATGGTTAAACCCTTTTTACAGTCTTTGTACATGAGTTTTACCACGGTTGAACTCGGTGCCGGAAAGTTTAATATGGTTTGGTCAGGCCTTGCCAATTACTATTATGCATTCAGAACCGACCCTGAGTACACCAGACTTCTTACCGAAGAGCTGCTGAGAATGCTTATTTATTCAGTTGCAATTATTGTATTCAGCTTCTTTGTGTCGATCATCCTGAATCAGAAGTTCCACGGCAGAGCACTTGTAAGAGCTGTATTTTTCCTTCCCGTTATCCTTTCATCCGGAGTTATGCTCGGACTTGAATCGAACAACTCGGTTATCGCTCTTATGCAGCAACAGGTTGAAGATGCTACAACGGGTATAAGTATTACGGATGGCTTGCAGACAATACTTAGGACCACGGGAGTCGGTGTAAAAGCCTTTGAGAAGGTTTTTGAAGTCATTGATAACATTTATGATGTGGCACTTGCTTCAGGAATGCAGATAATCATATTCTTATCCGGACTTCAGACCATACCGAAGAGTATGTATGAAGCTGCAGATATTGAAGGTTGTACCGCATGGGAGAGTCTTTGGAAGATCACTTTCCCTTCGATAAGCTCACTTTTCCTTGTTAACTGGATTTATACAGTAGTTGATTTCTGTATGAGATCGGATAACGAACTTGTTGAAAAGCTTCAGAAGGTTATGATTCAGCAGCAGGATTACGGTGCTTCATCGGCGATGACATGGATATATTTCTTAATTGTAATCGCGTTTGTGGGAATTACCTCATTATTAATTAATAAGGCGGTGTATTACAATGACTAAGATAAAGATTAAAAAAGAAAGCTTTTGGGAAAGAAATAAAAAGTCTGAAGGATACTTACTTAAGAAAAAGCTTACATCAATATTTGTAAGTGTTGCCAGATTTATCCTTTTGTTTGGACTTTGCTTTCTTATCCTGCAGCCTATTCTTAATAAAATATCAGTCAGTTTCATGGAAGAGCAGGATCTTTACAATCCTATAGTTGTATCGATTCCCGTTCACTTTACAACAAGTAACTATGAGCTGGCAGCCGAGATAATGAACTATAGTAAGGGATTTGTCAACTCGCTTATAATTTCCCTTACAATAGCTGTTTTACAGATTGCGGTTTGTACTCTTGTAGGATACGGTTTCGCAAGATTCAAATTCCCGCTTAAGGGACTTTGGTTTGCTATGGTAATGCTTACCATTATCATTCCGCCTCAGGTTATTTCAAACTCCTTGTATTTGCATTTTAGATTCTTTGATTTCTTTGGAATCATAAAGCTTATTACAGGAAATACACTAAACCTTAGAGGACTTCCCGTTCCTTATTATTTGATGAGTGCGGGTTGTATGGGACTTAAGAACGGACTCTATATCTACATGATTCGTCAGTTCTTCAGAAATATCCCCAATGATATGGAAGAGGCAGCATATGTTGACGGATGCGGTATGTTCAGGACATTCGTAAGAATAATGCTTCCGGAAGCAAAACCCATCATTACTTCCTGCTTCCTTTTTGCATTTGTATGGCAGTGGACTGACGGATTCTACTCTAACATGTTCCTTGGAACTACAACACTTGTAAGTACCAGTATTTCAAGAATCGTAGATTCGTTGGCAGCATATATGCAGCGTATCCTCGGAGCCAAGGTAAGTATTTCAGTTGCACAGTCAAATGCAGTTCTTTCAACAGGTACACTGATGGTTGTAGGACCTGTAATTATACTTTATCTCTTTGCACAGAGACAGTTTGTTGAGAGTATCTCATCATCCGGTATTAAGATGTAAAGATTTAAATCAGTGTAGTAGCAAGGCAAAGCGATTTTTGACAAATTTTGAACAAATTTTGAACAAATTTTGAACAAAACCATTGATTTTTAGAGAAGGGTATGCTACTATACTTAACATAGGTATCATGTTTTACGGACTCCCGGAAAAGTCCTGTAAAACGTAATATATATTCTATATGGAGGGTAAATATAGTATGAGAAAGAAAATGACCTCAAAGGTTATGTCCGTTGCTCTTACAGCAGCAATGGCAATGAGCCTTGCAGCATGTTCCAACGGAACTGATGCACCTGCAGATACTACTGCAGATACCACCGAGCCCGCAGCTACAACAGCAGATACTACCGAGCCTGCAGCTGATACCACCGAGCCCGCTGAAGAAGTTGAGCCTTACACCGTTGTTACCGACGCCAGTGGAAATCCCGTTGACCTTGGTGGAATGGAAATCGTAATTCGTGACTGGTGGACTGATCCTGAGAACTATTATCTCACCAATCCCGGAAACGAGTACGATGAAGCTCGTAAAGAGTATGTTGAGTGGTGTGAGGAGAAGTACAATTTCACCATTAAGCAGATGGCAATTTCTGACTGGGGTTCAACACCTGCTGACTTCGTAGATTATGTTACCACCGGTGGTGATGACAATAACTACATCTGGATCGTTCGTGATTCAGCTGAGATGGCTCAGGCAGTTGCTACCGGACTTTGCTATGATCTTAGCAAGCTCGATTGCCTTGATTTCTCTGAGGAAATCTTCACTGCAAACAAAGTACACGAGCAGTACAGCTACAAGGGTGGCATCTATGCTATGTACACCGGTATTTCCGAGCCCCGTGACGGTCTCTTCATCAACGAGCAGATTCTTGCAGATGCTAACGTAGATGTTAACGAGATTTATGATGCACAGGCTAACGGAACCTGGACTTGGGATATGCTTAAGGAAGTTATGGACAAGGTTCAGAAGGATACCGATAACGATGGTACCAACGATATTTGGGGTATCACCGGTAACACCGGCGGATGGGGAAGAACCTTCGCATTATCAAACGGTGGTCAGTTCGTAGGAAACGGAGCTGACGGATATACTTACAATCTTGAAGATGCTAACACCAAGGAAGGTATGGAGTTCGCTGTAGAGCTTATGAACGACTACTACATGCCCAGACCTGAAGGCGCACAGTGGGATTACTACAAGGAAGAGTTCCTTGCTGGTACCGTTGCATTCGGTCTTGACGGATTCTATGCAGGATGCGCAGGCGGACAGTGGATCGACGTTACTTTCCCTGTTGGATTTGTAATGCTTCCTAAGGGACCTCATGGTGAAATCCTTAACTGCTGGTCAAACAACCCTACAGTTATTCCTTCTTGCTATGATGATCAGACTGCTTGGAACCTTGCATTCGCTTACTACATCATCAACCAGGATCCTGCAGGATACGAAGGATATAACGGAAATATCTCTCGTGCACGTTCCGGAATCTTTGATGACAGAGCATGTGAAGAGACCGTTCCTATGATGTCTGAGGCTGAGCACGGAATGATCACCTATGATGGAATGATCCCCGGACTCGAGACCGGTTCACAGCTTACCTGGAACCTCTATCCCGGTGCTGACGTTTCTGCAGCAATCGAGGGATGCGCTGAGGCTTGGAAGTCTTACATCGATGCAGCTAATGGTAACTAATTAGTACATTTGGTCAATAGATAAATAAATAATAAAAAAAGGAACTGTATTTTCCGGTGCAGTTCCTTTTTTTTATGCATTTTTTAAAAAAAACAACATTCATTTTCGCAAAATTTGGGCAAATATAGCATAAATAGACATTTAATTGATAGTATTTCATAAGTGTAAATAATAGAATAAGCTTGTATCAAAAAGATACCCTGCTAGAATTAATATTAATGTAAGAGGGGAATATGAACAACAAGAAATTTATTAGCAAAATACTTATGTATTCAGCCCTTGCCTCTATACCGATTGTGACTGTTGGATGCAGTACTCCGGCGGCTGAGGATCCTCTTATTGTACTCGAAAACGGAGACGATGAAGCAAACTATACTCTTGTACAGGTTACGAGAGATGATGTTTATTCAACGGCTCCGCTTAAGTGCGTTTACAAAAAAGAGGAAGAACAGGAAGTGTATTTTCCTGTAAGCGGAAAGCTTATAGACAAGGTCTATGTTTCCGAAGGGGATGAAGTAAAAAAAGGAGATATCCTTGTAGAATTGTCTGTGGGATCGCTTAAGTCGGATATTGCTGATTTGGAATACCGAATCAAGCGAAATGAAATGCTTCTCGGATATGTTGACGAGGAGGATGCTTTAGACAGACAAAATATTTATCTCAATTATATGTTTGGAACTTCAATGTCAGATGATGATAAGGAGAAACTAAACAAAAATCTTGATAATCTCACCAAGGCGAATGATTTAAAAAAGCAAGGCTATAATGATTCACTTGAGTTTGACAGAAAAGAACTGGCTGCGCTTAAAGCCGAATATGCAAACAGCAGGGTATATGCACAATTTGACGGTAAAGTAAGCAAGATAGCAGAGAATCTGGAAGGGTCCACTTCCAATGTGGAAAAATGCATTATGACTATAGTCGATAATGCCGAAGGTTTCTTTATCACCGAGGACAGTACCCTTGCGGGATATTTTACCGAAGGTGAAGCCGTTAATATGAGAATATCATCGGGAAGCGGAAAAGGAAATTACGAGCTTGTCCCTTATGATATGGATTCGTGGAATGAAATCCAAACCTTTAGAATTTTGACCGGAGAGAACACGGACAGTCTCGAAGCCGGTGATAAGGGAGAAATGACTGTCATCACAGATAAAAGAGAAGGAGTTCTTTGCCTTCCATCGGATTGTGTGAGAAGTGCGGGTGAGGATACCTATGTTTATGTTGTAAATGATGAAAATCTTCGGGAGGTTGTTTGGGTTAAAACAGGGCTTTCCGGAAACGGAAAAACAGAGATAGTTAGTGGACTGAGTGAAGGGGAAAACGTAATTAAAAGCTGATGAGAAACATGATTAATACTAAAAGAATTTTAGCCGCTTTTGCGTCAGCAGCGATAATGATTACAGGCAGTGTGACCGTTACCGGTTGTGCAGATACAAGTACAGGGAAAGATGAGCAGATAGAGCTTTTAGATCCGGTAAGTGTGTCCGTAAGCTGTGCACCGGTTACAAGACGCAATATATACAATTATAAGGTGATTTCCGCAATATGTGCGCCGAAGGTATCTGAGTGTGCATTCGAGACCGGTATAAATTTCAAGGCATACGAGATAATGCCCGGAGAAGAAGCACAATCCGGAGATGTGCTTATCAGTGCGGATACAACCGATCTGGATAAAAGAATAAAGGCTCAAAAAGAAACCATAGAAGGTATGGAAGAGGATTATAGCGATTCCATGGACCAGCTTATGGATTCATATTATGATTTGGAGTCCGAATATAATTATAATTCTCAAATCCTGGCAAATCTGGAAAACAGTAAGCCCGATGAGACTTCATCATCATATGCGGGCTGGGCTGAGGATTACAATACCTATGATGCAAAAAAAAGATATTCATATGTATCGTTTGAAAAAATAAAGCTCCAGGTTAAGGAAAAAGAAGAGCTTTATAAGCTTGATATTGCATATCAAAAGAATAAATTAAACGATCTCTACAGACAGAAAAACGAAAAAATGCTTTTATCCGACACAAACGGTGTTGTGGTCGGACTGGGTTTTTGGCGGAACCAAAACTACAGCTATTTTTACTCGACCGGAGACTGGATCAATAAAAAAACTGTCGGAGCGGCTGTGGCAGATTTAAGTCAAAAGGAACTCCGCACGGATTATGTAAACCAAGGGACCATAAATAAAGCAGAGGATATATATGCCATTGTAGACGGAGAGAGATACGAAGTAGAGTATCAGTCGATGTCTTCGGAGGAATACAAGAGACTTTCTGAGAAAAACGGGAGTGTCTACAGCACGTTTAAAGTTACGGATCCCGAAGATAAGATTGCTTTTGGAGACTTTGCTGTTATCGTGATTGTTAACGGCAAGAGAGAAGATGTACTGAGCGTACCTTCATCATCTATCGTGACGGATGCTTCCGGAAGCTATGTATATCTTTTTGAAAATGATACATACAAAGAAAAATACATTAAAACCGGTATTACCGAGGGCCAGTTTACCGAAGTACTGTCAGGACTTGATGAAGGCCAGATGGTTAAGTGTGAATACAAGATAAAGAGCGGAGCAAAAGAGGCTACCATAGAAAATGGTAGTATCAGCTACAGCTTTTCATCCAATGGTTATCTCTTCTATCCTTCTGCCGATAAGATTGGAAGTCCTGTTACTTACGGAACGGTTTATATTGACGAAATCCTGGTAAGCAGATATCAAAAGGTTGAAAAAGGTGATGTCATAGCGAAAGTACACGTGATTTCAGACAGTGTAGAGCTTGGCAGAGCAGAAAGAGAGCTTCAGAGACTGAACGAAAAGCTTGATTCTCTCATAAAGGACGGAGAAGAAGACAACAAATACGCGATCAAGGCTGTAAGAAACCAGATAGCCGATAAGCAGGAATATATCGGAGATTTAAAAAAGGATGCAGCTGTTAAGCAGATAGTCGCTCCCTATGAGGGAATAATCACCGAAGTTACAGATAAAGTAGCGGGCGACCTCCTTGGCGGAAATGACGCTCTGGCCAGAATCGCAGGCGGAAGCTCGTGCTTTATCATGGTCGAAGATGAAGACGGAAAGCTCTCATACGGAAACACCGTAGAGGTAGCCTACAAAGATCCCGAGGGCAATTCTAAAACCGTTACGGGAGAAGTAAAGACAGCAAACGCCATGACTATAAGCAGAGAAATGAACTCAGGATATGCCATAGTGCAGCTCCCTGTTGATGCAATAGCAGAGATGGCCGGAAGTGAGAGAAACAGTGACGGCTGGTGGAGCAGAGTCAGAGTTGACGTAAAGGCCACATTAAGGTCTATGGACAATGTCCTTATCATCCCCAAATCAGCGGTGTATGACGTAAATGGAACACCGTATGTAACGATAAAGGATGAAAACGGAAATATGAGGATGGCCAGCTTTATCGCCGGCGGCTCTGATTCAACAAATTATTGGGTAGCGGAAGGACTTACAGAGGGTACAAAAATATGTTGGGAATAATGTTACAGAAAATGTGGCATAAGAAATGGATGAATCTCAGTCTGCTTTTAGGATGCATCCTTCTTGTTGCGACCGCAGTCAGCTTCCCACTTTACCAGGAAGCGGTATACGACCGCATGCTGCAGGATGAATTTGATTATTATATGTCTTCCACGGGTACATGGCCTACACAGATTTCCATGATTATCTCATCCAAAAAGGATAAGGGCGGAAATACCATGAAATCCATGGAAAACCTTATGCCGAAGATTTATTCGGACTTGGATGTTACGGAAAAAGAGACCGTTCTCTATTATTATTTGACAAGAAGCGGTGTACATTCCGAATATCAGAGAAATGACGCCGAAGATTTATATGCGAGAATCGCTACAAAGACTAATCTTCCGGAACATGCAAAAATAATTTCGGGCGAAATGTTCTCCGAGAGCGGAATGACTGAAGACGGAGCAATCGAAGCAGTCATCAGCGAAAGATGTATGACCAAGCAGGGTTATCTTGTCGGAGAGACCATTTCTTATGACGGATTAAAGGATTTTGAAGGAAATATTATAAGAATATATATTAAGGGCGTGTTTGGAAAAGCAGACGAGACCGACTTTTACTGGCAGGAAAAAAGTGACGAGTTTGACGATGTTTTCCTCATAAATACAAACCTTTTTATGAATATGTTTACCGGTGACAGAGCGGGTAAATACTCTATAGTCTGCAATTACACCGCGATGTTTGAGTATGACGATATCACTGCTGCGGAAATAGAGCATCTCTCGTCATGGACCGAGTATTATGTTCACAGAAGCTCATACAAAAATGTCATAACAGATCCACCTTACGCAAGTGTTCTTTCAAGCTATAACAATAAGCATTCGAGAATATCCGCAACTCTTGTTATATTGCAGATTCCTGTGCTTATAATGCTTGCTGCGTTCCTTCTTATGATCTCGGGACAGATGTATGAGATGGAGAGAAACGAAATTTCCGTTATAAAGAGCCGTGGTTCCTCGAGAGCCCAGATATTCAGGCTGTATTTGTATCAGGGACTGTTTTTGACCATAGTGGGAGCAACGCTTGGCGTTCCTTTCGGAATGTTTCTTGCAAGGCTTTTAGGAGCTACCAGGAACTTCCTTATATTTGATTTAAGTGAAAAGCTAAATGTCCGCTTTACGCTTATGGCCGCAATATATGCGGGAGCTGCTATGCTGCTCGGACTTATATGCCTTACCGTACCCGCTATCAAGCACAGCAGAGTATCGATCGTAAACCTAAAGCAGCAAAAGGCATTAAAGAAAAAGAGTCTTTGGGAAAAGCTTTTTGTTGATGTTATCTGCATAGCTGTTGCGGGATATGGATATTACAATTTCCATAAAAATTCAGCAGACATGGCTGAGAGCGTACTAAACGGAAAAGCGCTCGATCCGCTGCTTTATCTTGCATCGTCCCTTATGATAATCGGACTGGGACTTTTGTTTTTAAGATTGCAACCATTGGTTCTCAGACTTATTTACAATATCGGTAAGAAACGCTGGAAACCCGCAAGCTTTGTTTCTTTTATGGAGAATGTCAAAAACGGACGCAAGCAGCAGCTTATAATGCTTTTCCTCATTATGACCGTATCACTCGGAATGTACCATTCAACCGTTGCGAGAACCATAGTGGAAAATGCAGTGGCAAATACCGATTATAAAGACGGATGTGATATAATCATGAAGGAGGTTTGGACAGAGGTAATTGACCAAAACGGAGCTAAGACAGGTTCATATATTGAACCCGATGTAGGAAAATATCTCGGTGCCCCCTTTATCGGAAGCTATACTAAGGTATATAATATAACAGATGCCGAAGTTTCAGCCGGTACAAACGGCAAACTTCCGGTTACTCTTTTAGGCATTCATACAAAAGAGTACGGACAGATTACTTATGTGAATAAGAGTCTGAACGGAAAGCATTATTACGAGCTTTTAAATGAGCTCGCTGTTGTTGAAAACGGAGTTTTGGTATCTTCCAATTTCAGAGACAAACTGGGATACAAAGTGGGAGATACGGTTTCGTACTCCAATTCCAAGGGAAAAGCGTCGAGCGGAGTGATCGTCGATTTCTTTGATTATTGGCCCGCATATGCGCCCGAAATATCTGTTGTACAGCCTGACGGAAAGGTCGGAGTCGAGAGCAACTATTTGGTGGTTTCTCACTACGAGTATCTTCACGAAAAGCTTGGAGAGATGCCTTTTGAGATTTGGGCTTCCCAAAAGTCGGGCACCGGTGCAAAGGATATTTATGATTGGATATCCGCAAACGATGTAAGACTTACAAAGTATGTAAACAGAAACGTAGATCTTGAAGATGCGGCTACCGATCCTTTGCTTCAGGGTACAAACGGTGTTCTTACCATGGGATTTGTGGTTACCTTGCTTCTTTGCGGAGTAGGTTACCTGATTTACTGGATAATGGCATTAAAGGAGAGAGAGCTTGTATTCGGTGTACTTCGTGCATCCGGATTTCATAAGGCAGAGCTTTTCCATATGCTTATAAATGAACAGGTATTTTGCGGTATTTTATCAATACTTGCGGGATTTGGAATAGGCAAACTTACTTCCTATCTGTTTGTTCCCATTTTGCAGAAGGCATATGCATCGACATCTCAGGTATTGCCTATGCAACTGATTACAAATGACGGCGACCTTGTAAGGCTTATAGTGGTAATCGGCGGAATGATGATTATATGTCTGGCCGTACTGACTGTAATGCTTCTTAGAATGAATGTAGCTAAGGCACTTAAGTTAGGAGAAGACTAATAATGGGGAAAAACGTAATTGAAGTCGAGAATATCTCCAGGGCATTTCCTGTGCCCGGCGGAGAATTCTGGGCTCTGAAAAAAATCAACGCGGAGATTCCGGAGGGTTCTTTTGTAATATTAAAGGGACGTTCCGGCTCCGGTAAGACCACTCTTTTAAACCTTATCTGTACCCTTGATAAACCTACCGAGGGTATAATAAGAATCGACGGAGAGGATGTGGCAAAACTCTCCGATCATGAAAAAGAGGATATGAGACGAAAAAAGATGGGATTTGTATTCCAGTCGGTATCTCTTATCCCGTCGCTTAATGCATTTCAGAACGTTGAATTCTCAATGAGAATGGCCGGAATTAAGCCCGGAAAAGAAAGAGACAAGAGAGTGGAAGAGTGCTTAAAACTTGTAGGCCTTGGAAACAGACTTACTCATATGCCTGCGGAGATGAGCGGTGGTGAGCAGCAGCGTGTCGCTATAGCGGGAGCTCTTGCTCATAAACCCAAGCTTATTTTGGCCGATGAGCCTACCGCTGAACTTGACAGTGCCATGGCAGCAAGAGTAGCTCAGCTTTTTGCGGAGATGAGTAAAAAAGAAGGCATATCGATCCTTATGACCACGCATGATGTGGGCCTTATGGGAGCCGCAGACTTTTTGATTGAGCTTGAGAATGGAGAGAGAATCGATGGCAGAAACAATGATTAAGGCTGACAACCTTGTAAAGATTTATAAAACCAAGGAAACAGAGGTACTCGCTCTCCAGGGACTTGACCTTACGGTCGAGGAGGGAGAACTTACCGCCATAATCGGAAACAGCGGTAGCGGTAAATCTACTTTCCTTAATATGATCGGCGGACTTGACAGACCCAGTGCCGGATCGCTTTTTGTGGCAGGCAGTAACCTCTTTACCATGACGGAAAAGGAGCTTGTTTTATACAAGAGAGACACTGTAGGATTCGTATGGCAGAATAACGGAAGAAATATGCTTCCTTTCCTTTCCGCACTTGAAAATGTCATGCTCCCGATGAACCTTTCATCTACCAAAAAGAAGCACGACAAAGCGATAGAACTTCTTGAACTTGTAGGAATGGCACACAAGAAATCTTCACGTATGAACATGCTCTCCGGCGGTGAGCAGCAGCGTGTTGCCATAGCCATTGCGCTTGCAAATTCACCAAAGCTTCTTCTTGCGGACGAGCCCACAGGTAGCGTAGACACAAAGACTGCAAATTATATCTTTGATGTATTTTCAGAGCTTAACCGAAAAGGACAGACTATACTAATCGTTACTCACGATACCGCTCTTTCAAAGAAGGTTAAGAGAGTAGTTGCTATAAGAGACGGAAAGATAAGCTCCGAGCGTGTGCTAAAGGAAGCATATCAGGACAGATTAAAAGAGTCAGACATTGATTGGAGAAGCGAAGATACCCAGGATGAGTATGCCGTACTTGACAGGGTAGGAAGACTTCAGCTCCCTCAGGAGATGGTTGCCGGACTCGGACTTGACGACAATAAGGTCAAGGTATTTGTAAAGGACGGACAGATAGTGATATCTAAGCCGGAATAAGGGTGGGAGAAGCTTTTTTGGAGGATAGCAGATTGTCTAATAAAGTCAGATTTCATTTGCCGGGACTGCGCTATAATTTTCCGCTTAACATGTTTTGGATGAATTTGTTAAAGCAGTTTCCGGATTATTTCAGAGAAGGTGTAGAAATCGGTTCGTGTTTCGGAGAATTCCCGATGTCTTTGTGGACGGGCGGAAGGTATGTAGCAAACGACCAATGCGATGCCGGTTATATCAAAAATGTTATTAAAAACATTAATGCACAGGGTGTTCCGATAAGGTATACATATACAAACCCCGAGATAACCGAGGAGGATTTGGACGATCCGTACTGTAATTTTTGTATGGAATGTGCCAATAACGGAAAAAATGAAGTTATTATTTTTTCGCCTGTGCTTGAAGAGTACCTGAGAAAAAAATATCCCAATTTTGCATACAACAGCTCGACATGTAAAGAAATAAGAGATGTTGATGCGTTAAATGAAGAGATCGAAAAAGACTATAAATATGTAGTTTTGGATTACAACTTCAATAACAGGTGGGATATCCTCGAAAAGGTTAAAAAACCTGAAAAACTGGAGATTCTGGTAAATGCCTTATGTATACCGGATTGTCCGAGAAGAGGAGAGCACTACTTAAATCAGGCAAGAAACGAAAGAATAGCAATAAAAAACCGATCATTGCCACCGGAAAAGAGGATACCTACTATCCCATGGCACTGTGAATACGGCGATAAAAATAATGTTCATACCATTCAGGATTACAGGACATTCGTAAAGCCTGACGATATTTGGGAAAAATATGTGCCTTTCGGCATTAACAATTTCAAGATCGAAGGACGAACGGCAAACCTGTTTTCACTTATCGACACGTATTGCTTTTTCATGATCAAACCTGAGTATGCCGGAGAGGTACGACTCTTAATAATAAATAATCTAGTCCATGCCGGACTAATCACCGTAAACAAACCCAGACCAGGCAAATGGCCGTGAGCTATAAGCGACGCGAGCTGCGTACTTTGCAGCCGCGTAAAAAGCGCGATGCACTAACGCGCTTTTTATTCGGAGCGAAGCGGAGAATCGCGACGCATTGCGACGTATTTTGTCGCAAGCGGACGGATATATTAACTTTTAAACAAATCTGGGAGGTCTTTATGGCAAAACGCATTTATTGGCATATTCCGGGATTCTGTTTTTTTAAGAATCTCAATACCGTATTAATTGATTTAATGAATGAGTACGAAAACTGTTTTCACGAAGGATATCGTATAGGCAGCGTGTACGGAACTTTCCCCGGAGCCATCTGGAACGGAGGAAGAACGGTACTTGGTTTTACATCAAAGAACGATATTGAAAGAATTATAAAGAACTACAATTCCAGGAAAGTGCCTGTGCGCTTTACATGGACCAATTCACTTATAGAGGAAAAGCACTTAAACGATACCCTCTGCAATCTTATAATGAGACTTGCTGACAATGGGCAAAATCAGGTGCTTGTCAATACTAAAATATTAGAGGATTATTTAAAACAAAATTATCCCAATTACAAATATATATCCTCCACCACCAAGAGAATCACAGATCCTGTGAAACTCAAGGAAGAGCTCGATAAAGACTATTTTATGGTGGTTTTGGACTATGATTTAAACCATGATGAGGATGTATTAAAAAGCTTAGAGCCTATGGCTGACAGGGTGGAGATCCTTGTGGATGAAATATGTTTTCCGGGATGTCCCAAAAGAATAGCTCATTATAAAGACGAATCTTTAAAACAGCTTGAATTTGAGATTGCAAAGCCCTTTGAATGTCCCAACAAGCAGGCTACAAAATCATTTTCGGACTGTATGAAAAGGCCGGCATTTATATCAAATGAAGATATTAAAAGCTATATAGACAGAGGCTTCGAAAACTTTAAGCTGGTTGGAAGAGGACTTCCGCAAAGCTTAGTCATAGACTCTTATATTTATTATCTTGTAAAGCCCGAGAAGCAGGATTTTATCAGAGAACAGATAAACAAGCGTTTAGCACAGATAGCTGCAAACCAGGCTGCAAAGAGAAGATAAATTCATTACAGGCCGGATAGGATTTTTTAAAATAATAACCTCAAAAGACGATAGTTACCGCTATCGTCTTTTTTTGCGCAAAATTTGAGAAGAATAATAAAAAACAGATATTGATTTAATAGTAAACAATAGGTTTAAAAGATAAAATAGAATATAGATTATTATGTGCTTAATTGCAATTGGGAGGATAAAGGTATGAGACTTGGCTCATGCGTAAATATTTTTTTGGATGATAATGCCTTATCCGGCGTAAAAAAAATAGCGGATAAGGTTGCAAACGATTTTGAACTTGTAACCGGTAAAAAGGCGAATGTAACGGAGTTTTCGGACGGAACTCTTACTGAAACTAAGGGTACATCCGCCGGCTTGTCCGATAGCAACTGCGCTTGTATAGTGGCAGCGACTTTAGGAAGCAGCAAATATCTTGATAAGCTTATAGAAAACGGCGAATTTGATGCAAACGAAATTAAGGATAAGTGGGAAGTATACTCATTTAAGGTGGTTCCCGCAAAAGGAAATGAGCCTGAAAAGCTTCTTATTGCCGGCAGCGATAAGAGAGGTACCATATACGGACTTTTCCATGTATCCGAGATTTTGGGTGTAAGCCCCTGGTACTGGTTTGCGGATGTTAAACCTCAGCACAAGGATTGTATCGAGATTTCCTCAAAGGACAACTTTGTCTCAAAGGTCCCTTCCGTAAAATACAGAGGATTCTTTATAAATGACGAGTGGCCCGCTTTCGGCAACTGGACCTTTGAACATTTCGGAGGTTTTACCACCGAAATGTACGATCATGTATTTGAGCTTTTGCTCAGACTTAAAGGAAACTATCTCTGGCCTGCCATGTGGACTTCCAATTTCTCATTGGATGGCCCCGGACTTTCAAATGCTATCCTTGCCGACGAATACGGCGTTGTAATGAGCAATTCACACCATGAGCCCTGCCTTCGCCACAGCGAGGAATGGGATCTTGTGAAAGGTGATGATACCCCATATGGTACGGCCTGGAATTTCGATAAAAATAAAGAAGGCCTCAAAAATTACTGGAGGGGCGGACTTTTAAGAAACGGAAAATACGAAAACATTATAACCATGGGTATGCGCGGAGAGAGAGACTCTGAAGTGCTCGGAGCCACCGCCACCTTAAAGGACAATATCGATTATTTGAAAGAGGTTATAACCGTTCAAAACGAGCTTATAAAAGAGACCGTTTCCGAAAATCTTGATGACACGCACAGAATGCTTGCCATCTACAAGGAGGTTGAAAAATACTTCCACGGAGATGAGACCACCGAGGGCCTTAAAAACTGGGACGGTCTTAACGGAATCACCTGTATGCTCTGCGAGGACAATTTCGGAAACCTGCGCACTCTCCCCGAAAAAGATCAGAGGGACAGAAAAGGCGGCTGGGGAATGTATTACCACTTCGATTATCACGGAGACCCCATAAGCTATGAGTGGATAAATTCAACTCATATAGCAAGGACCTGCGAGCAGATGAGCCAGGCATACGATTACGGTATCAGAGAGATTTGGATAGTAAATGTGGGCGACTTAAAGCCTCAGGAGTTCCCGCTTTCTTACTTCCTCGACCTTGCTTACGATATAGACAAGTGGGGACAGGGTAATCCTGATGCGGTAAGAGACTACACTAACCGTTGGGTAGACGCACAGTTCCCTGCATTTAACGATAGTTTCAGAAAAGACACCGTAAAGCTGTTAGAGGGCTATACCAGGCTGAATTATATCAGAAAGCCCGAGGCTTTAAATTCTGATATCTACAGTCCCATAGCATACGGCGAGGCCGATAGCGTCCTTGATAAAGCCGGCAAGTTAAAGAAAATTGCCGAAAAGCTTTATCCCGATATAAAGGGCAGCGATGATGAGAGCGCTTTTTATCAGCTAATCTATTTCCCTGTGATGGCTGCCGCAAATATTATTGAGATGAATATTTTCGGTGGAAAAAATCACATTTTGGCAGTGCAGGGAGCTACCTTGGCAAATGCCTACGCTGAGCGTATAAGGGCATGCATTGCTTTAGACAGAGAACTGTGTGAGAAGTATCATGCATTAAACGGCGGAAAATGGAACGGACTTACATTATCAGAGCATGTAGGATTCATCCACTGGAATGAAGAAGAATGCGCTTATCCCATAATGATGGAGATAGAGCCTGCCAATAAACCCAGGATGGTAGTTACCGCCGGACATCGCATAAAGCATACAATGGGCGGCGATTGGACAAGAAAGAAACTCTTTATGGATGAGTTCCTTGATCCTGATACCGAAAAGGCATGCATATATATCAGAAACGGTGCAAAAACAGATTTTGATTATAAGATTGAAAACATTCCTTCATGGTTAAAGGCAGATAAGGTATCCGGAAAAGTATCGGGCGAGGCTTCAGCCAGCGAAGAAGCGGTAGAACTTACTATAGACAGAAAGGCATTGAAAAATTCCGGAGAACTTATAAGCAGCGCGGTTATAACCGTAAGGACCGGTTTTGCTCATGCAGATATAGAAATTCTGGGCGCCAGCTTTGAAAATAAAAAAGAAGTCATTTTGCTTCCGGAAGATATACTTATCAAAGAAAAGATGGCCGGACTGCAAAAAGAGATTATAGTAAACGAATTAGGCCTTGTACTTGAGGCGGATGAAGCTGACAGCTTTATTGCAGGAATGAACAGCGAGTATAAGGTTATAAAAGGCTTTGGAAAATACAGGAGCGGACTTAAAGCTTTTCCCACCACGGAATCTTTTGTGCCCGGAGTAAACGCACCCTGTGCCGAATATTCATTTGATTTAAGAGAAGACTCAAATGTAGAGATCATGCTTCTTACCGCACCTAACAATCCGGTTGAAAAAGGAAATCCAATGGCAGTCGGAATATCCATTGGTGACGGCGAGATTAAAAAGATTGCTACGGTAGAAAACGGCTACGAAGGCGGAGAGAGAACATCACCCCAGTGGGTCGCAGGAGCGCTTGATCAGATTCATACTACAAGCTTCGAACTGGCTGCAAAGAAAGGAAAGAACACCTTAAAGATATATGCGGCCGATCCCGGAGTTGTCATAGAGAGAATACTTATAAGACAGAGCGGAACAAGCTGGGCCGGAGGGTATCTTGGAAAAGCCCCTGAGTGGATATTAAACTAAAGCCCGGGATTCTATTTAAAGCATACATAAATATTTTTTATTTTTATCAGTTTAAATACATAGAGAGCGAGGGAACTTAAATGGACATGACCAGAAATGAAAGCTTGAATGAAAGCTTTCGTGCCAAAGCCAAAGAGCTTGTGGCACAAATGACACTCGATGAAAAAGTAAGCCAGACCACTAACTGGGCAAAGGCTGTGGACAGACTTGGGATAAAGGCATACAACTGGTGGAACGAGGCGCTTCACGGCGTTGCCAGAGCCGGTGTTGCTACGGTTTTTCCCCAGGCTATCACAAATGCCGGAAGCTTTGATGAGGACCTTTTGGAGCAGATTGCTGACGTTATCTCCACAGAGGGACGTGCAAAATATAACGAGCAGCAAAAGTATGATGATACCGATATTTACAAGGGACTTACCTTCTGGTCACCCAATATCAATATTTTCCGTGATCCCAGATGGGGCAGAGGACATGAGACCTTCGGAGAGGATCCTTATCTTACATCAAGACTCGGAGCCAGATTTGTAGAGGGTATTCAGGGCCATGATGAAAAATATATGAAGGCAGCGGCCTGCGCAAAGCATTTTGCGGTACATTCAGGCCCCGAAGACATCAGACATTCCTTCAATGCTGTTGTAGACGATATCGACCTTTGGGAGACATATCTTCCCGCATTTAAGGTACTTGTAAAGGATGCCAAGGTGGAAGCCGTAATGGGAGCATACAACAGAACCAACGGTGAGGCATGCTGTGCGAGCAAAACACTTCTCATCGATATCCTTCGTGATATGTGGGATTTCAAGGGACATGTAACCAGTGACTGCTGGGCACTCAAGGATTTAAACGAAGGTCACGGACTTACAAAAGACCTCGAGGATTCCGCAGCTCTTGCCGCAAACAACGGATGTGATGTCAACTGCGGTAACTGTTTTGAGCTTTTGAATCTTGCAATCAAGGAAGGCAAGGTTTCTGAGGAAAGACTTGACGAGATGGTTGTAAATCTTTTCACCACCCGTATGAAGCTCGGACTTCTCGGAGAAGTAAACGACAATCCTTTTGACAAGATCGATTATTTGTCCGTAGATACAGACGCCAACAGAGCATTTAACTTAAAAGTTGCCCTGCAGTCTATGACTCTTTTGGAAAACAGAAATAATACACTTCCTTTGGATATTAATAAGATTAAGACCATCGGAGTAATAGGACCCAATGCAAACTCAAGAAGAGCACTTGTAGGTAACTATGAGGGAACTTCTTCCGAGTACATTACCGTGCTTGAAGGTATTACAAGATATACCAGAGAAGCTGCGGCAAAGGCAGGAACGGCCGCTCCCAGAATCCTTTATTCTGAAGGCTGTCACCTTTACAAGGACAGAGTTGAAAATCTCGGTATCGAGAACGACCGTATGAGTGAAGTTAAGACTATCTGCAATTACGCTGATGCAGTAGTGGTTGTTGTAGGCCTTGATGCAACTCTTGAAGGAGAAGAGGGAGATACCGGTAACCAGTACGGTTCCGGCGATAAGAGAGACTTAAAGCTTCCGGGAAATCAGCAGCTTGTTGTCGATGAGGCGATTAAGAGCGGAAAGCCCGTAATCTTGGTACTTATGGCAGGAAGCGCAATGCAGATGCAGGGTGCGGAAGAAAAATGTGCCGCATATCTCTATGCAGGATATCCGGGAGCTCAGGGCGGACTTGCAGTTGCAAAGATCCTCTTTGGCGAGGCAGGCCCCGAAGGAAAGCTTCCCATCACCTTCTATCATGAGGTTGATGAGCTTCCCGAGTTTACAGATTATGCAATGAAGGGCAGAACCTACAGATATATGGATCATGACGCTCTTTATCCTTTCGGATACGGTTTGTCATATAACCGTTATGAGGTCTCAAATATTGTTCTTACACCTTATAAAGAGGCAGACGGTGAGGCACTCAAGGTTTCATGCGACTTTACAAACCTTGGTAAAATGGAAGGTGCAGAGACATTACAGGTATACGTATCTGTTCATAAAGAAGGCGCTCCCAAGTGGCAGCTCAAGGGATTAAAGAAGGTAAGACTTCTTCCCGGAGAGCTTAAGCATGTTGAGATAGAAATGCCTCGTGAAGCATTCGGACTTCATCTTGGAAAGAATGATGTAACGGTAGACGGTGAAGTGACACTTTATGTCGGAACTCATCAGCCGGATGCACGTTCAAAGGCCCTTACCGGAACGGAGCCTCTCGCATTTAAGCTCAATGTTTCGGACGGAAAGATTAAATTAGTATAATAAAGCCAAATGGCTGACGGAGGTAAAAAATGTTATATATCGGAATAGATTTAGGAACAAGTGCAGTTAAACTTTTACTCATGGATGAAAAGGGAGATATCAAAAAGATCGTATCAAAGGAATATCCTTTATATTTCCCCAATCCCGGATGGTCCGAGCAAAAGCCCGAGGACTGGTATGAGCAGTCAATCGCAGGATTAAAGGAACTCTTAGACGGACAGGATAAGAGCCGGGTTGCGGGAATCAGCTTTGGCGGACAGATGCACGGCCTTGTTATCCTTGATGAGAACGATAACGTTATCCGTCCCGCAATCCTTTGGAACGACGGAAGAACCCAGAAACAGGTTGACTACCTCAATAACGAGATAGGAAAGGCTACCCTTTCAAAGTATACTGCAAATATCGCATTTGCAGGATTTACCGCTCCAAAGATTTTATGGGTAAAGGAAAACGAGCCCGAGAACTTTAAAAAGATTAAGAAGATAATGCTTCCAAAGGATTATCTTGCATATAAGCTTTCCGGAACTTTCTGCACCGATTATTCGGATGCATCAGGTATGCTTCTTCTCGATGTAGAGAACCACAAGTGGTCAAAGGAAATGTGTGATATCTGCGGTATTACCGAGGATATGCTTCCTGCTCTTTACCAGAGCTATGAGAAGGTCGGAGAGCTTAAATCCGAACTTGCAAAAGAACTCGGAGTTAAAGAAGGCGTAGTAGTGGCAGCAGGCGCAGGAGACAATGCGGCAGCAGCTGTAGGAACAGGAACCGTTGGTGATGGAGCTTGTAATATATCACTTGGAACAAGCGGAACACTCTTTATCTCATCAAACAAGTTTGGCGTGGATTCAAACAATGCACTTCACTCATTTGACCATGCGGACGGACATTACCATCTTATGGGATGCATGCTTTCAGCCGCTTCATGTAACAAGTGGTGGATGGACGAGATCATCGGAACCAAGGAGTATGGAAAAGAGCAGGAGCCTATAACCGACGATAAGTTAGGAAACAATCATGTTTACTTCCTTCCTTACCTTATGGGCGAGAGATCACCTCACAACAACCCCAATGCAAGAGGTACCTTTATCGGACTTACAATGGACAACTCAAGAGCAGATATGACACAGGCTGTACTTGAGGGAGTTGCATTTGCGCTCCGTGATTCAATGGAAGTGGCAAGAAGCCTCGGTGTTGCGCCTGAGAGAACAAAGATCTGCGGCGGCGGTGCAAAGAGCCCTCTCTGGCAGAAGATGATGGCAAATATCATGAATATGAAGGTTGATATCCTTGAGGTTGAGGAAGGTCCTTCACTTGGCGGAGCAATGCTCGCAGCAGTAGCATGCGGAGAGTATGCAACTGTAGAAGATGCCGCTAAAGCTATTGTTAAGGTTAAAAAGACTGTAGAGCCCGATGCGCAGATTGCTGCAAGATATGAGGAAAAGTACAAGGTATTTAAGCAGATTTACCCTGCGTGCAAGCCTCTCTATGATGTGATCGCAAACAATTAAGCCTGCCTGAACACTGCGGAAGGCAATTGGTAAATGCCTGTTAAATC
This sequence comes from Lachnospiraceae bacterium, assembly GCA_024684215.1. Classification (GTDB taxonomy): domain Bacteria; phylum Bacillota; class Clostridia; order Lachnospirales; family Lachnospiraceae; genus AC2028. The sequence goes on from JAIKXH010000093.1 coordinate 33,300, forward strand.
GGCAAAACTCTATATTTTTATAATATGATTTGAAAGCATTTGGTTAAAGCAAGGTTACATTTTGCAGATCAAATGCTTTCTTTTTCTCTGATGCGGCACAGACAGTTCGTTTTCTTGACCGGAAACGGATAGCCGGGCCTATAGAATTTTTTAAAACAGTTAACGTTAAGGTTATATTAAGGTTCACCGATTTTATCGGAAAGGTTCACATTATATAATTCGCATATAAGATAAGTCATGCGGAAAAAAGCATTAAGACATGCTGAAAAGATAAGCATAAATAAATGCGAAAAGATAAGCATTAAGACATGCGAAAAAATGAATATCTAATGCATGAAAACAGTTTATTTCTTGTATACAGTACAAAGAAGAGAGGAGTTATATATGTGGACAAGAAGAGAGGTTAAAGCAAGAGGTAAGGAGGCAATGCACAAGAATTACTGGAAGTTTGTGCTTGCATCACTTTTACTCGGATTGGTAGTGGGAAGTGCGGGAGGAGCGAGCTCAGGAGTTTCTTCTTCAATAAGCAATATGGGAAATATAATTTCAAACCGCCATTCATCGGATGATTATGACTATGATGATTATGATGAGGGAGATTATGACAGTGAAGATTATTCCGATTCATCGGATCTGGACGGTGATGGAAGTATCACGGTTATGGAAAACGGAAAAATCACCGGGGAAGGCGAAAATTACGATTTCTCATTTGACCCCGAGAGCGGCGAAATGATCGTTGACGGAAAAGAGATAGGCATCAATAAGCCCGAGGCAGCAGCGATCGCAGGTATAGTTATAGCTACGGTATTGGTAGTTGCGGTAATTTGTTTTATAATAGGTATCATAGGAATTGCAATGGATATTTTCCTCTACAATCCCATCGAATACGGTATCCTCAAGTTCTTTAAAAAGTCACTTAAGGACGGAGAGAGCCTCGGTACCATGTTCCACGGATTTAAGGACGGTTACCTGGGTATAGTAAAGGTTATGTTTTTCAGGGATCTTTTCATATTCCTTTGGAGCCTCCTTTTCATCATCCCCGGTATTGTAAAGGGATATGCATACTTGCTCGTTCCTTATATCCTTTCAGAGAATCCTTCAATGAGCAAGGATGAAGCGTTAAAGGAGAGCAACCGTCTCATGATGGGCAATAAGTGGAAGGCATTTGTACTTGACCTTTCATTCATCGGATGGGGTATCTTATCTGCTTTAACATTAGGAGTGCTCGGTATCTTCTATGTATCACCCTACAAGAACGGTACAAACGCTGCACTTTACGAGAAGCTTAAGGAAGAGAAAGCATTAATAGAAGGATAAAAAATGTCTTATAAAATTTTAATTGCCGATGATGAAACGGAAATCAGAAGTCTTATAAAACTCTATCTTGAAAATGAGAACTACGAAGTCCTCGAGGCCGGAAACGGCCTTGAGGCTTTGGAGTGTTATAAAAAGTATAAGCCGGACCTTTGCATATTGGATATAATGATGCCGGAGATGGATGGATACGGCGTGCTTAAAAAAATAAGGGAAACCGGAAATATTCCTGTGATAATCCTCTCTGCAAAGGATGAATATTCGGAAAAAATACTGGGATTAAACTTAGGTGCGGACGACTATATTTCAAAGCCGTTTAATCCGCTTGAAATAGTGGCCAGGGTCGGATCTCAGATGCGCAGATTCTATAAATTAGGTGCCGGAGACAAACAATCGGAAAAGATAACCTTCGGTGATTTATCCCTTGACTGCGACGGATGCAATTTAACAAGAGACGGCGAAAACATTGAGCTTACAACGGTTGAGTATAAGATAATGGAGCTTTTTATGACTCATCCGGGCAAGGTCTTTACAAAACAGCAGATATATGAATATGCATGGGGAGAGGACTTTATTGTTGCGGATAACAATATAATGGTCTCAATCAGTAAGCTTAGGACCAAGCTCTCAGATGATGCATCGAAATATATAAAGACTCTCAGAGGATTGGGGTATAAACTTGGATAAGATCGCAGCGCTGCGGGCGTTTATAATCAAAAACTTTATAATTATACTGCTTATAGTTGCGGCTACTGAAAATATTGCGGTACTTTTGCTAAACAACCTGATATTCCCCGGATTGTCACCGTTTATTTTCGGTAAAAAGAATATAGTGGACTATGATGTATTCTCTGTTCTGGGATTCTTTGCATATTGTATTTTGCAGGGGTGCTTTGTATTTGCTTCAAGGTATTTTCCCATAGGGCTTACCGACATCGATCAAAAGGTAGTGGAAAAGCTTAGGATTTTTAAGGGCAATGTCCTGGTAGAGAGGTATGAAGCTTTAGACTGGCGCGTAAAGGCAATAATGATCGTATCCATACTCATTATTATCGCTATTTTGGTGATGCCTATTTTGATTGGAGGCTCTGTTTTTACAGCAAGGGTTGTAAAGCATTTTGACGACCTTGAAAAAGAAGAAAAGGAAAAACAGGCTTTGTATGAGAGAAAGAGAAACCTCATGCTTTCAGACATTGCCCATGATTTAAGGACCCCTATTACCACGATCTACGGATACTCACAGGCGATTTTGGACAATAAAGCAACCCCGGAAAAGACTGAGGAGTATTTAAAACTTATCAGTATGAAATCAAAAAAGGTGGACGAACTTATTAACCTGCTTTTTGATTATGTAAAAATGGACAGCGAGGGATTTACGCTCCACAAAGAAAAATGCAATCTATCCGAGCTGGTACGTCAGGCGGGAGCATTATTGTATCAGGATATTTATGATGCCGGTATGGAGCTTGATGCCGATATACCCGAGGAGGAGATTGTAATTGATGCGGACAAAGTCCAGTTCTCAAGAGTGGTAGTAAACCTTTTAAGCAACGCGATAAAGCATAATCCCCCAAAAACCAGGGTAGGACTGTTTTTATTTGGAGATGCCAGGTTCCCGAGAATTTATGTTGCGGATAACGGACCGTCTATATCTCCTGAAATGGCGATTGAGATATTTGAGCCCTTTACAACGGGGGACGAATCGAGAAAAAGCTCGGGTGGAAGCGGACTTGGTCTTTCAATAGCCAGAAAGATTTCCGCACTTCACGGATTCGAGCTCACTCTTTTACAGGAAGATAAGGTTCCAAGCAGGGTAAAAGAGGGAGGCTACACAAAGTGCTTTGCTATTAAATAGCAATATTTGGGAAATAAAACTTACGCAATTTTTGGGTATATTTTTATCATAAAATAATTAAAATAGTATTTAGGGAAGTCTTGATGTTGTTTTTTTATCAATAGAAGCCCTAAATGCTATTTTTTTATCATTAGAAGAGGTATATAATATGAAAGTATTAAAGGTTACAGACCCTGAATTCAGAAAGTACGGCAGAGTCATTAAAAACGTGGATCTTAAACCACTTGTAGAGGCAATGGCTAATACACCCTGCCCCGATGACTGTGTTTATGTTGCGGGAGATCCCGCTCTTGAAGCGGTAGGTACCGCAAAGGATTTACAGCGTGTTTATTACGGTGAGCTTCCTATTCAGGTCGGATATTGCAACGGCCACAATCAAAAGCTCAACGCAGTTGAGTATCACAGATGCTCAGAACTCAATATCGCTCAGACCGACGCTATTTTGATCGTTGGTATGCAGCAGGATATCGAGGATGATTTTACATATGATACCTCAAAGATGGAGGCATTTTTGCTTCCTGCCGGATGCGGAGTAGAGATATACGGAACCACTCTTCACTATGCACCCTGCGGAGTAAACGGTGAGGGATTTAGAGTTACCATCGTTCTTCCTCTTGGAACCAATGGTGATTTAAAGCTTGAGCACGCAGCTAAAAATGAAAACGCTTGCGATAACGAAGACAGACTTCTTGCCGCAAACAACAAATGGCTTATCGCCCATAAAGAGGGCGGACAGGCTGCCGGGTCGTTCCTCGGACTTAAGGGCGAGAATTTAACCGTATAATATTTAGTGACTGACCGAAAATAACGGAAAGAAACGTAAATAGTTAGAAGAAAATTGTGTATGGAGGATTTAAAAACATGATGACAAACATTCCTAACGTGAAACTCGGAATCATCGCTGTTAGCCGCGACTGTTTCCCTATCGCACTTTCTACTCAGCGTAGAAAGAACATCGTATCAAAATACGGAGATGACATTTATGAGTGCCAGATCACCGTTGAGAACGAGCTTGATATGCTTAAGGCAGTAGAGGATGTAAAGAAAGCTGAGTGTAATGCTCTTGTAGTATTCCTTGGAAACTTTGGTCCCGAGACTCCCGAAACACTTATCGCCAAGAATTTTGACGGACCTTGCATGTTTGTAGCAGCAGCAGAGGGCGACGGTGATATGATCAACGGACGTGGTGACGCATATTGCGGTATGCTCAACGCATCTTACAATCTTGGTATGAGACATCTTAATGCATACATCCCCGAGTATCCCGTAGGAACCGCTGATGATATCGTAAAGATGATCAAGGATTTTGTTCCCGTAGCAAGAGCCGTAATCGGTGTTAAGAACTTAAAGATTATCACCTTTGGTCCCAGACCTCAGGATTTCTTTGCTTGTAACGCTCCCATCAAGGGACTTTATGAGATCGGTGTTGAGATTGAGGAGAACTCTGAACTTGACCTCCTTGTTTCATACAAGAAGCACGCTAACGATCCTCGTATCCCCGAGGTATGTGCTGACATGGCTAAGGAGATGGGTGAAGGCTGCTACTATCCCGAACTCAATGAGAGAATGGCTCAGTTCGAGCTTACCCTTCTCGACTGGGCAGAAGAGCACAAGGGCGCTCGCAAGTATGTAGCATTCGCTGATAAGTGCTGGCCTGCATTCCCTGAGGAGTTTGGTTTCGAGCCTTGCTATGTAAACAGCCGTCTTGTATCAAGAGGAATTCCCGTTTCCTGTGAAGTAGATATCTACGGAGCACTTTCAGAGTATATCGGAATGTGCGTATCAGCTGATACCGTTACTCTTCTTGACATCAACAACTCTGTTCCTCAGTACATCTATGATGAGGACATCAAGGGCAAGTTCAACTACACCCTTACCGATACATTCATGGGATTCCACTGCGGAAATACTCCCGAGTGCAAGCTTTGCTCAGATCGTGCGGTTAAGTATCAGCTTATCCAGCACAGACTCCTCGAGCCCGAAGGAAGCGAGCCTGATTTCACAAGAGGAACTCTTGAGGCAGACCTTGCTGCATCTGATATTACATTCTATCGTCTCCAGTGCGATTCACAGGGCGTTCTTCGTTCTTACATCGCAGAGGGCGAAATCCTTGATGTAAAGACCAGATCATTCGGTGGAATCGGTGTATTCGCCATTCCTGAGATGGGACGTTTCTATCGTCACGTTCTTGTACAGAAGGGATATCCTCATCACGGAGCAGTTGCTTTCTCACATGTCGGAAAGTATCTCTTCGAAGTATTCAAGTTCCTTGGAATCAAGGATATTGCATACAACCAGCCTAAGAGTCTTCCTTATCCTACCGAGAATCCTTTCGCATAAGATTGGATTTAGGAATAGTAAGGCATATAATTGCCGGGTATTAATTTAAAAAATTAAATAGAATGCTTAAAAATTTTTAGGGTGATATTTTAGGTATCACCCTTTTTTTGCCTAAATTCTGGGATGTTTTGATTCAACCTTCTTTGTAACTGTTGCTGTTTTTCAGTGTTTTGACAATTATTATCTATTATTTGAGAAAAGATGATGATGAGGAAAAACGTGAAGTTTACGGAAATGGTGAAAAGACCGCTATAAAGAACTCGGATTACTATGATAACGATGATGAGTCAAAAGAGAAGAGAGGCTATAGAATTCATCTGATCATAGTAATAGCATTTAACCTTGTCGGAGCGGTTTTGGCGGTATTATTCAGACACTGCGAGTGGGATATCCCCGCAGAACTTCTTAACATAATTGCTTGTTCCGGACTTGAAATCCTTTTGAAAAACAGAGGTAAAAAGGATGATAAAAAGCAGGTTATGGAGAATAAATAAAAGCTTAAAGATAAGAAGTACTAAGAAAATTTGAATCATAGAATTTGAATCATAAGCATGGATCAAAAAAAGAACCGGATGGAAACATCCGGTTCTTTGCATATATAAATAATAATGATTTATAATCCACATAAGAAGATTAAGCTTTGAGACTCATAAGTTTTTCGATAAGTATATCAATCTCGTTTTGAGATAAAACAGCTTGATTGTCGTTAATCTCTTTATTGAGGTCATTAGCCGTATCATACTCTTTTATAGAATTAAGAGCATCTATAAGAGAGTCAATCTCCGGCTGTGAAAGAGAAACATTTACATTTGGCTTTAAAAGCGGGAGATCTTTGACGGTGTTAAGTGTGGTGATAAGAGAGTCTATCTCAGACTGAGTGAGTATAACCTGGTTGTGTAATAAATCCGCTGAGATGGAATTATCATCTGCATAATCTCTAAGAACATTTAATGCTTCCACAATGGAATCGATTTCTGTCTGAGATAACATTTTACCCATGAGCTTAACCTTCCTTTTCATACTTTTTCAATATTTTATCATATATAGGGATAGCCAAACAAGGGGATTTTTCAAACAATAATCACTATTTTTTTAAATAGTTGAATAATTCTCAATCAGCATATGTTTATTGCTTATCGTCAGGGATAATCATCTCATCGCTGAATATATGCTCGTCATCGGCGGAAGGGTTTTCCTCAGGGTGGGCCTCAAAATAAACATCTTCTGCTTTTTTGAAATGCTTGTTATACAATTTTGCCGCCAAAAAGGCCGGGGCTGAAAAACAAAAACAAAGCTCTAAGGGGAAGAACCAGAAGCCGATGTTTCTGATGAAAAAAAGGGCAAAAGGTAAAGCTTCCGCGATAAGTATAAGCAGAGTAATCGGAAAGTGCCTGAAGGAAAACACAAAGGCGGTTTTTAATGTCTTGGGAATAGTGTTGACAAATTTTGCCTGTATAGGATAAACGAAAACACCTATAAACATTACTAGAAATGCAAATACAAGAGTTCCGCCCAAAACATAAGAACTGATTCCGGTGGGGTTTACATACATCAGATAGAAATCAACTCCAAAGAATGCGGCAAGTACAAGGAATAAAAGCCAGATAATTGTCGATTGCTTGAAATTGTCCTTGAATGAGTGAAAATATTGCTTAACTATTCCTGCTTCTTCGTCTCTCACAAGTTTAAGCATACAGTAGTGCATGGCGGTAAAAGCAGCACCTGCGGTGATTACCGGGATAAAGAGAAGTACCGTAAACAAATTTACGATTGCGATATCGGCTACCTTGCCGAGAAATTTCATAAGGGGACTGTCAATCTGGAAAATTTTCACTTTATATTACTCCGTTCATAAATTATAGATTGAATTTTGAATACCTAGCTATTATAGCATAGGCAAATTTTACCATAAAGATATTTATGTTTTTTTAATACTTTATTTAGATGCTTTGTGGTAGAATAGTTACACGAGACTAACCAAGCTCTCTTGTAAAAAATCATGAAAAGCAAAGGTTACCGGCATACATCCGGAAAAGGCTTTGCCAATATAATAAATCAGAGGTTTTAATATGAAACAATATATAGTATCCGGCATGAGCTGTGCGGCATGTGTTGCGAGGGTTGAAAAAGCTGTTTCCAAGGTGCCTGGGGTAACTTCAGTGTCGGTAAGTTTACTTACCAATTCCATGGGAGTGGAGGGTGATGCCGCCGCCGGAGATATTATAAAAGCAGTTGAAAATGCAGGATATGATGCTAAATTAAAAGATGCGGGTGCTTCAAATAATCCTTTAGCATCAAATGCCGAAGGCGTAACGGCTGACGATAATGCCGGCCGGGGTAACGGGGGCAGCAGCTTTGCGGCAGAGGAGGATGCGCTAAAGGACAGGGAGACACCTGTTTTAATCAAAAGACTTATATTATCGGCAGCCTTTTTGCTGATCCTTATGTATATAACCATGGGGCACAATATGCTGGGATTTCCGCTCCCTCCATATTTTGACAATAATCCTTTGGGCCTTGCGGTAACTCAGGCGATCCTTGCGGCTATTGTAATGGTTATCAATAAAAAGTTTTATATAAACGGGTTCGGTTCGCTTAGACATTTATCGCCGAATATGGATACGCTTGTAGCCCTGGGCTCATCGGTGTCATATGCCTGGAGCCTGTTTATACTTTATAAGATGTGCGGCGTGTCGGCAGATGTAATTATGTCCGGAAATGTAAGTGCAGCAGCAACCATTCATGAAATGTACCATGGAGAGCTTTATTTTGAAGCCGCCGCAATGATACCCGCGCTTATAACCGTCGGAAAAATGCTTGAGGCTATGTCTAAGGGCAAGACCACCGACGCTTTAAAGAGCCTTATAAAGCTAGCTCCAAAGACTGCTCTGGTAGAAAGAAACGGAGCCGAAAAGGAAGTAAAAGTAGAAGAGGTATCCGTTGGGGATATTTTTATAGTGCGCCCGGGCAGTGCTGTTCCTGTTGACGGTGAAGTCATAGAAGGAGCAAGCGCGGTGGATGAATCCGCACTTACAGGAGAGTCGGTACCTGTGGACAAAGCAATCGGGGACAGAGTAAGCGCCGCAACGATTAATCGCTCAGGATATATGAAATGCAGAGCCACAAGGGTGGGAAACGACACGACACTTGCGGGAATCATAAAGATGGTTTCCGACGCTGCGGCAACCAAGGCTCCTATAGCAAGAATAGCCGATAAAGTGTCGGGAGTGTTTGTACCTGCCGTAATAGGCATTGCAATCATAGTCATCATAGGATGGATTATAGCCGGAGAGCCTCTTAGCTTTGCTCTTGCAAGAGGAATTTCCGTTCTTGTAATATCATGTCCCTGCGCACTGGGACTTGCGACTCCGGTTGCCATAATGGTCGGAAGCGGCATCGGAGCGAGAAACGGTATTCTTTTTAAAACGGGACAGGCGCTGGAGATCGCCGGAAAAGTAAAGGTAATAGCTTTAGATAAAACAGGAACCATAACTAAAGGCGAGCCCTCGGTTACCGATATTATTACTGCAGACAAAATAGGAGAGGATGAACTGATTTCTGCAGCTTATGCATTGGAGATTAAGTCCGAGCATCCGCTTGCAGGTGCTGTTGTAAGATACGCAAATGAAAAGTTTAACGGGGCATGCCCTACGCTTGATTTAAGTGATTTTACGGCACTCCCCGGAAACGGACTTGTCGGTAAAATATCGGATTTGGATATTTTAAAGGGAGGAAGCTATAAGTATATTTCGGATGAAGCGGATATGCCCGAGAGAATAACTGAAAGCGTAAAGAAGCTCTCGGAAGAGGGAAAAACACCCCTTGTTTTTGCAAAAAACAGGCAAGTGCTCGGAATCATTGCGGTAGCGGATACCATAAAGGATGATTCTGTAAGCGGAATAAAAGAACTTAAGGAATTGGGTCTCAAGGTAGTAATGCTCACGGGAGACAATGAACGTACTGCCGCCGCAATTGCGGGAGTAACCGGAGTGGATGAGTTTGTGGCGGGTGTACTGCCTGACGGAAAAGAAGCCGTTATAAGGGAGCTTTCAAAATATGGAAAAGTTGCCATGGTAGGTGACGGAATAAACGATGCGCCCGCGCTCAAGCGTGCAGATGTAGGAATTGCCATAGGGGCAGGTACCGACGTGGCGATAGATTCGGCAGATATAGTACTTATGAACAGTTCACTTACGGATGTAGCATCTGCTGTAAGACTTTCAAGGAAAACACTTAGAAATATTCACGAGAATCTGTTCTGGGCATTTTTCTACAATGCTATATGTATACCACTTGCGGCAGGACTATTCCCGTGGAAGATGAATCCGATGATCGGTGCTGCGGCAATGAGTCTCTCAAGCTTTACGGTTTGTATGAATGCTTTGAGATTAAACCTTGAAAAAATCAAGAACAAGGTTGCTTATAACGAGAAAGATGCAGGTAAAGAAATAGATAGTGAAATAGATAAAGATATTGAGAAAGAGAGGATTGAAGTTATGACAAAGACGGTCTCAGTAGAAGGAATGATGTGTCCCCACTGCGAAGCTACGGTGAAAAAGGCATTGGAGGAGCTTCCTTTTGTGGAGGAAGCAGCTCCTTCCCATGAAAAGAATAACGTTGTAATTACTTACAGCGGTGAATTTGATGAGGCAGCCGTAAAAAAGGCTGTTGAAGATAAAGATTACAAGTATATCGGGTAATCTATCATCATAAACTACAAATACATGGATTACAAATACATGGATTTATAAATATATGTATTACAAATACATGGAAAATAACGGATTACATATTATCCAAATCATCCATCTCGCCGCTTCCGATATCGAGAGTGTTGATGGTGCGCCTCTTCATACGGGCTTCCTCGGAAGCCTTTAAGAGGTAATCTTTTATCTCTTTTGAGTGCTTAATATGTACCAATGTCAAGGTAGGGTTTGTAGTATCGCCTGTATAGCAGGTGATAGTTCCGACACCTACTATTTTTTCAGCCAGTGTACGTGTGAGTTTTACGTCCTGAACTTTATACATATAGCAATCATCTTCGGTAGTTTTAAAAAGTCCGGCATTGATTGTGATCATGTCATCCTTAATGAGATATTTTGTAAAGGTAAAGGGTAATCCAAAGAAAAGGATTCTTTTTCTCTCAGTGTATTCCATTTTGGAACCTCCTATGTATAATAAGATTGCAGTAGCTTAAAACAAGCTCCATACGGGCGAGTATATGATAATTCTGCCATTATTATATAGCATATTCGGCAGAAAAATAAAGGGAAATATATGGATACGGTAATATTCGGAAATCCTGAAGCTGATATCGTTTTGATACAGCCTGTTGATCAAAGCGACCTTGAAATGATTGAAGAGGAGATAAAAATAATAAAAGAGCTTACATGCAAAGATTTTAAGCTCATCGCCTTTAAGGTTTCGGATTGGAACAGGGAACTGACTCCATGGAGCGCCCCTGCGGTTTTTGGAAAGACTGATTTCGGTGACGGCGCCGGGGATACTTTAAAAGAAATTCTGGATGTTTGCACGGATGGGAGAAAAACCTATTATATAGGCGGCTACTCGCTTGCCGGCCTTTTTTCTCTATGGGCGGCGTATCAAACGGATATATTTAAAGGAGTAGGAGCCGCATCACCGTCGGTTTGGTATCCCGGGTTTGATAAATATTTCCTGAGCCATGATATAAAGGCAGATACAGTGTATTTAAGCCTCGGTGATAAGGAAGCGCGGACTAAGAATCAGGTTATGGCAAGAGTGGAAGAAAATATAAAGCATTTAAATGATAATTTAATGAATAATAATATCCATTGTCATTTTGAGTCTAATCTCGGAAATCATTTCAAAGACAGTGAAATCAGGACTGCCAAAGCTTTTGCCTACATTTTGAATCATCAAAATAAATAAAAAAATTTGAATCTAATCGCTTACAACGTTTTACAAATTCCCTGTGGCATGGTAAAATAATCAATAACTTGCAGGAAAGATTCCTGCGATGTTCTGTAATATCGGTCATAAACAGTTCTATATTTTTGTTTTGCACGTATTTTTAGTTTTACAGTTCTAAAGTCCTATTTTTTACAGTTCTAAGGTTCTATAGTTTTACATTTTGTTTTATAGTACTAAATTTAGACGTATTCAAGGAGGAATAAACCGATGGCTAAAAGTAAGGCTGATAACAAAAAGAAGGGTAAGTCATTTCTTAACAGCATAAAGACAAGACTTATCGCCGTAATGCTGGCAGTTGCAGCAATCCCTCTCATAATCATCATGATTGTGAACTACATAACGTCAACGAACAAGGCACTGGCGGATGCTGAGTATGCTTTGGAATTCCAGGCCAAGTATATTTCATCTGAGTATTCAAGTGTAATCAAGGAAAACATTGATGTTGTCAAAACCATAGCATCAAATCCTACAACTATTGCATATATGGAAAATAATGCAGCAATTTCCGATGAGGTAATGGTGCAGATGATGCAGGCAGGAGATGCTGTTTTAGCCGACGGATCTGTTATGGCTCTTGCGGATACAACAGGTATGCAGATCTTAAGATCCAGCGGAACCTGTGTTGATGTCAGCGAGAGAGAATATTACAAAGAGGCAATGAAAGGAAATGTATTTATTTCAAATGTCCTTGTAAGTAAATCCACAGGTCTTCGTCAGATTACCATGGCAGTTCCTATTTTTGGAAGTGACGGAAGCGTACTTGGTGAGATTCAGAGAAACTATAACCTTGAGAGTCTCCATGAAATATTAAACACAGTTACAGATGATGCTTTTGTATGTGACAGAGACGGAATAATGTGTGCTCACTCACAGTTCTCAATCTCAGCAGAAGAAGAATATGCAATGGCAGGCGCTCCTTTCTTAAGTAGCGAGTCCGGAACCTATGTTGATAAAGTTTCCTATGACAAGCCGGTTATTTCTTCATATTACAGAGATGATCTTACAGGATTTACCGTAGTAGCTTCAGATGATTACAATACCACAATGGCAGCAGCAAGAAGAGCAGCAGTCATTGGCTTGATAATCGGTATTGTAATGCTAGCAATCGCTGTAGGTATTTCGATAATGATGGCTATAAGCTTTACTACCCCTGTTGAAGCTGTTAACGGTTCACTTTCAAATCTTGCCGACGGTAGATTTGCCAAGATTAATAAATTCACCAATCGTAAGGACGAATTCGGAGATATGGTTAATAATACCAACTCCGTTATAGGAAAGCTTGAGGAGATAGTAGACAGTATCAAGGCATCCGCCAATACGGTCGGATCCTCTTCTGTAGAGCTCTCTGATATGGCTACTCAGATTTCTCAGACTGCGGAGGATGTATCAAACGCAGTACAGGGAATCGCTACCGGTGCAACAGAGCAGGCTGAAGATATTCAGGCAGCAGTTGAAAATGTCGGATATATCGGTGAGGCTGTTATAAATGTTAAACAGTCAAGTACAGACCTTGATGCTATAGCGGGAAGAATGCAGAAAGCTTCTGAAATTTCATCACAGTCACTTTCAAATCTTCAGGAATCAAGCAACCAGATGACCGGAAAGATTGACGAGATTTCAAGTACCATTTCCGCTACTCAGGATGCGGTTACAAGCATCAACGAAAAGGTTGAGGGAATTACCTCCATCGCTACTCAGACCAACCTCCTTTCACTTAACGCTTCCATCGAGGCTGCAAGAGCAGGCGAGGCAGGCAGAGGATTTGCGGTTGTAGCTGAGGAAATAGGAAAGCTTGCCGATGATTCAAAGAACATGGCTGACGAGATCAGACGTGAGATGGATGTACTCCTTGCACAGTCCAAGGCGGCCGTTACCGCAGCCGAGGAGATCAAGGAAAGCAATCTTTCACAGCAGGAAGCTCTCGGAGAGACTCTTACAAATGTCAACAATATGCTTGAGGATATTGCAGATACAGTAAGAGGTGCAGATGTTATCGCCAAGGGTGCTGATACCTGTGAATCTTCTAAGAATGCGGTTGTTGATACAATGAATGCCCTTTCAGCTATCTCTGAAGAAAACGCAGCTTCATCCGAGGAGACCGGAGCATCCATGGAAGAGCTTTCCGCAACAGTTATTACTCTTGCAGGTTCAGCTAACAATCTTAAGGATGTATCTGAGAAGCTTAACCAGGATATGAGCTTCTTTAAGTAATTTACAATGAACTTTAAGTAAGTAATTTACAATAAGTCCTTTTACAAATAAGCCCTGACATGGTAGGATTGTAACTGCCACGTCAGGGCTGTTTTTTTAAACAAATCGGTACATCAGAGGAGAATATATGCTTATATTATCAAACGATTATGTTGGAATCATAAAAGACACAGAAAGAAGCTTTTCGATAGTTTCAATAAAAAGCAATAATAAAGTCGGAGAAGTAAGACTTTCCGAAAAAGGGGAACTATATTTTGAGATAAATGAAGCGGAAAGGCAAAAGCGATATGCTTCCGGCGGGCTTTATCTGCTTGTTCCGTATCTTCACAGTAAGCTTCATGAACCTATTATTCATGCCGTAATAGCAAAAGATAATGAAATGGCAATTCATGTAGTTGAACATAATGGATTTGAGGTAATTTCAAGGGACGATGAATGCGTTTACTACGAACATCGTATATATGAAACAAGGCTTGATGACGGATATAATCCCGGCTATGGCAAAAAGGTAATATACCTTGCGGGCGGTTGCTTTTGGGGAATGGAGAGAGCTTTTCAGGAATTGAATGGTGTAACCGAAACAGTAGTGGGCTATGCAAACGGACATGTTTCAAATCCTACATATGAGGAGGTTTGCAGACACGAAACCGGATTTAGGGAATGCATCAGAGTTACCTATGACCCTGATGTTACTGATACCGATACCGTTTTAAAAGCGTATTTTATATGCGTTGATCCTACGAGAAATGACGGACAGGGGGGAGATATAGGTGAGCAATACCTCCTTGGCATCTATTATAAGGATGAATCCATGCAAAAAGCGGTAACCGAGTACTTGGAAGAGGAAAAGAAAAAATACCCCGCCTTTTACGTGGAAAATAAAATGCTTGATTGTTTCTATGAGGCAGAGGAGTACCATCAGGACTACCTGCTAAAAAATCCAAGCGGATATTGCCATATAACCCGCGTGGAGATGGACGAGATAAAGGCTTTAAATTAGGATAAGTGCAATCTATAAATGAATCAAATATGTGATTAATTAAATGTATAAAATAAATGTATAAAATAAATGTATAAAATAAATGTAATAAATGCATAGAATAAATGCATAGAATAAATGCATTTAATAAAAGTTTATACAAATACAATTACTCTGCGAGTATGAAAAGATATTTAAAATATGTATGCTTTTCTGCATTGTCGTAGAGATTTATAAGACTTATGGAAAACAGATCCGAAACCGGATTCAGGTTATTTTTCTTTATGAAAGAAACCAGTTTTCTGTAAGTCTTTTTTATATCCTGCTGATTATGATCATGTGAGCACAGGACGGCTTTTCCGCCGGGGAGCGGAGTGGTACCCCCGTGGTGTGAGGGAGTAAAAGACAAGCTGAAAATCTGCTTATATACATAGTTTTGGTTTAATAAATCATCATATCCTATGGTTGAACCTGAAGGAAAAGTCTGCATGGTCTCATCTTTTGCAGCCTTGGCAAGGTGCCTTGAGATATCCGTAGCTATATCTGCCGCATGGTATGCATGTCGGGGGTCTGATACATCTGTATAAGATACGTGAAGCAAAGGGAGCTTGTCTATGAAGGGGGAGCCGGGTGTGTGGGTATCGTATTTATCCAGAATAAACATACCCATCTGCATAGCACTTATCTGCATGTTTATTCGAAACAGTTTTTTTTGCATTTCAGCAATTTTGCTGTTGGCCAGTGTGGTGATGGTGTCCTTTGTTGCGCTGTTTACGATATCTCTTATCTCATTTATTGAGCACCCGTTGTTTCTGAGAGTGTTTATCAAAAAAAATGAGCTGATCTGGGCGGATGAGTAGTAATGATAACCGTTATTATCATCAACCCTGGGCTCCAAAATACCTTCCTCGTAGTAGTGTCTTAATGTATCTCTTGTCGTGTTACACAGCTTTGAAAACTGCCCGACAGAGAGTGTGTATTCCAGGCCGTTATGGTCTATGTCTTTCTTAGTTTGTTTAATATCCAAAGCGTTTTCGTTCATAAAAAATCCTCAAAAAAAGTAAAAAAAATTAATTGACCTGGGGGTTACCCCCAGAATTATTCTATCAAAGACCCCGGGAAAATCAAAATGTTTTTTTCGAAATTGATTTTTCCATAAACATGAAAACAAAAAAGGAGATTTAAATCATGAACGACATTAAGGCAAACATTATTCGTATTATTGCAGAGTATATGGACAAGGAAGAGGCGGAGATTTCCACAACTGAGACCTTTAGCAATATGGGCCTTGATTCACTCGATGTAATGGAGCTTGTAATGCAGATGCAGGAAGAACTTGATATCAAGATTGAGCTCACCCAGGATGTTACCAATATTGATTCTCTTGTAGAATTTATCGGCGCGCAGAAATTGGCAGGTTAATCTTATGCAAAAGGAATTCTTTGAAGAAAATCCGTTATGCAGCGCCCTGGGTATAAAGTATCCCGTTATTCAGGGAGGAATGGCACATATAGCGGATGCGCAGCTCGCTGCGGCGGTATCGAACGCCGGAGGACTCGGACTTATCGCAGCTATGAACTCTAATGCTGATCAGCTTAGAGAGCAGATAAGACTTGCAAAGGAGCTCACAGACAAAACCTTTGGAGTCAATCTGATGTTGATGAGTCCCTTTATAGAAGAAGTGGTAGATGTGGTCTGTGATGAGAAGATAAAGGTCGTAACTACAGGCGCCGGGAACCCCTCAAAATATATGGAAAAACTAAAGAGCGCCGGTGTCAAAGTCATATGCGTTGTAGCCAGCGTGGCTCTAGCAAGAATGGTCGAGCGCATGGGCGCTTTTGCCGTAGTAGCCGAAGGTTGTGAATCGGGTGGACATGTGGGCGAAACAACTACGATGGCACTTGTGCCACAGGTGGTTGATGCTATAGGTATACCCGTTATAGCGGCAGGAGGAATAGCCGACGGACGCGGCATGGCGGCTTCTTTCATGCTCGGAGCGGTAGCGGTCCAGATGGGAACAAGGTTTTTGACCGCTAAGGAGTGCTCTGTCCATCAAAATTACAAGGATAAGGTGATAGCAGCCAAAGATATAGATACCGTAGTAACCGGAAAAAGACTTGGACACCCTGTCAGGGCTTTAAAGAATCGCATGACTAGAGAATTTGTAGAAAAAGAACAAAATCCCGAGACAACGGCAGAAGAACTTGAGGCTATGGGCGTCGGAGCTCTTAGAAGAGCGGCCAAAGAGGGCGATGTTAAATACGGATCTTGTATGTGCGGTCAGATAGCGGGACTTATTAAAACGGAAAACACCTGCAAGGAAATTGTCGAAAGCGTTTGTGACGAAGCCAAAAGGCTTCTAAGAGGAAATAAGGTAGTATGTTAAACGGAAAAGTAGCTGTTATAACCGGTGGTACCGGCGGAATCGGAACGGCTATTGCAAAAATATATGCCGAAAACGGAGCGGATATTGCTCTTGTGGCGACAAGAGATACAAAGGAAGCGTCTGATTTTACAGATGAGCTTACTGCTCTTGGACGAAAGGCAAGACTGTATTTATGTAATATAAGAAATGCAGAAGATATAGAGGGAACTGTATCTGAGATTTTAGCCGATTTCGGCGGTGTGGATATTCTTGTAAACAACGCCGGAATAACAAAGGACGGATTGTTGCCTTCCTTAAAGACTCCGGATATTGACGATGTTATAGATGTGAATTTAAAGGGAACAATATTTGTTACAAAAGCTTTGATTCGTACATTTGTAAAAAAGCGCTCGGGAAACATTATAAATATCAGCTCGGTAGTAGGGCTTATGGGCAATAAAGGACAGGCTAATTATGCGGCTTCAAAGGCAGGCATCATCGGTTTTACCAAAACCGTGGCAAAGGAGTACGGAAGCCGTAATGTGCGCTGCAATGCAATTGCTCCGGGATATATTGAGACAAAAATGACGGAAAAGCTTGGCGAAGATACAAAGAAAATGCTTACGGAACAGTTGCCCTTAGGAAGGCTCGGAACTCCCAAAGATGTGGCAAACCTGGCCCTTTTTTTGGCAAGCGATATGTCGGGATATATTACCGGCGAGGTAATCAAGGTAGACGGAGGAATGTATGTGTAGAGTAGCGGTGACCGGTGTGGGGGTGGTAACTCCTATCGGCAATGATATAGAAACTTTTTGGACTAATTTGATAAACGGTGTATGTGGAATCGATTTGATAAAGAGATTTGACGCTTCACGTTTAAAGGTTAATCTTGATGCGGAAGTAAAGGATTTCGAACCTAAAAAGATTTATGATACCGTTCAGGAAATCAGAAAGTCCGACCTTTATATGCAGTATGCAATGGGAGCTGCCAAGGAGGCGGTAGAGCAGAGCAAAATTTTGGAGAGCGATATTTCGCCGGAGAGACTCGGAGTTTATATCGGCTCCGGTATAGGCGGAATTAATTCGACAATACGTGAGATAGATAAGCTAAACGAAAAAGGACCGGAATTTGTTTCACCTTTTTTTGTGCCTATGATGATCAGCAATATGGCTACCGGTGCGGTGGCAATAAGGTTCGGGGCAAAGGGACCTTCGCTTCCTGTTGTCACAGCTTGCGCGACATCTTCGCACACCATCGGTGAGGCATATAGGACTATAAAGCACGGATATGCGGATGCCATTATCGCCGGCGGTAGCGAGGCTGCCATAAATGAACTTTCTATGGCAGGATTTGTAAATTGCCAGGCTTTGAATCTTTCGGATAATCCAAAGGAGGGAAGTCTTCCTTTTGATAAGAGAAGAGGCGGATTTGTAATGGGTGAGGGAGCAGGAGTGATGGTCCTTGAAAATTATGACAGCGCTGTAAAAAGGGGAGCAAATATCTTAGCAGAGGTAGTGGGATACGGTAACACTTCGGACGCTTATCATATCACGGCGCCGGATCCTGAGGGCGAAGGTGCGGTTAGAGCTATAAAGGCAGCAGTCGCAGAATCAGGCATCACGGATGACGACGAAATATATGTAAATGCCCACGGAACCGGTACACATCTCAATGATGCCATGGAGACAAAGGCGCTTAAGAAAGTATTTGGCGATAAAGCGTATGACCTGCACATCAGCTCCACAAAGTCAATGACGGGACATATGATGGGAGCTACCGGAGCGGTAGAAGCTATCGCATCCGTTTTAGCGCTCAAGGAGGGAATTATCCCGCCCACAATAAATTATCTTGAAAAGGATGAAGAGTGCGACTTAAATTACACTCCAAATAAAGCGGTAAAAGCGGATATTAAGTATGCGATAAGCACTTCACTCGGATTTGGCGGACACAACGCATGTGTGGGATTCAAAAAGGTGTAGATTTAAAAATTATGGACAAAGAAGAAATAAAAAAGATATTGCCTCACAGAGAGCCGATGCTTTTGGTTGAAGAGGCTTTTGCAAATGAGGACGGTACTGCCACCGGTTATTATACCGTAAAGGGTGATGAATTCTTTTTGCAGGGACATTTCCCCGGAAATAAGGTGGTACCCGGAGTAATACAGTGTGAAATGATGGCACAGTCAGCATGCGTTTTGTTTGCGGATAAAATGGTATCTGACGGTATTATTCCGGTATATACGGGAATTGATAAGGTCCGCTTCAGAAACATGATTCGCCCGGGTGATAAGATTCGTATAGATACTAAGGTCATTATGGCTTCACACCCTATGTATAAGCTTCATGGTGAAGTTACCGTAGACGGCAAAAAATGCATGAGCGGTGACTTCTCTTTTGCCCTTGTTGAGGATAAGGAAAAATCCAATGGCATTATTTTATGAGGAATATTATAAAGAAATAAAAGATGATGCAGGTAATATACTTCGTATCGAGACCACGGTCGGAGATGATTTTAACTTTGCATATGATGTGGTGGACAGGTTTGCAAAAAACGAACCGGAAAAGCTTGCCATGCTTCACCGGACTGCCGACGGCGTTGAAAACAGGTTCAGTTTCAGCGATTTAAGTCGTCTGAGCAACAAAGCGGCAAATATGCTTACGCGTCTCGGAATCAAAAAAGGTCAGCCTGTAATGTTGCTTTTAAAAAGACGTTATGAGTTTTGGATAAGTATTTTGGCGATTCACAAAATCGGAGCGGTAGCGGTGCCTACTTCACATATGGTCTCAGCAAAGGACATAAGGGAGAGAATAAAAACGGCCGGTATTTCGGCAGTAATATGTGTGGCTAACGGCGGAATCAAAGAAAAAGTTTGCGAGGCTATAAATGGACTTGCCATGGAAGGACTTGATACCATTACCATAACCGTCGGTGAATCCGGAAATGTGGCGGATTGCTATAAATATAACGCGGATAATGCCATAAATTCTGCTGACCGCAGGGAAAAGATTTACGATTACTGGACTGAGATGGAGAAATCACCGGAGTTTTTTGCAAGGAAAAAAACTTCGGTAACGGACCATATGCTCTATTATTTTACTTCCGGCACAAGCGGCTCGCCCAAGGCGGTGATTCAGGATTTTTCCTATCCATTGGCACATATTTATACCGCAAAAAACTGGCACGGTATTACGGAGGGGGACCTGCATTTAACCGTGGCTGACTCCGGATGGGCCAAGTCCGCGTGGGGTAAACTGTACGGACAGATGTTTATGGGAGCGGCGATACTTGTATATGACTATGAACAGTTCTATGCGGCGGATTTATTACATTTGCTTGAAAAAGAAAAAGTAAATACCTTTTGTGCTCCCCCGACAATATATAAATATTTAGTACTGGAAGATTTGGAAAAATATAACTTAGAGCACCTGCGCTGCGCGACCACTGCCGGTGAACCAATGCCGATAGAGGTAGCACAAAAGTTTGAGAGTATGACCGATATCTCGATAAGAGAGGGCTTCGGACAGACAGAAACAGCACTTTTGATCTGCACACCTGTAGGAGGAGGAGCAAAAACAGGAACGCTTGGAAAGGCATCACCGCTTTATGAGATTCTTTTAGTAGACGAGGACGATAAGCCGGTAGCTGCAGGCGAGGAAGGAGAAATCGTCCTTAAGGTACCGGAAAACGGCCGGCTCATCGGTGTTTTCAAAGGTTATCTCGGCGACGACAATCTGTACAAGGAAGTTTTTCGGGATGGTTTATATCATACGAGAGACAAGGCTATACTTGATAATGACGGTTACTATTGCTTCATGGGGCGAAATGATGATGTCATAAAATCCAGCGGTTATCGTATAGGACCTTCCGAGGTGGAGGATGTACTGATGCAGCATCCGGCAGTGTTTGAATGTGCGGTTACGGGCTATCCTTCAAAAAGAAGAGGAACCGTGGTAAAGGCCAGTGTAATATTAAAATCCGGCTATACCGCATCTGAGCAGATGGCGAATGAACTTAAAGAGTATGTGAAAGAAAGAGTTGCCATATATAAATATCCGAGAATGATCAGCTTTCCGGATAGCCTTCCCAGAACCGCAAACGGCAAGATAAGCAGAGCTAAAATAAGAAAACTTGATGAAAAAGCCTTGGCATATTAAAAATGCCGGGGCTGTTTTTTTATGCCATGCTTCTATTAGCCAAAAATGATCCTGACAGGGAGTACATCTTTGCGGCTGTCAATCGTATTTCGACAGAATTTCATAAATCAGGTGCTTATGAGAAACTACCGAATACAGTTGAAGAGGGAGATAAAGAGGGAAAAGAAAGCGGAGACGTCTTTTCTGATGCGGAAGATGATGAGGGCGAAGGTTTTGACCTTAAGAACTGGAGCCCACTTAGAGAAGTATATGACAGCATGCCCACATTTTCTGTAGGAGCGTAAATGTAAGCAGAGTATCTGGGACGCGTTGCAGTAGTAACCAGGTTATTCGCTTGAAAGGATAGTTTATGAATGTAATCGGAATAGGAAACTACGGATTAAGGCGGTAACCAGTTTTTTACATGAGGCGGTAAGCAGCTTTTTCACTGTATGTTAAGCAGCTTTTTACATCGTTTGGCGTTTTCATACGATTCCGAATTATCTTCTGATGGGAGAGACCGAGGAGGATCCATGGGCGGAGGATGTAATGCAGATACTCTCTGAGATCAAGGATCCGGACATGATGAAACTGGCGATCGACCAGCTAAAATGTATTGCGCGTATTTCATAGTATTGACTACGGATTCAAACGTTTAACGTGTGCGAAATTGGCAAACCGCAAAAAATGCACACGTTAAAGCCGTTAAAGAATTAAAACGACTCAAAACGGCTCGAAGCGGCAAAAATATATATTGACAGCCGCTTAAGGACCTATTAATATACACTTAAAGTGGCTATACAAGCAAAAAAAGTATTCGCGGAGCCGCTTAAAGAATGGAGAGGTGAATATCTATGATAGGACGTAAGCAGGAAGCTGATGAGCTAAGACGGTTGTATGAGAGGAACCGTGCAGAATTGGTAGCTGTTTATGGGAGACGAC
>JAIKXH010000119.1 GCA_024684215.1 Lachnospiraceae bacterium
GTATTCTTCAATTTCCTTTACCTTATTAGAGTCCAATGTGACTCTTGCTGCTCTCCCATCGTATACCAGATTTACGGTTATTCCATCCTTCACCGCTTCCGTCATCGTATACGGGTGTCCCACTATTGCCCCAAACACATCAATTGTTGCATCTATCGGTGTACCCGTAAAACCAACATATGTTGCATTTGGCAACGAATCATGAAGATATTTTGCAAACCCAAAACTCCTGCTGACACCTTTATCTGTCACACGTACTTTCATGTCGAGATTTACTTGCGTCCTGTGAGCCTCGTCCGATATGCAGATAACATTGCTGCGATCCGTCAACAGTTCCAAATCCTCGGTAAACTTTTGGATAGTTGTCAGATATATACCACCGCTCGGCTTGTTCTGAAGCTCCTTCCTGAGCATTTCACGGGAGTCAATGCTTATGACATTTTCATCCCCAAGGAACTGCTTTGATGCCAAGAACTGTCCTGCAAGCTGATCATCAAGATCCGTTCTGTCTGTTATCACCACTATAGTCGGGCTTTTAAAATAACTGCTCTTCATAAGAAGCCGTGCCAAAAAGAGCATGGTATATGACTTACCGCATCCGGTCGTACCGAAATAAGTACCGCCCTTACCATCTCCCTCCGGCTTTATATGTGCTTTTACATTCTCATAAAGATTATTTGCAGCGAAATACTGCGGATACCGGCATACTACCTTTATACTGTTATTCGATGTATCCGGGAAATATATGAAATTCTTTACAACATCAAGCAAACGATCTTTTCGGAACAGACCATTTACCATTGTATAAAGGGAATTGATACCATCCATCTCAGGATCGTTATCTTCAACTTTTCTCCATGCATAGAAAAAGTCATACGGCGAGAACAGTGATCCATATTTACTGTTTGCACCATCACATATAACAACAAATGCGTTATACTTAAATATCTCAGGGATGTCACGCTGATACCTAACCGTCAACTGCGTATATGCATCCATGATCGTTGTGTTTTCCTTGATTGCACTCTTAAATTCAAGTACAACCAATGGGATCCCGTTTACAAATACTATCCCATCCGGAATACGCAGCTGATTGTTATATCCTTCAATCTCAAACTGGTTTACAATCTTATAGATATTTCGATTCTTCTCTGCGTCCGGTTCATAATCCAGCAGTTCTATGTATATATCTTTTTTCGATCTATCCTCACGATTAAAAATAAAACCATCGGATATCTTCTGTAATATCTGCTTATTGTCTTCATACAAGGTTCCCGATATAGCATGAAGAGAGAGGATTATACTGTCAATTTCCGACTTTGTAAGCTCCTCGGCAACGTATCTTGTTTTAAGATACTCCCGAAGATCCTCTTCTATCAGGACCTGCGTCTTATTGTTGCGTTGGATCCTATCGCCACGTACATAAGTATAGCCTTCCTTCTCGAAAAGCTTCATTATTGACATTTCCAAAGCATGTTCATCGAATTTAGGCATACAATCACCTCACATTCACTTAATCTACATCGTAATCCATTGATACAATGTTCTCTAACACTCTATCTTTAATCAAAAGAAATAGTTTCATAAAATCTGTGTTGTTATAGGCCGCTTTGGGTGTTTTTTTATCAAACTGAACTGCAACAGCTATCGGCAATACCCAATCACTGATAGCGGTCACAAATTTAATATTTCTCTCAGTAATTTTTTGCATTATCCGAGACAGTTTCCTCGGATAAAACTGTTTATTATCTTCCCACTGTTCGCCCTTTCCAAATACTTCCGTTGTCTCTGTATATATTCTTCTGAATACGCTTGCCACATTGTCGGCGTATTGTATCAGTATTTCGCTTTTACTATCTGCAAATCTGATATGTTCTCCCTTCATTGTATCGAGGAACTCATTCTCAAACTCTATAATATGATCATGACATATCTCCATATCATCTTGTTCTTTTCCATAGATTATCCTCAATGCCAATAAGGACTCACCCAAGGCGTTCAGATTGATCAGATGGGTTATATTATCATTTAGATACGCACCCTTTCCTTTTGGTAAAGGAAATTCCGGCATTTCCTCACTTTCATCAAAAAAATCAAGCATTGTATTGGCAGCTATCCGGTACAAATTATTATTCGCATCAAATTTCTCATATGGATATGCCACCATAAACTGTACAAAATTACGCCGAGCTTCCGATGTTCCTATTTCAACTGCCTTGCAAAACTCAACAAATAATCTCTGATTTTCCCTTGTTAATGCGCTTTGTTGTGTAAAATATAACAACGGATCATCTATCATAGTTTGTCTGTCAAAAAAATATGTGCTTATCATTGAAGCCAGATAAAAAATTTTGTCATAGCAACAAATATACATATGCTTGTCATCGAGCATATTCTCGATGAAATCATCAAGCATTTTCTCATTCTCCGTTTTTAGCAATTCCGTTCCTTTTAACTCTGCGGAGTCCACTTCATACTTTTCAAGGAATGTCCGGTATTTTTTAATCAGTTTTTGTTCATCTTCTTCGTCCTGGCAAACTATTCCTGCCAAAACAAAGAATCGCTGATTTCTCCTGTATAAATCCCCATTTTTATTGGGCACAACGCATCCTGTCTGCCCTGACTCATCAAAATATATTTTCATACATTTTTCTATGTAAAATGATAATTTAGCGGCTTGAGATGCTACTGATAACAGTTTGCCGCAAGTCCTCCAACCTGCTAATTTCAAGCTCGTTTTGCTTCTGAACCTCAAAAACGGGACCACACAGTGAGGAGAACTGCTTTGCCAAATTGGGCTTTGGGATTATCGCCGGAATGTTCTTCATGACATTGCCTGAAACTTCCATAAAGGTTGTTCCAGAGGCGTGGCTCTCTATTAACTGTTTACTCTCCTTGAGGAAAAAGTAAACAAATGCCGTCCCAATTTCTTGCCTAGGAATAACAGATTTAAAGCCCTGATTGGTACAAATGTCATTCATAGCAATCGCGACAGTGCCGACAGGAGCACGAGACGTGAATAACACTGTCCCAGCAGGCATTATTTTCGTACTACAGCTGTTATAAGCGGCGTCTGTGATACAAAGCTCGCCTCTGTAGATGAATTTTAATCCTGTGGCAGTTAAGTCCTTCGGGCTGATCCAAGCAATGCCGTCATCACTGAAATAATTCGGGTTATCAGTTGATGGAGTGGCACCACCTACAACTTCTCCGAGGTCTGAGATGGTCCCGTCAGCACTGTTTTCGGGATCATCAAAGAAACTATGATAAATGCCTGCAAGTTGGGCTTCTAAATTATCATTTGTTTTTTTCTTCGGATCATGCACATTTCAAATGCTAAAAAAGCGCTTGAAATGTGCATTCTTTAAACCTCAAAAAATATTTCAAAAATTTTTCAAAAAAGTTGTTGACTTATAAATATTGCTGT
>JAIKXH010000145.1 GCA_024684215.1 Lachnospiraceae bacterium
ATTCTGCCGGCTGTCGACGATATATATGCAATGGTTATATATTTAATTTCCTAAACTACCCACTTGGCAAATCATATCCCCAACAAAAATACAATAATTATTATAAGACGTTAGGCGAGGATACGCAATAAAAGAAAAAGAAGAGTGTGGAAAAAATGAACCCCAACCCATCCCTGAGGATCATCCAATGGAATGTAAGTACATAAGGAAATTTTTCACTTTTACAAACATTGTCGCAACCATTCTCAAGGAAATCTTTTAATATGTCAAAAATTCTTTTCCATATTTTCTTTGGCTTAGGATGGCTCCAAAGCTAAAACTGTGGTAATGACAGTAAAAACACCTGTTGGAGTTTTCCATGTTGTAGAGGCTGTGCCTAATAATTCAAAGAAATCTTTAATCGTAATCACAGCTTACAGAGAAAAAAGACAGATTCACCACCGCAAGCAATACTCAAAAGAGCCTTCCTTCAAACGTCCAAGACGCACGTCAGCTGAATATGTCATCTGACATTAAAGTACCACTTAATACTGAAAAAGTTAATGAAGAACATGCGGTACAACAGATATCTGAAGGAAATCTATTAGACATAGACAAAAAAAGTATCGAGTGACTTACGAACAGAGGGCTCCAATTGCCCAAGTTGGTTCAAGCCAACACCAATGCTTCTAAAGACGCGTTAGCAGAAATTGCAGAAAAGTTAATAAAGAAAACTTAAATAATCTCGACTACACAGAAATCGCTCCCACAAAGCTCGGACTCACAGATGAATGTAGATGGTAAAATATAGGGGCGTGGACTAGTCCAAAATCCATTTGAATTCTTGTATTCTCAGGAAATCTTTATTGACTTTTTTGCATTAACTGTTATACCATCTTCATACGGCTGATAATATTCACAATCGTTCTCCCTTTCGGAGGAAGCAGATTTTTTATCAACTGTTTTTAACTCGAATTTTGTTGGAATAATGTTGACAATATCATAAAAAACCCTCTTTTTGTCTTTGGTTAACAATAATTATTAATCTAGGAGAAAACACTTGATTATATGAGGAGGTATTAGAAATGAATATTCGGATAAAAGAAATTAGAAAGAAAACAGGTTTGTCAAAAACGGAATTTGCAAAAGTATATGGCATTCCGCTTAGGACGGTTGAAGATTGGGAAAGTGGAGCCCACAAGTGCCTCACTTATGTGGAAAACCTTCTTGATCGTGTGGTTTCTGAAGACCTAGAAAGTGGAAGGCTTCCCGGGGCATCTTTTAAAAGCAATCCACCCGAAACAGTGGGTGAAAGGCTGGAATATCTTCGAGAAGAACTTTTAGAAATATCGCTAGCTCAGTTGGGTGAAAAAATCGGAATAACTAAAGCTGCTGTACATCAGATAGAAAAAGGCAAAGTCAAACTTTCGGATAAAAATTGTAAATTAATCTGTAAAGCATTTAATGTTAATCAAAATTGGTTGGTTTTAGGCGATGGAGACCCGTTCAGTAGTTAACTGGTAGTTTGTTGATGGGGCTGATTCTTATAAAAAAAACTATGCCTTTTGGCATAGTTTTTTTGTCGTTATGTTTTGTTTTATGCAAATAATTTCATAATTGCTTCTTATGTTTCGACCTATTGTAAATGATTACATCTTTGCCATCAAACAAAATATCAAATTGCATTTCTTTATATAAGCGTGTAGGCTGCCTCATTGTTTCTTCTTTTTGATTATAAGAAATATTCCTACACCTACTCCCGCTATTCCCACAATAATCAGATATACCCAGAAAGGCACTCTCTGATTATCCGTTTCTTCTTCGGTGTTTCTATCACCGACTAAAGTAATAGGCTCTTTTGTAGGTGTAACGGGAACATTTTCGGGTGCTTTTGTATATTCGGGTGTTTTTGTATTCTTGGGTGCTTTTGTGGGTTCTTTATCATTTCCCCAACCGTCTACAAGTTCCCTTATGCCTACATAACTTTCGGTATCAAGAGCAATTTTAATGGTATCGTCATAACTGATACTACCGTATTTACTTATAAATTCGTCTTCCGTTAAAGGTGTTCCCAATGTAAACTCAACCGTTAAGGCTTTATGCTTATTATCACCTTCAAGGGCTTTATCGGTATCATCAAATAACTTCCCTTCGCTCTTTTCACCGTTTACATAAAGGCTTGTAAGGGGCAGATTATCGCAATATATTTCGTCTATCTCATAAGAAAAATCATCAAACAAAGGTAACGATACTATTCTCGTATAGTTGTTCTTATAAAGCAGTTCTGTCTTGAAATATAAACACGCTCCGTCATCTTCTGGAATAGCATAGTTCTCTCGAAAATATTCGATTTCATCTTCTCCATTAAGTGTCATTCTAAAAACAATGCCGATAGCAGATGTATTACCTTTTCTTAACCATTCGCTATCCACATCGGCGTGAAGATAAAGCCTTGTAAAGTCATTAAGTGTTTCATTTACATACTCTTCTTCGGTATCATTACTCCAATGAACATCACCTACAAAGAACCTATAATAAGCATTATCTTGTACCTTAATGCGATATTCTTTATAAGCATTGTGGTATTCGTCACAGTCAAAAACATTTTTCCCGTTTAAAATCCCTTCGTATTCTTCAACGATAGCCTCATATTCGACTTTGGCTTTCTCGATAGCCTCTTGTTCGCTTTTGGTTCTTCCGTAAACGGTCATAGGTTGAACGAGCATTAAGGCTATAAGCGTCATTACGATAATCTTCTTCATATTATTCTCCTATTTTTTCGTATATCTTATTACTTTTTCTTTGAAAAGTAAAGGGTGAGTTTCCCTTGCCTTTTTTGGAATTTACTTCTTCTGTGAAACAAACTCCGAGACCTTATCCGCAAAAATCTTGAAGTTGAATCCCGATTTTCCGGTAGATTCCCAGCTTTCCGTAAGCACCGAACCCGTCACATCGACCAACTTATTAGTAAGGTCTTCGTGTGCCCATTCTGTCTTATCGGTAAGGATTACCTGTACGGGAAATGTCTTATCGTAAGTTCCGTCGTCCTTCTTCTTACCCGAAAGACCGCATCTCATTGTTACGGAATTTGCGTTTTTCTTCTGCTCGAAAACGCGAAGAGTGATTTCAATTTTGTTCATATATTTCTTATAAGGTTTCGTAAGGCTTTGCGCTATGCTTTGCCTTGTTTGTGAGTTCATTATACCGCATATTTTAATCGGTTGTTTCAAGTTCCAACCTACTTATGTGGTCTTTATGGAAACAGAGATAGATTATTTAGGTAATAAAGAACGTATCACTAAATTGTTTTTGAAAGATAATTGGGAAGAGATTAAATTACAGGAAAAATTTCTTGCTTAACCCCTCTTATATTTCATATAAAAGCCTTTTTGCCCCCTCTAAAGAATTTAGGCAAAATTATCGTCCAAATACAAGAACGCCTAAAAAGGGCAAAACATGAAAAAATAGGGCTATTTACAAAAGGCTATAAAAACGTATAATAAAAACAAAAAAGGCAGGTATAAGAATGAAACGAATAATTATTTTCTTAATGGCGGTTATAGGTGTTTTATCTATCGGTTGCGGGGATATTACCAAAAACATTGATTATGATTTTTCCGACCTTCACGAAACAGATATCCGAAGCAAGATGATAGAGTTTTATGAGGGTGATAATATCGGCAAGGTCGTTAAGGTCAAGGTCAAATTGGGTAATGTCAATTATAATTATTTTGGTGATGAAGATTTCAAATGTAATCAAGGCGCATTTCTTAATTTCAAGAAACTTTCCGATAAGCCTGTATTCTTCTATTATACTCTTCCCGATGGCAAAACTGTTGATGATTATTATTCTGAAAATGACGTTATCTATGTCACGGGTAAATATACTTCAAAAGAATTAAATGATAACGGTTATCCTTTTACCTTTTATTACTTTAAGGACGCTGTGATAGAAAAAGTGGAATAAAATTATCGCCCTTTCATCTTTGATGTTAGGGCGGTTTTTTATTTGCTTATAATTATTAAAAACCATTCATTGTCATTCTTATGTATATTTATTTAGTTTTAAGTAAATATCAGCCATATTAGCAACAACCGGAACATAATCGATCAATCCATATTGGTTGTCTATGCTTATGTATTCCGTTTCCTGCATCCGCTGCCGGTTCCGCTCTTCTTCGAACCATTTCAGAAAATCGTTAAAGGACGATAAGCCACGCTTTTTCCGTTCCTGCTCAAAGAAGGCCCGCCCCGTCCAATACTCGATCCTTTTGGGCGTAGTTCCAAATAAGCCACAATCCTTCCCGTCAGTATCTATGATTTCTGAAATTTCCCTAGCGGATCTGTAGCCGATCACCTTAAACATTTCCTGGTTCGGAAGTGTGCATTTGTACCATTCATCAAATGAGGAGTAACGTCTATATTCAATACTGTTCTGATGTTTTTCAAAATCCTTTTTATACTTTATGATTTGGCTTTTGGAATCAGGAAAAAGTGCATTGAAGCAATCAAAATACAACTCTCCCATCATTTTTTGGTATATATACCATGCTCTGGGGGTGACATTACTTGGACAGCTATCTGCGTAAGAG
>JAIKXH010000164.1 GCA_024684215.1 Lachnospiraceae bacterium
AAGCTCATTTCCATACTGGTTACT
Source organism: Lachnospiraceae bacterium (assembly GCA_024684215.1). Lineage (GTDB taxonomy): Bacteria > Bacillota > Clostridia > Lachnospirales > Lachnospiraceae > AC2028. The sequence goes on from JAIKXH010000164.1 coordinate 25, forward strand.
AATTAACTCGTTCAGCTTCCTCTTAAAATAGACTAAGAATAAGTCTCTACTCTCGCAGGTTAGCATTCCGACTATATTATGATCATTTTCCTCTATATGCTTTATCAGGTGTACAAAAACAGACGGCGGCAATCCTTTACTTATCTTAAGGCCATGCGTATGTCCGCAATCCCGGGCTGACTCTATGATATGCAGGAAAAGACGTTCACACATTTCCTCAAGCAGGAAATCCTTTGTTTCGAAATGAGAATAAAAGGTGCTCCGTCCAATATTGGCCTCATCAATTATATCCTGAACGGTAATCTCGCTATATCTTTTTTTTGCGAGCAACCGACCAAATGCTTCGAATATTGCCTCTCTTGTCTTTATCTGCCTTCTGTCCATACGCAAATCTTCCTTTCTATTTTCTTTCCTGATACGCCAAAAGCGTAATGGAATTGATCACCACAAATACCGATCCAAAGTTGTGAAGAAGTGCGCCGGCTACCGAGTTTACCATTCCGGTGGCTGCTAGTACAACTGAAATCAGATTGATAGCCAGAGAAAGGAAAATATTTACCCTAATTTTCTTCATAACATGTTTGGACAATGTAAGTATATAAGGAATTCTGCTGACGTCATCCTTTACCAAAACCACGTCAGAAAGTTCAATGGCAATATCTGACCCTATGCCACCCATGGCAATGGCTGCATCTGCCGTATTTAATGCAATGGCATCGTTAATTCCATCACCGATCATGCATACCTTTTTTCCTTCTTTCTGCATTTCCTGAATATAACTCTGCTTATCTTGAGGGAGGAGCTCACTTTTTATCGTACTTATTCCAAGCTCTTTTCCCAAGCTCTCCCCTGCCGCTTTGTTATCTCCCGTCAAAAGAACCGTCTCAATACCCTGCTCAGACAATGCGTTTATTGTTTCCCCAGCCTCATCTCTTACCGTATCTGCAAGTTCGATGAGACCGATGCAAATGCCATTTACGGCAACCCAGATGCAGGTTGAAGCACTTCTTACCAAAATGGAACTATCCGGCTCAATTTTATAACTCTCTAGTAAATCCCTCGTTCCCGCAAGGATCGTGGCTCCATCACATACGGCTTTGATTCCTTTTCCAGTAATGATTTTTTCTTCAGATACGTCCTTTATCTCAATTCCGCGTTCTAAACACTTATTTACGATTATTTTACCCAGAGGGTGCTCTGAATGCTTTTCTGCAGAGGCTGTATACCTTAGCACGTCATCCTCTGAATATCCTGCCATGCCTACGATGCGCTTAATATCCGGTCTTCCCATGGTAAGGGTGCCGGTTTTATCAAAGCAAACTGTGTCTATGGTTGAAAACTTCTGAAGTGCTTCTCCTGATTTTATGATCAGTCCTCTCTTTGTTCCGTTCCCTATTCCGGCCATGACAGCAGTCGGTGTTGCAAGAATAAATGCACAGGGACATACTACAACCAAAACAGTAACAGCTCTTTCAAAAGCCAGGTCCAAATCCGAATATACAAATCCATTTACAATACCCGTAAGAATCGAAGCAACGAACGCACCTATCACAAGCCACGTTGCCCATTTATCTGCCAACCCAACTACCGGTGCTTTATTTTCATCAGATTCCTTCGCCAGCTTTATCATTCTCTGAAGAACACTGTCTTTTTCCTCGCTGGCAGCTTTTATTTCAATTACGCTCTGTTTATTGATAGCACCGCTAATTACGTGATCTCCAAGGCGTTTATCTACGGGAATGGATTCTCCGGTCATAGCCGATTGATCCAGCGCCGTGCTTCCCTTTATAATCACGCCATCCACGGGAATGGTTTCACCGACGTGGATGATCAGAATGTCTCCTATCCTCACTTCCTCAACAGGAATCTCTATTTCCTTATCATCCCTTCTGACAAATGCAATTTTCGGAACAATACTAATTAACTTTTCAATTCCTTTTCTAGCCTGTTCAGAAGTATAATCCTCAAGAGCTGAACCTATCTCCATGATAAAAGCAACTTCACCTGCCGCAAAATATTCCTTTGCGATAAGACATCCCATAAGTGCTATTGATACCAACACGTCGGCTTTTATGTTATGCTCTGTAATCACAGCTTTTGCAGCTCCGATAACAATCGGAAATCCGCATAGCAGAATTGCGATCCACGCAATATCGATGCCATAAGGAGCCTCAAACCATTTACCAAGACTCAAAACTAATGCCATTCCGGAAAAAGCAATTCTAAGCAATCTGATTTTCGCTTCATCATGATACCATCTTTCTTTCATTATACCACACCTTTCGAACATTTTGTATTATACAAAACATTTTGTACAATATTATCTTAATATCGAAGCTATAGCTGAAACAATAATCAAATAATTAAATTCATAAGATATTGAACATTTTTATGTGATTGTACAAAAAACATCTGCATCTCATATCACACGCAGTATGAACATGTTCCTTGTATGACATAACATATAACGGGAGCGTGGCACGCCCCCGTCACTGTTCATAAAGGGAATGGTTTAATCTAGTTCCGGCCCTCTGTGCTTCTTAGGTATCACCTGATTCCTTGGCCGTTCAGGAATGATCCAAGTAACTCTTCTTTGAATGGTTTCCATCGGCTAACATAAGGGCAAAAAGAAAAGGCCTTGCTAAGCTATTCATTAGCTTAACAAGACCTTTTTAGTCTTTACTGAAACCTCACCTGCTAACCTTTTGCATTACTCATAAATAATGCTCAGTTATCAAGTGTTATCATTTTGTTATCAAATCGCTTTTCAAAATCCCTGAAAGCCGCTTAAATACGGCATTTTTTAGACTTCGTTAATTATTCGAACTCGATAAGAACGACTATATCTTGTGGTAAACAAATTCTTTTTTACATATATTTTGTATGGTTATTCCGTATAATCCATACATTCCAGTGCGTTTTATAAGATTTTGTTGACATTTTGTTGACATGCGCTCA
>JAIKXH010000034.1 GCA_024684215.1 Lachnospiraceae bacterium
CTGGTTATGAGAGCAATTATAAAGTCTCGTAACCTTATTTTTTTAGGGGACAAAATTTCCACAACTCGTTTTTTGAATATAGTTGTGGAAGAAATGGAATTCTTAAAATGTTTTTACAGTGACATTTACAGTGACATTTACAGTGACATTTTTTTGCACCGAGTGGTATACTACTTTTAAGATATCCAGGAGGTTCGCATGTATAATCTAGGCAAAGAAAACGAAACATTAGAATTCAAAAAGACTACCGGAGAGATTAAGGAAGGAATGGTTTCAATTTCTTCCATTTTGAATAAACATAAAGTCGGGACATTATATTTTGGCGTTAAGCCTAATGGAGATGTTACTGGTCAGGATGTATCGGAGTCCTCTTTGAGAGATGTTTCAAGGGCTGTATATGAAATGATTCGCCCACAGATATATCCGGTCATTACAGAGGAAGTATATGAAGACAGACATGTCATTAAAGTAGAATTCGAAGGAAGTGAGGTTCCATATTCTGCCGGTGGACGCTATTATCTTAGGACGGCCGACGAGGATCGTGAGGCCTCGCCTGCTGAACTTAAGAAGTTTTTTGTTGCCAACGAGTACAAAGAAAAGTGGGAAAAGACCGAGTCAGAAGTCTTGAAAGCAAATGTAGATAAGAGCGCTGTAAAGAAGTTTTGCGAAAAGGCAATCGCTGCAGGAAGATTGGTTGATGGAAAATATACCGCAGCGACGATTCTTAATAAGTATGATCTTGTAAAGGGGGATCATTTGACAAACGCTGGTAATGTGTTGTTTGGAAAGAAGAACCCGGTCACGCTGAAGGCGGCTATATTTGCTACAGATGAAAAGCTGACTTTCCTCGATATGCAGTTGTTTGAAGATAATATTATTAACCTCATAGATGTGGCAGAGCAATATATCCTGAAAAACATTCGATGGGCTAATGAAATAATAGATATGGAACGGATCGATATTCCGGAAATCCCGGTTGCTGTTGTAAGGGAGGCTCTTGCAAATAGTTTTGCGCATTCAATTTATAATGGTTCAACATATCATGAAATATGTATCTATCCGAGCAAAATAACTGTCTACAGCCCTGGAGCATACGCAAGTTCGCACAAACCGGAAGAGTATATCAAGAAAGATCTGCAGTCTTCTATACGTAACGAAAAGATAGCCAAGATGCTGTTCTTGAGCAAATCTATTGAACAGTTTGGAAGTGGATTTAAGCGCATTAACAGTCTGTGTAAGGATGCAGGTATTAAATTCGGCTATGATATAAACGAAGACGGATTTACATTTATCATTTATAGGAAAAATATATCGGAATTGATCAAGACTGAAGAAAATGTCACTGTAAATGTCACTGTAAATGTCACTCTAAACAAGATGGAAAAGCTAGTATACCAGTTACTGGCGACTAATCCGCAGTATAGCAGGGATGAGCTCGCTGAGAAAACTTCTAAAACGGTAAGGACTATACAGAGAACGTTAAATTCTTTACGTGACAAGGGTTATATAAGACGAAACGGAAGCGATAAGAACGGAAGTTGGGAAATCCTTAAATAGTATTTCCAGACGGATTAATGGTGAAGCTATGAACATTAGAGAAATATCAAAAGCAGATTGGAAGCTTTTTCGAGAAAGGATCTCCGATTGGCAGGAACGGTATATGGAGAGACTTACAAAAGAATATATTGAACTGCTTAGTTCCGACGAGAAAGCCTGAGATCGTTTCTGGGAGCTTGAGGAAAGAATAAAATCTGACAGGAAACATCCGGGCGTTATCCTGAGGATGAGCAAAGAAGAAGCCGTTTGGGATATAGCAATGCTGGTGAAAACAGAAGTTATTACCGTGAACGAGCTGGATGGATTCAGCCGGGAATTGATTGAGAAGGTGGAGAATCTTTTAAAGTATTGATAAAACGGAGTAGGGTACAGCTGTATCTGGATGAAAAAAGATAAATCCGGATTGAAAACATTTAGACGGTTGGAGAAAAAAGGATGAGGAGAGTTTGGATTTTATTAGTCATAGTATTTATGTTGTTTTTGTCAGGATGTTCAGAATCTCGCAAGGAGATCATTGATAATGGCAATTTCGAATCAGATAATGGGAATGATGTATTAACTCAAAGCGAAATAGATAGCGGTAGTGAAAATGCAACTTCGCCCGAAGCCGATCAGAATGACCCTGCCACTACAGATACAGAGTATCTTGCTTCATTTGGCTCAGTTAATGAGTATTATGACTATCTTACAGATTGCGCAAAAAATGAGTTAGTCATAGATGGAGTGATCTCAGATAATAACCCGGTATATCTTGCACCGGCCTTTTACAGGGCAGATGACAGCTATTTTTTTGAAATCCTAAGTGAAGAAGTGGATTCTGATAACACTGTTACATTCTTTTGCTTTGACAGAGATGATCACATAGTTCCACTTAAATGCGATGCAACGATCAAGGTTTTTGATGATAACATCCGTGTAAAGTCGGTACGTTTTACCACTGTCGCGCAGGCGATAGAAGAAACAGGCAGAGAAAAAACCGAAGAAGATTATTACAGACTGTTTGACGGGTTTGATTTTTCATTTCTTTGGACGAACTTTGAGGAGCTGTTTAAGTACCAGACGGATGCGGATGCTGCTGCATTGGAAGAGCACATGATGAACAACGGACTGACACAGGATATGATCCTTGCTGATCTTTTGTTCGGACAGGAGAATAAAGAATATGCTGACCCGATACGGGCAGTGGAAATGATGATCCCGGAGCTTAAAGCTTTTTCGAAAAGGCTCTTTTACTGTGATGAGCTGTATAACTATGTAATAATCGATCTGGGAAAAGACAGGGAAGCATTTGTCTGTACAGAGGTTCTTGGAAAATGCAATGACGGAACTCCGTTGTATGCTTTGAGATCGGGAGGATGGCTCACTGTTGATCAGGAAACAAGAATTAATAAGCTTGCAGATGTTCTTCCGGAGGAACTTGAAGAAGCTAAAAGCGTATCTTTTACCGATACATTTTCCGGTGAATCCGATTCGGATTTCTTTTTTGCGGGATATTTTGAGGGAAGCAACGCCGAGTTGTATGGACTATTTGATTATGAGGGATATCTTGTTAAGATTGAGGATGAACTATATCCCATTTATAAATTTGTAGCTCGTTCTGGCCCTCAGAATATGATATCCGCGGATTTTGACAACGATGGTATAAAGGAATATGGTTTTACAAATTCGGACGGCTGGGGAACAGGTTATTATACGGATGGTCTGATCATAATCGATCCTAACTCAGACAGAAAAGTCACATACTTTAATCAATATGATGTGACAAGATACCACGGAAACATTTATTCTAAAGTGAAGTCCGAGGTTGACGATCAGAAAGAAACCCTGACTTATTGGCTGGAAGATAATGGCATTATCTCTGATAAAGGTGAGATATCCCTTTCCGGTAGATTTTCAGAAGATGATAAATGCAACGGACTCGGATTCGGGGATCAGTTTGCGGTTTATTACGAAGGTGACGGATGGGTATTTTCAGCAACGGGAGGAACACTTTGGACAGGAAGGGTACAGCCCGATTACGAGCTTTCTGTGGAATTGACAGGAAAACTGGAATACAAAGATGGCAATATAACATTTAAAGATTTAAAGCTTAAATGATGAAATAAAAATGATCGACTTATCTAAGTGAATTGGCTGATAGCCTGATGGAGAGATAACCACAGAAACCATATAACTTTTTGATGGGAAGAGGGCGAAAATGAAAAAGTCAGAAGCCTGCAAAGGACAATTCTAATGATGTATATAGTTCGGAGGACAGGGAAAAGTTGCTTGATTATCTCGAGAGTATTCCTCAGACTGTTTACACACTTGCTGTTAGACTGGCTTTCTGTTTTTGCATGCGAATCGGAGAGCTGAGAGCTTTGGAATGGAGCGACTATGACGCTGAAAATCAGAAGATGCACATTTGGAAACAGGTTGTAGCTGTTAAGAAAAACGGCAGAAAAAGGTCTGATGAGCTTGTATATCATACAAAAAGCAATTGCCCTGAAGGTGAGCGATATGTCTATGTTTCGGATGAAGCAACACAAGTACTCAAAGAGCTACGAGAGATTAACGGTGAAAAACAATTCATTCTGAATGGAATTAACGGAGCACAATTTGCTATTAGTGAAAACGGATTTAATGAGCACTTAAGGGAGTTTTGTACTGCAGCCGGTGTTAAATACTATTCAAGCCATAAAATACGTTTTTACGGTTGCACGGAACTTTTAGATGCAGGAGTCCCTGCAAGAACTGTTCAAAAAATCATGGGACACAAATATGCCTCGACTACGGAACATTATGACCGTTCTAAGAAAAAGGACAAAGTAGATGAAGGTATATGGAATGATGTATTTGGTTCGGGTCTACGTGGGTCTACAAGGTAAGTCAAAGAAAAAACTCCGGCAAACCCAGTGACCACGGGCTTTCCGGAGGCAAAATAAAAAAGCAGGTGATGGGAATCGAAGCAGAGAAAGGTTCCTGAAACCCAGTAAAATAAGGAGGCCCGCCACGTTCGCCATTCCAGGTAACACCCATGGTTACACCCTGAAATTTAAAAGTGAAGTTAGTGAAGTACACAGTGAAGTATGGTGAAGTAATGAGTGAAGCGCACTGAAGTATCGAGTGAAGAGCAGTGAAGTTTTTGTTTACAACTTCACTGTTTTTTATTATAATTCACGTATAGACAGCTATGGAGGATGAGGAAATGCGCATTGAAGAACTGTTTCCGGAGTATGGTTTAGAGGATAAAACAATAGAATATAAAGGAATAA
>JAIKXH010000078.1 GCA_024684215.1 Lachnospiraceae bacterium
GTGACCGAGCACCCTGAGTTTGAGGAGGCGGTAAATATGATTTATAAAGCAAATGCTGATGATTCCGTTAAATATGCAATCGAAGCTGAAAATAAGTTCCGCGCCATCAATGCTGCTCAATATGAAGCCGGTTACGCTGCCGCCAAAGAAGAAGACGCCGATGTAATAAAACTCAAGGACGAAGCTTTACAGGAAAAAGATCATGTCATATCCGAACAAGGTAAAGCCATCTTAGAACAGAAAAAAGCTTTATCCCAAAAAGATAATGTTATCGAATCACTTCAAGCCAAAATAGCAGAATTAGAAGGTAAATAAATCAAACAATACGCGGGTATAAATGGGCATTTGACGACAACTCAAATGCCCATTTTCAATAATATTACATGTCCCCTCATAGTCCGACAGATTTGCCACAAGTAATAGTATCAAAACAACTGTCACAAATTAGAAACCATTCAAGATATACTATAATCACTTCCACATATTTCTCTTTCCCAATTTGCGGCAGCCCTTCAAAATCCATTCTCTCGGCCGCAAACCCACATTTTCAATAATAGCGGCAGTGTTCCAAAAAACGCAATCACTACCGCATTCATTAAAAATACGCTTAGCGGCAGTTGCATTATACATACTTTCACCTAAATCACCTCAAAAAACTCTGCCCATTCCTCCACAAACTCATATTGCGGCAGAACCCTCGCAAGAATCCACTATTCCGCATTTTGTAGAAACCACTTTTGCGGCCGAAAAAATTCAATTATAGTCTATGCCGCATTTGACAATTATTCCATTTACGGAAGGCTTCCTTTTCTGTGCGGCTCAACATTCATTTTACCTCAAACCATGCCGGATCAATCTCATCAAAAAGATTAGCATACTGAACATATTGATATTTCTGAATTAAAGGCTCATCCATGACTTCAGCTACACCAGTATAGATGTTACATTCACTATCCATTACTCCCTGAGATGTAATGATTGGATATTTTTCATGCAATTCCTTCAGCATTTGCACATAAGGAGGAAGCGTAAAGTTACCTCGTTCAAGAATCAGCCATGGTAAATAGTTAGCACTGATACCGGCATCATGCCACTCTTCCGTATCATAATTTGTCCAGATAAAAAACTTTGACTTGTAGAGGTCAAGTTGCGAATTCAAGTCAGTATATACTTCCTCAATTGCAGTCCCTGGCAATCCCGGTTGATGATCTCCAAAGAAGATAATCATAGTAGGCTCATTAATCCTCTTATATGTCTCCACCAACTGCCTTACTTCATCGTCTGATGCCTTAATAAGAGAAAGATAGATTTGAGTATCTACATAGAGATCATTCCCATTTTCTTCTATCGTATCATCCTTGCCTCTCTTGCCTTCTCCAACTGTGCTGAGAAAATCGGAATACTGATTGCTACCAGCACTGCCGCCCGACAACGGCAGGAATGGAAGCTGTGATTGTTTTGAGCGTGATTTGTGGTGTACCCCCTTTTTGGAAAAGCCCCCCTCCCCAGAGCCATAGAAAAAAGCCCAGGGAAGCGAATCTGCTCACCCTGGGCACCAACTGTCGGATTCATATTTTGCCCCGCCGCTTGCTTCCGTCAAGGAAGGATACCGTCAACTCTGTAGCCGAGCACACCGTAATTTCCTCCAACATCATACGCGTCAGTTCCGGCACTTCGGTGTCGAGCGGACCGTCCGCAGTGATGGCAATCATCAGCCGCGCCCTGTATGAATGGCTGTATTATATAGCGCATGAGAAAGGAGGAGTCAACAAGAACCGTCCCCGGTGACTTTCTTAGCTTGCCTAACATTGTAATATTTCATGCACCAATCACGATTCTGAATTCCCATAGACGCTCAGTAGCAAATAACCTCTTAAACACTTAAACAAACAGTCCGAACAGTATCCACATAAAAAACCTGCCACTGTGATTATTCACAGTGGCAAGCATATCTACTCAAATAATTTTTTAACAAAAACTTGTCAAACTATTATGATGAAGTAACAGCAGTTATTTTTCCATCAGAATCATAAGTAAATGTTAATGTATATGTACCAGGCGTATCATCCAAGGCAGCACATCCCGCAATCACTTGTGCCGAAATAACCAAATCCGCTGCCGCCCCACTAAATTTAGGTGTATTTGATACTGTTCCCTTTGAAATAACACCGCCAACAGTCACAGACCCAGCCGCATAAGTAACATTATTTGCAGTATCACTCTGTTGTGTCAAATATGCTGTCTGAGCCATCGCATATGCAGCACGAATATTCGAAATCGTAACAGCATCTCTACTTCTCTCCAACTGGCTTGTAAAGATCGGAATACTAATAGCTACCAATACTGCGATAATAGCTACTACGATCAGCAGCTCAGCCAGGGTGAATCCTTTTCTTTCTCTCATCTTCCTCATAAATTTTTTCATTATTTTGCCTCCTTTCAAGCACGAAAAGATATTATTTTTTTGATTTGAAAAGTATAATTTTTCTTTATTAAATTAATTATACCCATAAAATAATATCCGTTCAACAAATTGTAAATATTTTATATTCCGTTTATGCTTAGGACATTTTTTGTATTTTTATTTCACAAATTTTGTGAATTGTATAAACACTTTTGTCCTTACACATACTATATCGGTTAATATCTGTCATTTATTTACACCCAAAAAAATAAAATTGAAATAAACTTTCACGAAGAATCTAAAATTTTCATGACCATTGGTTATCTCATTATATGAAATATAATCATCTATCGACGAAACTGGCTTTTTCGCTTTGCCATCTTATGACGCAAACAAAAGTGCCACCCTTGCCTTATATCTCAAACGGAAATTCTTACTGCCGGTAAGGGTCTTTAGGGCATCGCTGGTCATCTGCTTATTTCTGACGGCGACCTTGGCTACACGCCAGTCGGGATCGTCCACGAGCTTCATGAGGGCTTCAAGTGGAGCATTCTCATTTCTGGCTACGTTCTCGCGCACCATCCAGTTTTGGTCATCTGACAGGCGAAGAAGGACCTGGGTTGGAGTCCCTTTGTTGCTGGCAACAGCTTTTCTTAGATATGTATCTGAGTTATCAGAAAGAAATTCGAGTACCTTGGCGGGAGCAAGTGGATTACCGGCCACATTCTCGCATACTCGCCAGTCATCGTCTTTGGCAAGGCGCGTCAGAACCTCAGAAGGGGTCTTCTGGTTATTGGCAACTGCTTTTCTGACGTAAGCATCGCCATCCCCTGCAAGTAGCTCCAAAATTTCATTGGAAGCGCCATCGTTTTGTGCAACGCAGGTTCTGATGGTCTGCTTTCTGTCACCG
>JAIKXH010000117.1 GCA_024684215.1 Lachnospiraceae bacterium
TTACGAATTTGACGGACTTAACAAGGTAGAGGTTAAAGAGGCAGGAATCGGTTCAATCGTAGCTATTTCCGGTATTACAGATATTCATATCGGAGATACAATTTGCTCCCCCGATGCGGTAGAGCCCATACCTTTCCAGAAAATATCCGAGCCTACAATCGCTATGGACTTTATCGTAAACGATTCGCCGCTTGCAGGTCAGGAAGGTAAATATGTTACCAGCCGCCATATCAGAGACAGGCTTTTAAGAGAGCTTAACACAGACGTTTCCTTAAGAGTTGAGGAGACTGATTCTACAGACAGATTCAAGGTAAGCGGAAGAGGAGAACTTCACCTTTCCGTTCTTATCGAAAATATGCGCCGTGAAGGATTTGAGTTTGCGGTATCAAAGGCACAGGTTCTCTATAAAGAAGACGAAAACGGAAAGCGCCTTGAGCCCATGGAGCTTGCTTATATCGATGTTCCCAACGATTTTGCCGGAGCTGTAATCGAAAAGCTCGGACAGAGAAAGGGAGAACTCAGAAACATGGGAAGCATCTCAGGCGGAACTTATACCAGACTTGAGTTCTCCATCCCTTCAAGAGGTCTTATCGGCTACAGAGGCGAGTTTATGACCGATACAAAGGGTAACGGAATCATCAATACCATGTTTGACGGTTATGCTCCTTACAAGGGAGATATCTCTTACCGTAAGCAGGGCTCTCTTATCGCTTTCGAGGCAGGAGAGGCTATCACATACGGACTTTTCAATGCACAGGAAAGAGGAACACTCTTTATAGGTGCCGGTGAAAAGGTTTACGCAGGAATGGTTGTAGGACAGACCGGTAAGTCAGAGGATATTGAGGTTAATGTCTGCAAGAAAAAGCAGCTTACAAATACCCGTTCCTCAAGCGCTGACGAAGCACTCAGACTTACACCGCCCAGAATTCTTTCTCTTGAGCAGGCGCTTGACTTTATAGAGACTGACGAGCTTTTGGAGGTTACTCCCACTAAGCTTCGTATAAGAAAGAAACTTCTTGACTCAAGGCTTAGAAAGCGCGCAGGTTTTGCACAGAATCAGTAAATTTATTGAAACCATGTTCGCCTGGTGTTATAATCATTTTGATTTGTTACATATTTTTGTTAACGAAAAGAGGATAAGATATGTCTATTTTTACAGGATCCGGTGTAGCAATTGTCACACCTATGAAGGCTAACGGCGAGATTGATTATCCCGCATTTGAAAAGCTTATCGAATTTCAGATTGCCGGAGGAACCGATGCAATCATCGTTTGCGGTACTACCGGTGAAGCATCAACTCAGAGCCACGAGGAGCATCTTGAGACCGTAAAGTTCTGTGTTGACGTAGTAAAAAAGAGAGTTCCCGTTATCGCAGGTACAGGTTCTAACTGTACCGAGACCGCAGTTTATCTTTCAAAGGAAGCTGAGAGCTATGGCGTAGACGGTGTTCTCCTTGTAAGCCCCTATTACAACAAGGCAACTCAGAACGGCTTATATCAGCATTTCAAAACTACGGCGGATGCTATAAACATTCCTGTAATTTTATACAATGTTCCTTCAAGAACAGGATGCAATATTTTGCCTGAGACAGCTGTTCGTCTTGCTCAGGATTGCAAAAATATCGTTGCTATCAAGGAAGCAAGCGGCAATATCAGCCAGATTGCGCACCTTGCAGCTATAAGCAAGGGATGCATCGATATCTATTCGGGTAACGACGATCAGATAGTTCCCATCCTTTCACTTGGCGGAAAGGGAGTTATCTCCGTACTTGCAAACGTAGCGCCTAAGGAGACTCACAACATTTGTCAGTACTACTTTGACGGAAAGGTTAAGGAATCTTGCGATGAGCAGCTTCGTGCTTTAGAGCTTTGCAATGCTCTTTTCTGCGAGGTTAACCCTATTCCCGTTAAAAAGGCTCTTGAGCTTATGAAGATGATCCCCGGCGGACTCAGACTTCCTCTTACCGAGATGGAGCCCGCAAACACCGAGAGACTTTCAAAGGCTATGAAGGAGTTCGGAATTTTGTAATTGTTTATCCGGGTATTTATCGGTGCTTAGCAGCGGTTTATTTGCTTTGGATTAACACAAAGTTTTGTTTATTTAAGAGCGAGGTAGTGCCTCGCTCTTTGTGAAATCAAAGATTCAAAAATATTTAAATTGAGAGGACATGGATATGATTAATGTTGTAATGCACGGCTGTAACGGAAAAATGGGTCAGGTTATCTCCGAGATAGTTTCAAAGGATGATAAGCTGAAGATGGTTGCGGGCGTTGATAAATTTGATGACGGACACAATTCATATCCTGTTTTTTCGGATATTAACGAACTGCCTGACGGTGTAGACGTAATCATCGATTTCTCCGCAGCGCCTGCTGTAGACGGACTTCTTGATTACTGTGAGAAAAAAAGCATACCCGTTGTACTTTGCACAACAGGACTTTCAAAGGAGCAGCTTGAGAGAGTAAAGGCTGTTTCAGAGAAAGTTGCTGTACTTAAGAGCGCAAATATGTCTCTCGGAATAAATCTTCTTATGAAGATTTTGACCCAGTATGCGCCCATCCTTGCGGATAACGGCTTTGACATTGAAGTTGTAGAAAAGCATCACAGACTTAAATTGGATGCACCTTCCGGAACCGCTATAGCACTTGCGGATGCAGTAAATGGCGGCTTTTCTGAAGGTGATAAGTACGAATATGTCTATGACAGAAGTGAGCGCCGCATGCAAAGACCCGACAAAGAAATCGGCATCAGCGCTGTAAGAGGCGGAACCATTGTAGGAGACCATGATGTAATTTTTGCAGGACAGGATGAGGTCGTTACATTCTCACATACCGCTTACTCAAAGGCGCTTTTCGGAAGAGGTGCGGTTTCCGCTGCTAAGTTCCTTGCCGGAAAGAGTGCGGGACTCTACGATATGAGTAATGTTATCGATGAGCTTATCGGATAATTACATTCCGAGGGACTGCTTATTTACAGTAAGTAAACGATCGGGCATCGATTTGATTTGAATTAATAGGATTGTCTAATGGAATGCAGACCTTGTATTGATATTCACAACGGAAAAGTTAAACAAATAGTAGGAAGCTCGCTTACAGACGACGATAACAAAGCCACGGAGAATTTCGTGGCACAGTCTGATGCGAGCTTTTTTGCTAATCTATATAAAGAAAACAATTTAAAGGGTGGTCATATCATCCTTTTAAACCCTGTGGGAAGTGAATATTACGAAAGTACAAAGGCACAGGCAATAGGTGCATTAAAAGCTTATCCGGGGGGAATGCAGCTTGGAGGCGGGATCACTCCCGATACCGCGGGAGAATTTCTTGATGCCGGGGCATCACACGTTATCGTCACATCCTACGTGTTTAAAGACGGAAGAATTAACTCTGAAAACCTTAAAAGGATTTCGGACGCAGTAGGAAAGGACAGACTGGTTTTGGACCTTAGCTGCAGAAAATGCGATGGTGGCTACAAGATTGTGACCGACAGATGGCAAAAGATCAGCGATACTTTTGTCACGGTAAAGCTTATGGATGAACTGTCAGATTACTGCGATGAGTTTTTGATCCATGCGGTGGATGTAGAGGGCAAAAACAGCGGTATAGAGACCGATATAGTAAAGATGCTCGCTGATTATGACGGAAAGCCCGTAACATATGCGGGCGGTGTCCACAGCTATGAAGATATTGAAATCCTTAAAAAAGTAGGAAAAGACAAAATCAATATGACTATCGGAAGCGCGCTGGACCTTTTTGGCGGAGAGCTTTCTTTTACTCAAATATTACGAAAGTATTAAAAATGTTGCGCAAAAATTCATAATGTGGTAGAGTTATGTAATCTGATGTGGAGGTGATTGTATTGAACAATCCATATGTTGTAACTCTTAAGCCAAACATGCATAAGCGCAAGAAATACAGACATTTAATCCTTGCTTCAGATGATACTGAGAGTAAGCCGAGGGTTTTGAAATATAATGTTTCAACCTTTATTATAATTATCGGAATACTGTTTCTTATCATCGGCGGATTTGTTGGTTTATTGGTTTTTGAAAGTAAAAGAGATTTAAGATACGAACTGAAATTAAGTGAAAAGGACAAGCAGATCGAGGAGCTCACCAATACAAACAACGAGCTCACAAGTGAGATTGCTTCTCTTAACAATACCGTAGAGATACTCAGCAATACCGTAAATACCAAGGCTGCGGCCGAGGCAGAGCTTGCAGAGACGATAGAAGCTCAGTCGGTTCCTTCAGAGTTCCCTCTAACGGGTAGCGCTTCCTTTGCCGAAAACACCGGCGAGGTTCCCGAAATCGTATTTACAGCGTCTGAGGGTATTACAGTGGTTGCTACAGCAGCGGGCACTGTCAGTGATATCTTAGAAGACGAGACTTATGGAAACATTGTCGTTATAGACCATGGAAACGGCTATAAGACATATTATAAAAATAAGGGTGATACCGTTGTTAAAAAAGGCGATACCGTTTCACCCGGAACTACGCTTTATATCATTGGTTCCGACAATACCGAGCTGTGTTATCAGATTGAAAACAACGGTGAGTTTATTAATCCATTGGATATATTGCAGATAAACGGCTAAAGGAGAAAAAATGGCTAAAGAAGTAATAAAAATATCAACACTTATCGCTGCAGGAAGCGTTAGCGAGGGTGATTTTAAATGTCCCGGAAGCGCGCGTATCGACGGATGCATCAACGGAAATGTTGAAGTTGACGGAATGCTTATTTTAGGCGCAGTAGGAAAGATTAACGGAAATATCCTCGCAAAGTCCGTACAAATCGGCGGAGAGGTTGTCGGAGATATCGTATCCCCTGAAAAGGCAGAGCTTACCAATACTGCAAAGGTTATCGGAAATCTCACCACAAATGTAATCGTTATCGATGAGAACGCCGTATTCCAGGGCGCAGTAAACATGAACCAGGAGACACCCGCGAGAACTCACGGTTTTGCATTTAAGAAGGTTGTCAAGGAAGATAAAAAGACTGCAGCAATGGCAGTTTCCGAAGCTTTAAAAGAGGCAGAGAAAGATAACGAAGATATCGATACCGAGCAGGTATAAGCTTTTGTAAAGGGATTGTGTTTATATATAAAAGACATAGCCTGTATAAAAGATATGTTTTAATAAAAGATGTTTTTAAAATATAAAGGATAGCTGATCATGATGGTCGGCTATCCTTATTTTTGTACTGATTTCGAAGCTTACTTTACAGTTTTCTAATGTGCTCCTGTTTTATTTTAAATCGGATTAATTATCTTTTTTATCCTTGCCTTCAAGGCGGGCGAGAACGAGATCATAACCATCGTTTCCATAGGAAAGAGAGCGGTTTACACGGCTGATGGTAGCGGTGGAAGCCCCGGTCTTTGCAGCGATGGCGAGATATGTCTGGTCACTTTTAAGCATTGCAGCAACCTCAAATCTCTGTGACATTGATTGAAGCTCATTGACAGTGCAAAGATCCTCAAAAAAGTCATAGCATTCTTCCAAAGAGCGAAGCTGTAAGATTGCATTGAAAAGAGTGTCTGTAGCTTCGGTTTTTAATTTGTCATTCATTATATAATCCTCCGTCGGAATCACTTTCATACGTTAAAACACGAAATCAATATTATTTTACCTCTTTGAAGCAATAAAGTAAAGTCTGCTTGCCTAATTTCCCTAAAAAAACTATAATAGACAAATAGAGATTTCTTTCCTGTGAGGTAGATATGCAAGAGCAAAGCTTAGAGCAGATACTCAGTAAAATAGACAAAAAGATATCGAGCATCAATCCCATAAACGTGGAGGATGTTCCCACAGTGCCTTTGTATATGGACCAGCTTACTACCTTTATGGACAGCAAGCTTCGTGCAATGCTCAGATGCCCCTCAGAGGACAAAGTGCTTACAAAGACAATGATAAACAACTATGCAAAAAACGATTTGATCCCGCCTCCGATAAAGAAGCGCTACTCAAAGGATCATTTGTATGAGCTGTTATTCATTTTCTATTTCAAAAACTTTATGTCCATAGGCGATATTCAGACGCTTTTATCACCCATCACCTCGGAGTTTTTTGGCAAAAGCAAGGAGAAGGGATTTGGCATCGAGGATATTTATGTCTATATGACAAAGGTTCTAAAGGGTTCCAGAACAAGGCTCAGAGAAGAACTTAAAAAGGATTTTGACTCAGTCGAAAATGCATTTGACAATGTGCCTGAGGACAAGAGAGAATATCTCAAAAAGTTTGCATTTATATGTGAGCTCTCATACGATATTTATCTTAAAAAATTCATCATTGAGCAGATGGTTGACGAAATCTCGGACGATTATATATTAGAGCGCGAGAGCTCATATGATGACGAAATGCGCAAAAAGGCCGCAAAGGAAGCAACCATGGAGGCTATGCGTATCGCAAAGCTAAAGGCTGACAAAGCGAAGGCAAGCGAAAAGCTTCGCCGTGAAAAGATGCAGAGCCTTAAGTATTCATCCGATAAATTTGGCAGCAAGAAAATTTAATTGCGTATAGATGTTAAAGCAGGATGATTTAACTGCATACAGATGTTAAAGCAGGAAAATTTAGCAATACACAGACGATTTGGGTTAAGCCTGAAAAGTTCGGCAAACCCATTTACTATATTTGATTTAAGGAAGTTTTATGGCAAATTACGATAATTTAAACGATCAGCAAAAACAGGCAGTGGAAACTACAAGGGGTCCACTGCTTATTCTTGCCGGGGCGGGCTCCGGTAAAACCAAAACTCTTACCCACAGAATCGCTCATCTTATTCATGATGAGGGAGTGGATCCATTTAATATTCTCGCAATTACATTCACCAACAAAGCAGCCGAAGAGATGCGTACAAGGGTTAGGGATATGGTAGGCCCCGAGGCAGACAGGATATGGGTTACCACCTTCCATTCCACCTGTATAAGGATATTGAGAAGACATATCGACAGGCTCGGATATGATTTGAATTTCACCGTATACGATACCGACGATCAAAAGACCGTTATGAAAAACGTATGCAAGAGATTAAATATAGATACGAAAAACTACAAGGAAAGAACAATTCTAAATGCCATATCATCGGCCAAGGACAGCCTTGTAAGCGTATCCGAATATTCGCTTTCAACTTTTGGTGATTTTACAAAAATTGTAATCGCCAGAGCTTACAAGGAATATCAGGAACAGCTTAAAAAAAGCAATGCCCTGGACTTTGACGATATCATAGTTTTAACGGTACAGCTTTTTAAGGAAAACCCCGAGATACTGGATTTTTACCAGGAGAGATTTAAATATATTTCCGTTGATGAGTACCAGGATACCAACAAGGCTCAGTTTGAACTCGTAAGGCTCCTTGCCGATAAATACAGAAATTTGTGCGTAGTAGGTGATGATGACCAGTCCATCTACAAATTCAGAGGAGCAAATATCAGAAATATTTTGGACTTTGAAGAGTTCTATCCTGAAGCTACGGTTATAAAGCTGGAGCAGAATTACCGCTCTACACAGAATATCCTTGATGCGGCAAACGCGGTTATCGCCAACAACCGTTCTAGAAAAGTAAAGAGTCTTTGGACTTCGGAAGGGGCAGGACACAAGATTCGCTTTATGCAGCTTGACAATGCGTATGAAGAAGCAGAGACAATAGTTGACGAGATAAGCAGCTCGGTCAGAAGAGACGATGCATCATATAACGATATTGCGGTGCTTTACAGGACCAATGCACAGGCCAGACTCATAGAGGAACGTCTTGTTTTAAGAGGTATCCCTTACAATGTCGTAGGCGGTACCAACTTCTATGCGAGAGCTGAAATCAAGGACATGATAGCGTACCTAAAGACTATCGAAAACGGACTTGATGAGGTGGCACTCAGAAGAATCATTAATGTTCCCAAGAGAAGTATAGGTACGGTGACCATCGACAAACTTCTTGATTTTGCGGAGATTACCGACGATTCACTTTTCGGAGCGATGCAAAATGCCGACAATATTTCCGGTCTTGGTAAGGCCGGCGCTAAAATACTTAATTTTGTAAGCCTTATAGAGAATCTAAGAAAAGAGTTAAAGGCTATCGGCATTGCGGGAGTATTAAACGCAATTATAGAAGCGACCGATTACTATGAGTATTTAAAAGACCAGGATGAGGACAGCGCCGACGACAGAATCTCCAACGTCGATGAGCTTATAAACAAAGCTACCGTATATGAGGAAAATGCCGAAGAACCTTCACTTACCGGATTTTTGGAGGAAGTTGCTTTAGTATCTGATATCGATAATATCGATAATACTGATGGAAGAGTACTTCTTATGACGCTCCATTCCGCAAAGGGACTTGAATTCCCAAGAGTATATATAGCAGGAATGGAGGACGGACTGTTTCCCGGTATGGCGACCATATCATCCGGAGACTCTTCCGATATGGAAGAGGAGAGACGCCTTGCTTATGTTGGAATAACAAGAGCTAAGGAGTATTTGACCATCACCTGCGCCAAGATGCGCATGCTACATGGAGAGACACAGTTCAATCCTGTAAGCCGCTTTGTGAAAGAAATCCCCGGCGAACTGATTGACGGAATGGTGCCGGGCAGTAAAATTAGCCGAAGCGATTACGACGAGATTGACTATGGCCGCGGATCAAGGAACTTTGGAGGCGGTTATAGCGATAGCAGAAGATCTTACGGATATGACGAAGGTTACGCGAACGGCGGAAAGCCCAGCGCAAGACTTAAAAGCTACGCGACCCCGGATGCCAGAAAGCCCGCTATGCAAAGCGAGATAAAGAATCTAAATGCCATAGCAGGACTCAGCAAGGGAATGCCTGCAGGTAATGTCGGAGAGCTTTCATTTACTACCGGAGATACAGTTAAACACCGCAAATTCGGCACCGGAGTTGTAACCGGAATATCAAAGGAACCAAGGGATTATAAAGTCACTGTTGATTTTGATGATTATGGTACGAAAATCATGTATGCGTCTTTTGCCAAACTTGAAAAAGTCTGACAGCTATGATAAAATTAAGAAAATTCTTTTTATGGGGGACGCCCGGAAAGGAAGTAGTTATGAGTAAGATTGAAGAGTATATCGGAACACTTAGAACAGAGGCTCCTGCAAAATTTGAAGAGCTTAAGGACAATATCAAACTTAAGAATTTCCTCAAGAAAAAGGAAGCAGAAGCTATTATCGAAGAGGTAGAAGAGGAGCGCAAGGTTAAAGTATGGGTTATCATACTTGCAATCATCGGCGTTATCGCCATCGGATGCCTTGTAGGATATTTAGTATATCGCAGCAGA
Source organism: Lachnospiraceae bacterium (assembly GCA_024684215.1). GTDB lineage: Bacteria > Bacillota > Clostridia > Lachnospirales > Lachnospiraceae > AC2028. The sequence continues at coordinate 9,286 of JAIKXH010000117.1, forward strand.
AAAAAACCCGACTATCTCGATGATTTCGATTCTGATTTTGTAGATGATGACGAGTTCTTTGAGGACGAAGAATAATCTAAATATAGATATTAATCTTGAATCTGCTTTAAATATAAATTTGTAGGGAAGGCCTAAACGCGTTCCCTACTTTTTGTGTGCAGAGATATGTTTGCGATGAACAGCAGGAAAAAGAACAGCAGGAAAAGAACTGCAGCGAGTATATAAAGAAACGGTGGTTACATGAAAAAAGGACAGGAAATACAGGGAAAGGTAACAGAGCTTAAATTTCCCAATATCGGAATAGTACTTACGGAAGAGGACGAGAAGGTGGTTGTTAAAAATTCACTTCCCGGTCAAAAGGTGCGTGCCAGAGTCAATAAGATCAGGCACGGTAAGGCCGAGGCTGCTCTTTTGGAAGTAATAGAAAAGTCTGAGATAGAGACAGGTGAAGGATGCCCCCATTTCGGACTTTGCGGAGGTTGCAGCTATATTTCTCTGCCCTATGAAAAAGAAAGCGAGATTAAGAACTCTCAGATTCATGCTCTTTTGGAGCCGGTTTTGGCTAATCAGGAAAGCGAGTATGATTGGGAGGATATATGCAAAAGCCCTGTAACCTTTGGTTACAGAAACAAAATGGAGTTTACCTTCGGAGATGAGTTTATGGGTGGGCCGCTTGCTCTCGGTATGCATAAAAGAGGCAGCTTTTACGATATAGTAAATGTTTCCGAATGTAAGATCGTTGATGCCGATTATCGCTCAATCTTAAATATTACGAGAGACTATTTCGGCGCCAAGGGGCTGCCTTTTTATCACAGACTTCGCCACGAAGGATATCTGCGCCATTTGCTGGTGCGAAAGGCTGCAAAGACCGGTGAGATTATGGTTGCTATAGTTACAACAACCCAGATTGATTTCGATATGAGCGAGTATGTCTCGCTGCTGAAAGGACTTAAACTCGACGGAGAGATCGTAAGCATTCTTCATACCTTTAACGACTCACAGGCTGATACTGTCCGGTCCGATAAAACCGATATTTTATACGGCAGGGATTATATAAACGAAGAAGTTTTGGGACTTAAATTCAAGATTACCGAGTTTTCATTTTTCCAGACCAACACATACGGATGCGAGGTTTTATACAGCAAAGCAAGAGAGTTTGTATCACAGGCTATGGAAGAACAGAAAAAAGACGGTGGCGCGAAGGATTTGGTACTCTATGACCTCTACTCCGGAACCGGCACCATCGCTCAGCTTATGGCTCCTTCCGCAGGAAAAGTCATTGGTGTAGAGATAGTAGCTGAGGCAGTGGAAGCAGCAAAAGTAAATGCCGCCGGAAACGGACTTAAAAACTGCAAATTTATCGCAGGAGATGTACTTAAGGTAATAGACGATATCGAAGAAAAGCCGGATATGATTATACTTGATCCTCCGCGCGACGGCATACATCCCAAGGCCATCGGAAAGATCATAGATTACGGCGTAAAATATATCCTTTATATTTCCTGCAAGCCGACCAGCCTTGCAAGAGACCTTGAAATATTCATAGCCAACGGTTATGAAGCGAAAAAGATTGCATGCGTTGATCAATTCCCTTGGACCGGGCATGTGGAGACGGTAGTCTGCTTGGGCAAGAATTTTTCGAAGCCGAAAGAATATGTGCAAATAGGGATAGATGCTGAAGATTACTATAGGATCAAGGATGCCCAGAAAGAGCAGGATAAGAAATAGCCATCATAATATCATGCGGTACCGACAGTTATAGCTACGGATGCGAATAGGCATTGGTGGCTCTTTCCTTTTTCTCCGGAGTGGGAAAGGCGGCGATGTGTATGAGGGTGATGTGAATTACAAACAGGCAAGCAAGAGTTTCATTTGACAATCAGAGTAAATCACAGGAGGAAATCAAGATGGTAAACTGATCATCGCACAGG
>JAIKXH010000122.1 GCA_024684215.1 Lachnospiraceae bacterium
CCCGTCGATGAGTTTGTGGTTTATTAAGTTACATGAAGATTACCCGGAAGATCTTACCAATAATTCAGGTCCATTCTCATTTTCTATTCCCCCTTTCGACCTTCTCGCCGCCCCGCATCATGCATTCCTTAGCGCCGGTAACTCTTCGCTACAAGAAAACTATACTACTACGTTTTGTTAGGTACAAGGGGAAATTTTGTCCCTTGACAAACCATTTTATCTACATATTGTAGATTTTAGTTGATTTAAACACAAGGCTGTGGTATAGTCATATATAACAAAATTAACCCACTTCCCGTCAATTGGGATTAGAAACGAGGACATTGTATGAATGCTATCGGACCTATCATTACAAAATACAGAAAGGACATGCATTTAACACAATCCGAACTCTCTGAGCTCCTTAAGAAAGAAGGCATTGATGTATCAGACAAGTGCCTCTACAGCTGGGAAAGCGGCCGTACGGAGCCCGGAGTAAAACAACTTTTTACATTATGTAAGGTCCTTGGAATAAAGGACATTTATGAGGAGATCTTCGGTGTGAATCCTTATAATCCTTTAAACCGCCTTAACGAAGAAGGCAAGGAGCGTGCCAGCGAATATGTTGACATGCTTGCTGCCAACGAAAAATATGCCAAAAACAACGCTCCCGTTATCGAGATATCTACCGTCAGAACAATTCGTTTGTATGAGCTCGGAGTCTCTGCCGGTACCGGAAACTTTATGGATAACGAAGCATTCGAAGAGATTGAGACTGATGAATTCGTGCCTATCGAGGCTGATTTTGCCGTTCACATTACCGGTGACAGTATGCAGCCCCTCTTCCAGGATAAACAGATTGTATATGTTCAGAAGAATGTTGAACTTGAAGACGGCGATATCGGAATCTTTGTCTTTAATGGTGAGGCATATTGTAAGAAGCTTATGAAGAATAAAAAAGGAACCGCCCTCATATCTCTCAATAAGAAATATGATCCGATTCCAATCGATGAAAACAGTGCAATTTCAGTTTTAGGAAAAGTTATAGTCTAAGTCCCAACTATCGTACAGCAACTTTGGTAGGATCTATATAGTGGGACTTTAAACCCGTCCCCACTCTGCCAAAGGAGGCTATACCGTGGACACAGAACTCAAAAGACTCAGACTCAGTAACCATGAAACCCAAGCAACGATTGCCTCAGCGATAGGCATTGATGTTAAAACTTACAGGCGCTACGAAAACGGCAAGCAGATCCCACCACTCGATACCGCATATCGTTTGGCGCTGTATTATCATCTTCTCATAGAAAACATTATTCCGCCCGAGACTGTTCTCCCGGAGCTAAGGAAGGAGGAACCATCATGAATAATGATTATCAGATCATCGCAGTTGACTTCGATGGTACTCTTTGCTACAGCAACTGGCCGGAGCTCGGTGAACCAAACCGCCCTCTCATCGAATATCTGCGTTATCAAAAACGCCTTGGTAACAAACTTATCCTGTGGACCTGCAGAGCCGGTGAGGCGCTTGATAAAGCTGTGTCCTGGTGCAAAGACCAGCAGCTTGAATTTGATGCTGTAAACGACAATCTTCCGGAAATTGTTGAAATGTACGGCAACAATTCCCGGAAGATTACTTGCGATTGGTATATTGATGATAAGGCCGTATTACCGGGAATGGTAGAGGGGTAACTACGCGCTGTCGACAGGAACTATTACTGCATCCCCTTTTCCTTTATGGTTTTGTCAAAATTCTTTTTCCAGGCCGCTTCACCCTCCATAAGATGCAGAAACAGGCTGTAATAATGTAAAAAAGCTGCAGCGCATTCAATCAAATATTTATTTCGTTTCTCATTCAGTTCGCCTCCAACCTGAAACTTTATTCCCATATCTTCACATTCATATATGCTCTGATATATAGCTTTTTCAGAGAAATGAACATATCCAGAGGTGTTATCATATACTGTCTCGAATTTCTCATCATACTGAACAAGTAGCCCTTTTAAATAGCCATCCGACATCTTTTTCCCGCTTTTGTCCTTCAGATTTCGGATTTTCTCTCCCTTTAATAAGCAATCAACTATAGCTTTTTCATCTTCGGCTATATTAATAGCATATAACCGTAAACAATTATCTAATTGAAGCCTTAGCAACGCTCCCGCACAAGTAAGATTTCTGTTCTCAACCATTAGTACAAATCCTTGCGCTAAACGAATGCTTCTATCCATTAATGCGCAAAAACACAGATCTAAATCAATAAGGTTCTCTCCAATTACCTCTATTGCGAGTTCTTTGGTTATTTCTATACATTCATTTATTCCATGCAGATATTTCTCAACATTTTTTATATATTCATTATTTGCCATATTCTATTACCACAATAATATACATAAATGCTCTTTTACAGCAGAATCAAAGCCCTACCAATTCGTGTTTTTCATTGCTTTTGCTTTTTCGAGATCTTCTAATACGACCATCCTAAACTGATCTGCTGTGATACTATCAAGGTCAACGCTCAAACGATTTGACCTGGTCCTAATCACTTTTTCAAAGTAATTTCTCACATCACGGCCATTTGCATAGTTTGCATCTCTACGGTCATACAAATCAGTAAAATACTCCAGTAAAAATTCCTCACAGCCTTCTCCTAACACAAGATTCTGGCCCGAGCACTGTAACTTGAAAATGTCGCAAAGTTGTTCCGGAGTATAGTCCTCAAAATTAATATACTGATTAAAGCGAGACTTCAGGCCCGGATTGGAATCTATAAACTCCTTCATAAGATCAGGATATCCGGCAACAATGACTATGAAATCATCACGATGGTCTTCCATTGCTTTAAGGACAGTATCAACCGCCTCTTGCCCAAAATCACTTTCTCCTTTTCCGTGAGTGAGCGCATAGGCCTCATCTATAAACAGGATACCTCCCATAGCCTTATCAATGACTTCTTGCGTTTTAATAGCCGTCTGTCCAACATACCCGCCAACAAGTCCGCCTCTGTCTACTTCCACCAACTGACCTTGTGATAAAACCCCAAGTGCTTTATATATCTTCGCGAGCAATCTGGCAACCGTTGTTTTACCTGTTCCGGGGTTCCCATAGAACACAAGATGCAACGAAAGAGGAGCCGTGTTTACTCCGAGTTCTTCGCCTTTTTTCTTAACCTTGATAAGATTAATGATCTGGTCTACTTCTTCCTTAACTCCTTGAAGTCCTATCATAGAATGAAGTTTTTCTATTAACTCTTCAAGTGATTCTTCCGGTTCTTGCTCTGCTTCTTCTCTCACTTCAGTCGTCTGCTCTGTATCAGTAAGCTTTTTTTCAGTTTCTTTTTCCTTCTTTGTAGTGATATTACACGCTACCGGTTCATTGCTCTTCTGTGGCGCAGTTGCGTGCAAATTGGCGATAAAAGCCGTAATCTTGTCCTTTTCTATATCTTTTCTATCAAACCTGCTGAAAAGGTAGTACTTACCCAGTACAGTAAAGAACGAAACAACATCTGCATTACAGGACAAAGCACCTCCTTGCTTCAGCAAATCATCCCTTTTAATTTCATCTTGGACATAGATATTGCAGAACTCTTCGAAACGATCTTCAGCTCCTTTAGTTGAAATAAACTTCACGAATCTATAAACCTCCGCCAAAAAGAGCTCACGATCATTTGCCCCGCAGGATCTTAATGCTTTCGTAAACGCATTCTTCACATCAATGTCCATAGTATATCCTCTCTTTTATACTGCCAGGGCCATCTGCTTCATGGCAGTCTGATATGCGCCAACAACTTCCTCGTCTTCTAACGCACCTTCTGTCTGCTCAAAGGCTTCTTTGATTGCTTCAGAAACATCTTGGTTAATATATGTTTCAAATGCAGCCATCAACTCTTCACTGCCCAGTTCAACCACAAGCTGCTGATTATCTTCTACACTCTCTTCCATGTCTTTAACCTGTTCAAGAATGGTCAGATAATATACATCTGTTTCAAACAGGGTAAGGCCCTTGTCAAATACCCCATGATCCTGGATTTTTTCAATAAATTCTTCAGATTCCAGTTTCTTAAAGATACCCGTCCAATTGTCATGAGAAGAATGCCATATTTCCCCATCACCAATTGCTTCTTTGTTGTTCAGATAATATAATTCGTCAAAATATCTGAGCGAAACAGCCAGCATCGAAGCCATAGACATAATGGAAATAATAAGGTTTTCCTTATCGTCCGTATGATCCTTCATAAAACCTTCGATGAGCATGTTCAAAACATTATATTCAGCATCAACCAGTTGCCTCATTTGCTCCTCAGTGTAGTATTTCTGAGTTTTTCTTGCATCAAGCATGTTTGAATGCTCTGAAAGGACTTTATGGAATTCATAATTGACTGTAATATCCTGACCCTGTTTAACAGTCCCCATCACCTGATTGATTTGTCCACTCATTTTGTCCAGTTTTGCGTACATAATAGCAAAGCCCACACAAGTAGCGCATAAATTAAGTGCGCTGAAAACCAGATTAAGCTGCTGAAGCTTCGTTACGTTTTTTAATAAAGCTAAATTCTTCTCACTCAAGGCGTTATTCTTATTCATAAGATTAAGCGCTTTGTTCAAGAGCTCTTTTCCTTCGCCTTCGGGTGAATTGTTCAGTACAAGCTTTTGAAACGCAGTGAACTTCTTTTTCTTATCTCTAAGTGCCACTTCCAGAATACCGTCTTTATTTAGAAACGGCTTTAACTGATCTAGACTAACAATGTTCTGAATCCCGGCCATTTCACTCTTCTCCTTTGATTTCCATGTATTTTATCAAGTAGTACATCATCATAGAAATAATAAACGTTGCCGTATCCGGACAATACAACTCTTCGAGGTCAAACAGAGTCTTCTTCCCTATTGGCAAGATGCCTCCGCTCTTTTCAGCTTTCAAGGCATTAATAATCTTTTCAAGATCCAGTTTCTCGGTAGCGAACTCATAGTTTGCAACCTCTTTCATATTGTTTCTAATGCTCCCCATATAAAGGCTCATCATTATACGAGAGTAATCGGCCAGTTGTTTGATAGTCATATTTCGAGAAGACTTTATTTCAAGCGCACGTTTATAGTACATTAAGCTTCTGGGCATCGGCGGAACCGGTTCGCCTTTCTTTGCTGAGGGTTCCTTAGGTAAATATCGTTTAACAACCTCTTCCCAATCATCCGCATACTTTGCAGCAAGTTTTTCGAACTTTTCTCCGGTTTTTAGCTCAAGCTTTTCGAAATAGTCACATACCTTTTCTGCAAATACATCAGTGGTAATAGCCTTTTCCTCGACAAAAGAAAAAGAAATATACTCACCAATCATAACTTCTTTGAGCGCTGCCAGTGTGGTCTTGTCCACCGTTTTAATTGCGCTACTTACAAATTCTTTTGCTTCCAAAGATGATTCCTCCCGAAGTTTAATTATTCTCCTCATACTATTTCACTATAATGAAACAGCACTTTTATGGGACCCGCAATCATATCGCTTTTTCAATAAATTCATCCTTGCTCAAATATATTCCGCTGTGGGCAAGGCGCTCTGCTCGGTCACTGTACAGTTTATTTAACACAGTTTCTTTATCATTCTTAATGCCATAATGAAGCATCCTATGACATATAGGGCAAAGGCAGACTATATTCGCATACACATCCAGGCTCACTTTAAAGTGCGCTTGTTCCTTAAACGGAATAGCGTGATGTCCTTCCATATACTGTTCGTTCGTCGAAGCTGAAATAAAAGTTTTATGTGCCGAATCGATTTCACACAGAAAACTTGCCAATTCAATTGATTGTTTCTTGATAATACCGTTTCTGCGCCAATTCTCTATAGTTACAGTTTGCTTTGAGGAAATCGGCACCTCTATATCCATAAGTGCAACCGAATTGCCGATATTTCCAAAATCTTCCCCCGTCGCAAATCTGATATAATTGTTTATTCCCGCACTATACATCCTATTACCGCGTTCGTCCTTTTCTACAAAGTCCGGCTGCGCAAATAAAAATTCTCTAATGCACTCTAGCTCAGCTAATTCATCTATCTCATATATTGTTTTTTTTATTTTGCCACTATCAGAAAGGTACTTTGAAACAACATTAATGGCCCCTAAATAGTGATTTACAGTGGACAGCTTTACCCCACGAACATCGCGAAGATAACGTACATAATATTCTTTCAAAACATTAATATCTGACATACCTTCCTCCTCAAAAAAGAAGTATTTAAGCTCACATCTTAAATCAAATTCACAGTTGATTTCGATAATACATAGTTTGCCAAAACCGAAGACCCTTATCCCATCTATTCGCTTATCGCTAATTCCCGCAGCTAGTCACCATTTCTTTCCACACTTCATTGTCTTCATTTATTGTAATAATAGAAGAATCCAACTCTTCAAAAATTGATTTGACTAGTTTTAGCAAGCATAAACTGCTCGCCTTAAGTGTAACTGAATCCTTTATCGGTTCATGCATATATCTATAATGTGCAATTTTACATCGCTGTTCATAAATATATTTAGCCAAAGTCTCTATCTT
>JAIKXH010000124.1 GCA_024684215.1 Lachnospiraceae bacterium
GGCTTGTTCGCTTTTACCGGAAGACGAGGAAAAGTATCAGCTTACCTTGTCCGGAGTGGAGACGGAAATCGAATACGAACTGGCTCAGGTTACAAAAGGAGATGTAGTACTCACAAAAAAATTATATGCTCTTTATCAGGAAGAAAACGGCGAGGAACTCTCATTCGGTGTAGACGGGCGAGAGGTGGAAGCCGTTTTTGTCGTTAAAGGAGAGGAAGTTAAAAAAGGCACGCTTTTATGCAAACTTGCAAGCGACGACCTTGAGGAAGAAAAGGCAAAACTAAGCTATACCATAAACCGAAACAAAATGCTTATTGATCAAGCCAAGGAACTTATGGAATATGACAAAGAAAAACTTGCGGAGAGAAAGCTCAGTAGCATTGATTACAACAATGCGATTTACGATCTTGAAAAAGCACTGTCTGATGAGTGCGAAAGCTATGAGGATGCCATAGCGGTAGCTGCTTTAAAGCTTTCCGAGATAAATGAAAAGCTAAAAGGATGTAAGCTGTATGCCGGTATGGACGGAACGGTATCATATATCAGTGCGGCGCTTACTTCGGGAAACAACAATTATTCCAAGGATATGACTGTAATGAGAATAGTTGACACGTCAAGGTGCGTTTTTGCCTTAGAGACTGAGGACTATAAAGATTATCCGGAATTTTTTGCCGAAGGAAATACCGTGGTTTTAACCAACAATTCAGGTGAGGAATATCCGACTACCGTTCTTCCTGTAAATGAAGAAACAGGAGAAATGACACTTGAGCTAAACGAATTGGATGACAGATTAACCATTGGTACCAGACTGTTTTGCATAATTACGGTAGACGAAAAAAAGAATGTTTTGAGATTGCCGCCGGCAGCAGTACACCAGGCGATGGATACTTACTATGTATACAAGACCGATGAGAGCGGACTTAAACAGATCCAATATGTTTCAGTCGGACTTGTCGGCGACGATATGGTGGAAATAACCGATGGATTAAAGGAGGGAGACGTAGTTGTTAAGAAGTAAGATGTTTTTTTTAAGCGTTATCGCCTCCCTTGCACTTGTTTTACCGGGATGCGCTCAGAGCGAAAGTACTGAGGCTGCGCCGGAGCTTTTAGAGCCTGCGATGGGAACCGAGAATACTGCGTTAGCCGAATACGGCACTGTTTACGTATATAACGGATATACAAGCACTGTGATTCCAAAGACGGAGGAATTGTCGTTTTCGGACGGTGGAGAACTAAAAGAAATATATGTAACCATCGGTGAAAAGGTTACCGAAGGTCAGGTGCTGGCCGATTTAAAAAACAGTTCTGAAGCGTACGATGAACTGGTTAAAAAACTTAAGGATATGCAGGCGGAAAATGCGGCAGCTGCCAGACAAAGACAGATTGAAATTGAGATTATGAAGATTAATCTTCAGGATTTTACGAGGCAGGCACTTATCGACAGGCAGAAAAACGAGCTCGCGGCTTTAGATGAGAATTATCTGAAAGGACTTATAGCCACTGAAAAAGAAAAACTTTCTGCCAGTACGATAGTAGCGCCTTTTGACGGAGAAATAGTTGCGGTCGGAACTAATAAAAGGGGCGAATATATTGATGAAGGCGTGCCTTTCATAGTTATTGCGTCAAACAGCGAATGTTTTGTATATTGCGATTATATATCCGAAAAGGCTATAGAGCTTTATGACAAAACGGTTGCAATAATAGACGGCGATGAATTTGAAATAACCTATGTGCCGTACGGCGAAGGTGTTATTACCAAACTTATGGCCGACGAGGAAGACTATTATTCAATATTTAAGGTTGAGAGGGGAGGAACGGCTCTTATCGGACTTCCCGCGAGTATCGGGCTTGTAAAAAATGTAAGAGAGAACGTCCTCAGAGTACCGGTTAAAGCCGTACATAAAGAAAACGGTACCAGCTATGTATATGTCGACAATAACGGTACAAGGCAGGCAGTTAGCGTTAAAACCGGTGTTATGGGACTTATGTACGCCGAGATAACCGAAGGTTTAAAGGAAGGAGATGTTGTATATGTTGCGGATTAAAAAAGTAGCTCCTTTCTGCCTCGCGATAGCCATTTCTCTTACCGGTGTTATGAACGCTTCTGCTATAACGCCGTCAACAAGGATTCTTTCAAAAGAGGATTTAGTTCTTACGGCGGAAACCGGTGTTAATCTTTGTTACACCGAGTACGCGGACATAAAATACGAGTCTGACTATTCGGATGCTTCATATGTACAGACACTCGTAACAAAAGGTACATATGTAAACGAAGGCGATCCCATAATCGAAATCTACGGAAATGTTGATAAGGCGGATATTTTAGAAGCAGAGCTCAAATTAAAAAGAGCCCGTGAGGACTATAACGATTTAGCAGATGAGAAAACCGAAAATGTCAGGGAAACGCAGGAATTTATAGACAAGATGTATGGCTGGGGTGCCGAGGAACAGATTAAAGTAGGTGAGCTTAGGATGGAGGGAGTAAATATAAAATATGATGCTCTTCTTGCTAAGCAACAGGCTGTTATAGATGACCTCGTAAAAACGCTTAAAGACATGTATAAAAACAGAGATACCACGTATATCACAGCACCTATAAGCGGAGAGATCGCTTCCGTAGAGTTTCTTCATAGGGATGATGTATTAAAGGATGGACAGGTTTTGGGAACCATTTATAAAGCTGAAAATGCTTTATATCAGACCAACGATTCGGGGAATATGTTTTGGTACGGAATGAAGGTTACTCTGGATGATTATCACGGAAATACCTATGAGGGAAGAGTTGTTTCATGCAAGAATCCTACCCTTACATCCAAGATTACCTCTGATACGGCTTATATCAAGATTGAAGGAGAACTTCCGGAAACCTTGCCGCTTAGGCTTGGGGCAACTTATGAAACGGTATCTTTTAAAAATGTAATTGTTTTAAGTGCAAACGAGTATCATAAGGATGAGTACGGAAGTTATGTTTTGGAAGTTACTGACAGAGGAAATATAAGGCATTATTTCACGGCGGGAAGAACCATATCCGGAAAAACCGTCGCACTTGACGGGCTTTATGAAGGCATGGAAATAATTACCAGATAAATAATTAATTTTTAACGGGTTTTTCAATATAGGAGATAGATTTTGTTTCACATAATGCTACAAAAGCTTTTGCATAAGAAGTGGATGATGCTTTGCATGGTACTTGGAAATGTTCTGCTGATTGCAATAGCATGTGCATACCCGATGTTTAGGGATGCATCACTTACAAGAATGCTTAAGGATGAATTTGTTTCTTACGAAAAAAGAACCAATAAAGATTCATCGGTTATAAGCATCACGGGAAAGCTTAGAAAAAAAGGAAATACAAAAGGATACGAGTGGTCAAAGGATAAGGCGGAAAATCTTTTAAACGATATGCAGCTCGATGGGGGACTCCTCTTAAAGTACAATTATCTGCAAACCACATCCGCGACACCCACCGTAATGAGGGAGAGTAGCTTAAAGGACGGCAGATATACGCTCTGCAGTATGGACGGACTGCAGGATAACATCGAACTCATAAGCGGAGATATGTTTTCCGGTGAAATCATAGACGGGGATACCATAGAAGTTATGGTGACGATAAACTGCTTTGTGAGAATGGAGCTTTTGGTGGGCGAAGAACTGGAGTTTAAATATATTAAACTTCCAAACGGTAATCCGCTAAAAGTAAAGGTCTGCGGCGTGTTTGCTCCCTTAGAGGAAGCAGCCGATTATTGGCAAAAGGATGTCAATCTGCTTTCAAGCGATTTCTTCGTAATGGATACTCTCTATAATGAGATATTCCTTGACAATCCTTTGGATTACGATCAAAACACCACATGGTATATCGGATTTGACTATACTACACTTACATACGATAAAGTTGATAAGCTTCTTGGCGATACTTACATGCTTTTAGACGAATCGTCGGAGTACGGTGAGGTTGAAAGGCCTGCTTATCTGAAGTTTTTGGAAAACTATCTTGTAAACGAGAAAAAGATTCAGGCAACGCTTATTATTTTGCAGGTTCCGGTGCTTGTACTTTTGCTTGCATTCATATATATGATTTCAGGACAAATGTACAGTATGGAACAAAACGAGATATCTGTAATGATGAGCCGAGGAGCAAGCAAGGGTCAGATACTTTCGCTTTATTTAATGCAATCCGTGCTTGTAAGCGCTATAGGATGCGTTATAGGCCTTCCGCTTGGAGCGCTTTTGTGCAGAGCTCTGGGCTCGGCAAGTGCATTTTTGGAGTTTAGCGGCAGAAGAGCTTTATCTGTAACCATAACCCCCGGGGTACTTATCTATATGGCGGGAGCGGCGGTCCTTTCAGTACTTATGGGAGTATTGCCATCGGTTATAGGAAGCAGAGGCTCCATCGTAAAGACTCTTGCATCAAGAGCAAGGAACAAGACGCCTCTTTGGCAGAAATTATTCTTGGATGTAATATTCCTTGGTGTATCCATATATGGATATTACAATTTTTCAAGACATAAGGATGCTCTTGAGGCCAGCGTACTAGCGGGGGAATCATTAGACCCTCTTTTGTATTTGAGTTCCTCTTTGTTTATACTCGGAGCGGCGATGCTTATGCTCAGGCTCATTCCGCTACTTGTCAGGCTTATAAACCGCATAGGAGAGAGAACATGGCCGGCGTTTGTTTATGCATCATTTTGTGAAATAATCAGAAGTGTTAAGAAACAGTACTTTATTATGATTTTCCTTATCCTTACCGCATCACTGGGAATATTTAACACCACTGTGGCAAGGACGATTGCCTCCAATAACGAGAGAAATCTTGAGTATAAAGCCGGTGCGGATATTGTATTAAAGGAAACATGGGCCAACAATAAATATATAGTGGCCATGGATTCGGATATTCCTCTTGTATATACGGAGCCTGACTTTGGAAAGTATGAAATGTTATCCTGTGTAGATAAAGCGGCAAGAGTTTACGAGGATGATATGGCAACCTTCAAGGGCGATTATATTAAGGTGATGGGAATTAATACCAAGGAATTCGGTGAGGCCACAGCACTACCCGCAAATCTCCTTGAAAAGCACTATTACGACTATCTCAATGCCATGAGTTATGAGACAAATCTGATACTTGCTTCATCGAGCTTCAGGGATGTTTTGGAATACGGAGTGGGAGACAGCATAACATATAAACTCTCAGGTGAAGAGGTAACCGGAGTTATAGCGGATTTTGTTGAATATTTCCCCGGATTTGAAAATCAGATTACTGCGTATAATGCGGACGGAACCGTATATAAAAAGACGCAGTATCTTATAGTCGCACATTTGTCTGAACTTCAGGGTGCAATAGGCGTTAAGCCATACAAAGTATGGATAAAACTAAAAGATGGTGCAAACGCCGATGAGCTGTATGACTATATAAGGGATAACGGAATAAAGGTTTCTGAGTTTGAAGACCTTTCACTTGAAATAGAGGATATGAAATCCGATACACTTTTCCAGGGGACAAACGGAATCCTTACCCTGAGCTTTATGGTTATTTTGGTTCTTTGTTTTATAGGTTACCTGATATATTGGACACTGACGATCTCCTCGAGAGAGCTTTTGCTGGGTGTACTCCGCGCAATGGGTATGTCAAAAAACGAAGTGTTCGGTATGCTTATAATAGAGCAGTTTTTCTCTGCAATAATTCCGCTAGCCTGTGGCGCCGGAATAGGAATACTTTCTTCGAAGCTTTTTGTTCCGCTTATTCAGATCGCGTACTGCGGAGGAAATATGATCCTGCCGTTAAAGCTTGTTACCCTTCCGGGAGATATGATACGAATGTTTGTGATAATCATAGTCATGATACTTGCTTGCTTTATAGTACTTGCCAGACAGGTTTCCGGACTGAAGATATCTCAGGCTCTTAAACTGGGAGAGGACTAAAAAGTACCGGAGTGTTTTCAAGTTCGTAATAAGGAGAAATACATAATCTCAATAAGCGAGAGATAACAGACCAAATAAAAAACAAAATAATAGACCAAATAAAAAACAAAATAAAAAAACAGGCGATAGAGTAAGTAATTACTTTACCGTCTGTTTTTGTATGTTATGACATCTTGTTATATGTCACTAAATGTTTAAATCAATAAATGTTACGTGATTATTTATTTCTGTCTGGTATAAAAAGTATAATACGTAGGTGCACATGCTGCGGTGATTTTTTCGTCAATTCCGTAGGATGATAAGATATCGTCTGTCATTTTGATGATATCATCATGTGAGCAGATTTTTAATCCGTATTCAGAACACTTTGTCATGTAATCATCATCGGGCATTACACCGTTTGAAACAGCATCATAGAAAACATAGTATTTGTTTTTTACAAGCTCTTCATAATAGGTTTCGTAGTCCTCGTCGGCATTTTGCTCTCTGAAATCTTCAAATGAGTATGCATCGCAGGTATAGTCTTCGGAATACTCCATATTCGCAGGAACAAGATCGTCTATCCAGCTTATGGGAAGAGCATCCATGGGAATTATGGGAGTGCTGAGTCCTGAATAAGTTGTGCATGAGAAGAGCCTGTATGTCTCACCGTCGGAAGATATAAATGAAGATGAGGAGTAATATATAGCAGCTCCGCCGCTACCGTCCTCTATGATGTATCCGGCATAGTTGATATTGGTATTTGAACGGTAGAATGTCTGCTTTGCACAGATAAGGGTGAGTTCGTCAAACATAGGGCGAATAACAAGATAATCGATAAGCTGTTCGGAGTATTCCTCACCTCTGTCGTAAGTAAGTTTAAGCAAAAGCTCGGGTTCGCCGTTTAAGCAGCAATCAATGAATGCATACTCCGCAGAAACAAGGTCTGAGGGAAGAGAATCTGTGTCAAGTCCCTCTTTGTGTCCGTCCAGGAGATCTTCATATGAATATGTACCGTCATTAAAATACTGAGTGGCGTTTACATATACATTTTCATTTCCCAAAAGAAAGTTTTTGTATCTTTCGATTGAAGCAAGAGCGGTTTCTGAGGTGAAAGCTGAAGTGTCAGCCTCGTCAAAGACTGAAGTGCCTGAATCTGCTGCGGGCTCTGAAACGGGCTCTGAGGCAGGCTCGGTTACTTCTGATTCGGTACTTGATGCGGTATTTGCATCATCCGAAACGTTTTGGTTATCGGTTACGATGGGCTCAGAGGGTAATTCCTGAGAGCTGTCTTTTGCGCTGCAACCTGAAAGAACAGCAATAAGTGCAGATGAAAGAATTAATGCTAATAATCTTTTTTTCATGGTTTTTCTCTCCTTTATAAAATGAATATATGTTTAAATTTGCACGGTGTCAATCGGCAGCGTACTAAAAATTGTTAATAATTTAGAGTTTTTTTAAAAGATTATTATTGAAAGAAATATATATATAAATTATAATGTAACCAATTTCGTTTAAAAATTTGCATATTTATGCAAAAGGAGGATTATATGTATTCACTTGATGAAGTTAGAAACGTTGACCCCGAGATCGCCGAAGCGATAGTTGCCGAAACCAACAGACAGCAGGAGCATATTGAACTCATCGCTTCAGAAAACTGGGTAAGCAAGGCAGTTATGGCAGCTATGGGCAGCCCTCTTACCAACAAATACGCTGAAGGATATCCCGGAAAGCGTTACTACGGCGGATGCGGATGTGTTGATGTGGTTGAGGATCTTGCAAGAGACCGTGCTATGAAGCTTTACGGATGTACTTATGCAAATGTACAGCCCCATTCGGGAGCACAGGCTAATCTTGCGGTTCAGTTTGCTCTTTTACAGCCCGGCGATACCGTTATGGGTATGAACCTCGATCACGGCGGACACCTTACTCACGGTTCACCCGCTAATATTTCAGGCGCATATTTCCATATTGTTCCTTACGGAGTTAACGACGAAGGCTTCATCGATTACGATAAAGTAGAAGAAATTGCTAAAGAATGCAAACCCAAGATGATCATCGCAGGCGCTTCCGCATATGCGAGAACCATCGACTTCAAGCGATTCAGAGAAATTGCCGATGAGGTCGGAGCTTTCCTTATGGTTGATATGGCTCATATTGCGGGACTTGTGGCAGCAGGACTTCATCCCTCACCCATTCCCTATGCGCATGTTACCACCACTACCACTCACAAGACACTTCGCGGACCCAGAGGCGGTATGATCTTATCAAGCGCAGAGTTTGCAGAGGAGCATAAGCTCAACAAGGCTGTATTCCCCGGAATCCAGGGCGGCCCTTTGATGCATGTTATCGCTGCAAAGGCTGTTTGCTTCAAGGAGGCACTCGAGCCTTCATTTAAGGAATATCAGACACAGATCGTTAAGAATGCTCAGGCTCTTTGCAAGGGACTTCAGAGCCGCGGAATCAAGATCGTATCGGATGGTACCGACAATCACCTTATGCTTATGGATCTTACTCCTTTCGGACTTACCGGTAAGGAGGTTGAAAAGCTCCTTGATGAGGCACATATCACTGCCAACAAGAACACCATCCCCAACGATCCCAAGTCACCTTTTGTAACCAGCGGTATCCGTCTCGGAACTCCCGCAGCTACATCAAGAGGACTTAAGGAGGATGACTTCGATAAGGTCGCAGAAGCTATCGCTCTTGTTGTAAAGGGCGGAGCAGATAAGGTAACAGAAGCCAGAGCAATCATCAAGACTCTTACTGACAAATATCCTTTGAATGCATAAACATCAAATATAAAAAAGTTATTACGATAATATTGCACCTCTGCGTAGAACGGCAGGGGTGCTTTTTCTTTAATATATGAAGAGAAAAGAGGAGAGTATAAATATTTGAACAAAAAAAATAAAAAGAAATTGTTAAAAAAGTATATATTTAACATTGTAAAATTTTTATCATTTTGTTATTCTATCTTTCGTAAAGTAACCGTGCCAAAAGGCACAGAATTTCAGAGGAGAAAAATTATGAAAAAGTTTTCTAAAATCGCCGCAGTAGCACTTGCAGCAATCTCTGCTTTTGCTCTTTGCGCATGTGGAAACAACGGATCCGCAGAAAACAACGCTGCAAACACCGACGCAGCAACTTCAGGACTCAAGGCCGGATTTATCTGCCTTCACGATGAGAACTCAACCTACGACCTCAACTTCATCAACGCAGCAAAGGCTGCTTGTGACAAGCTTGGCGTAGAGTGCGTTATCAAGACAAATATCCCCGAGGGACAGGAAGCTTACGATGCAGCAGTTGATCTTGCAGATGCAGGATGCAATTTCGTATTCGCTGACAGCTTCGGACACGAGGATTACATCATTGAGGCTGCTAAAGAGTATCCCGATGTACAGTTTTCACACGCAACCGGAACCAAGGCTCACACCGAGGGACTTTCAAACTTCCACAACGCTTTCGCTAACATCTACGAGGGACGTTATCTTGCAGGTATCGCTGCAGGTATGAAGCTCAACGAGATGATCGATAACGGAACCATTACCGCAGACCAGGCTAAGATGGGTTACGTAGGTGCTTACACTTACGCTGAGGTTATTTCAGGATATACTTCATTCTATCTTGGAGCTAAGAGCGTTTGCCCTACCGTTACCATGGAAGTAACCTTTACCGGTTCATGGTATGACGAGACCGCAGAGAAGACCGGAGCTCAGACTCTTATCGATGACGGCTGCGTTCTTATTTCTCAGCACGCTGACTCAATGGGTGCTCCTACCGCATGTGAGACCGCAGGTGTTCCTGACGTTTCTTACAACGGAAGCACTGCTTCAGCTTGCCCCAATACCTTTATCGTTTCTTCAAGAATCAACTGGGAGCCTTACTTTGAGACCGTTCTTACCGCTATCGCAAACGGAGAGAACTATCCTGTAGATTTCTGCGGAACCCTCAGCGACGGTTCAGTTGCTCTTACCGATCTTGGTACTGCAGCAGCAGAAGGCACTGCAGAAGCAATCAAAGAGGCAGAGGCTAAGCTTACTGCCGGAGAGCTTCATGTATTTGATACCGCTACCTTCACTGTAAACGGTGAGACTCTTACCTCTTACATGGCTGACGTAGATTCAGATGCTGATTACACTCCCGATCACGAAGCAATCGTTGACGGATACTTCAACGAGTCCGGTGACGGACTTAGAAGTGCTCCTTTCTTCGATATCCAGATCGACGGAATTACTCTTCTTGATACCAAGTTCTAATTAAAGAGAGTTTAAATCAATATTTTATAAGATTAATACAGGCTCGGCGTTTCATTGCGCCGAACCTGCATTGTCATATAAAGGCAAAACTATTTTACAGATATCTTCAAATTTGGAGATATCTGTAAAGTTGCTTTGTAAAGACGGGCAAAATAAGTATTTGTTTTTAGAAGAGGGATGTAATGGAAAATAGAATACCCGCTGTAAAACTCACAGGTATTTCCAAACGTTTCGGTGCTGTCGCAGCCAATTCAAATGTAAACATGGAAATATATCGCGGTGAGATACTTGCACTTCTGGGTGAAAACGGAAGTGGAAAAACAACACTCATGAATATGCTTTCAGGCATATACTTCCCTGATGAAGGAAATATTCAAATTGACGGAAAGCCTGTTACGATTGCGTCTCCCAGAGATGCATTCGAACTCGGTATAGGTATGGTTCACCAGCATTTTAAGCTTGTGGATGTACTTACTGCGGCTGAAAATATTGTTCTCGGACTTGACGGTAAGCTCGATATTAAAGGCGCAACCAAGAAAATTAACGAGATTTGTGAGAAGTACGGATTTGAGGTTAATCCTTCTCAAAAGATTTACGATATGTCCGTTTCTCAGAAGCAGACTGTTGAGATAGTAAAGGTATTGTTCCGCGGAGCAGAGATACTTATTTTGGATGAACCAACCGCGGTACTTACTCCTCAGGAGACTGAAAAGCTTTTTGATGTACTTAGAAAAATGCGTGATGACAATAAGGCTATCGTTATCATCACTCATAAAATGCACGAGGTCGAAAGCCTTTCCGACCGTGTAGCGGTACTTAGAAAAGGTGAATATATCGGCGATATGATGACAAAGGATACCAATGCCGAAGAGATGACCAATATGATGGTCGGACGCAAGGTATCTCTTAATATAAGGCGTCCCGAGCCTGTTGGGGTAAAGGAGAGAATCAGAGTTAAAAATCTGACCGTAAGAAATGAAGAAGGTATTGTAAAGCTCGATAATGTAAGCTTTAGTGCCAACAGCGGAGAAATTCTCGGAATAGCCGGTATTTCAGGCTGCGGACAAAAAGAGCTTCTTGAGGCTATTGCGGGATTGCAGGTAGTTGAGTCCGGTTCAATTGAGTATATCGAGGACGACGGAAGCGCAGAAGAACTTATCGGAAAGGACCCCAGAAAGATTCGCGATATGGGAGTGTCTCTTTCATTCGTTCCTGAGGACAGACTCGGAATGGGACTTGTAGGAAACATGAACCTTGCCGACAATATGATGCTTAGATCTTTTGAAAAGGGCGGTAGTCCTTTTACAGACAGAAAGGCTCCCTATGAGCTGGCAAAGAGCGTTGTGGAGGAACTCGAAGTAGTTACACCCGGAATTTCCACGCCGGTAAGGCGCCTTTCCGGAGGAAATGTACAAAAAGTACTCGTAGGAAGAGAGATAGCTTCAGCACCCAGAGTACTTCTTACCGCTTATGCCGTAAGAGGACTCGACATCAACTCTTCTTACACCATTTATGATTTGATCAATAAACAAAAGCAGGCCGGCGTTGCGGTTATATTCGTCGGTGAGGACCTGGATGTCCTCATGGAGCTTTCAGACAGAATTCTGGTTCTTTGCGGAGGATGCGTCAGCGGAATAGTGGACGGACGTACCGCGGACCGTGCACAGATTGGACTTATGATGACAAGTACGGGAGGAAAAAATGAGTAACAATAAAAAACATGAACCTCTCTTTCATATTGTCAAAAGAGATACAATGACCTTTAAAAAGGCAGTAGGTATCAGATTGCTCGCAATCGTCGCTGCACTTTTACTTTGTGCAATCATAACCATGGTCGTTACAGGGGAGAATCCTATCAGTGTATACGGAACCATGGGCATCGGAGCTTTCGGTACAGCCAGAAAGACCTGGGTTACATTACAGAATGTTTCGATCCTTCTTTTGATTGCGCTTGCGCTTACACCTTCATTTAAGATGAAATTTTGGAATATCGGCGGCGAAGGACAGGTCCTTATCGGAGGACTTGCGGCAGCTACCTGCATGATCAAACTCGGAGACAAGATCCCCAACGGATTACTTATCTTAATCATGTTTGTCGCATCACTTCTTGCCGGAGGAATATGGAGCGTTATCCCCGCTATTTTCAAGGCAAAGTGGAACACAAACGAAACACTTTCAACACTTATGATGAACTATATTGCAACTCAGCTTGTTGCATTTTTTACCGTTCTTTGGGAAGTGCCCAAGGGATCCGGTAAAATCGGTATTATCAACCAGGATACTACAGCCGGATGGCTTCCAAATATCGGAGACGGTTTTACCGGTTCAAAATATCTTTTAACAATTATTGTTGCGCTTCTTGTAACTGCCGGAATGTTTATTTATCTTGCCTTTTCAAAACAGGGCTACGAAATATCCGTTGTTGGAGAGAGTGTTAACACAGCAAGATATGTCGGCATTAAGGTAGAAAAGGTCATTATCAGAACAGTTTTCATTTCCGGAGCAATTTGCGGACTTGTAGGTCTTTTGCTTGTGGGCGGCATAAACCATACACTGACCACGACCATTGCCGGCGGTCAGGGATTTACAGCGGTTATGGTTTCATGGCTCGCTAAATTCAATCCCATTATTATGATCTTTGCCAGCCTTCTGATTGTGTTCTTGTCAAGAGGCGCAGGTGAAGTTGCTACAGGATTTGGATTAAACCAGTCGTTTTCCGATATACTTACAGGAATAATTTTATTCTTTATCATCGGATGCGAATTCTTTATTACATATAAGATTTCATTTAAAAGAGGAGGGCATAAGAAATGATTAATTTTGCTTTACTTATCCCTAAGGCAGTAGTACAGGGTATTCCTCTTTTATACGGAAGTACGGGAGAAATTCTCACCGAGAAATCCGGAAACCTTAACCTTGGAATCCCCGGAGTTATGTATGTGGGAGCTATCAGCGGAGTTATAGGTGCATTTTTCTATGAGCAGGGACTTACAAAGGCGGGCGCTTCCGCAAATGGATTTTTAGCCATTATGATTCCCATGCTTTGTTGCCTTTTGGGGTCACTCCTTATGGGACTTCTATATTGCTTCTTGACTGTTACATTAAGAGCAAATCAGAATGTTACCGGTCTTGCAATGACCACATTCGGTGTGGGGTTCGGTAACTTTTTCGGAGGAAGCCTTATAAAGATTTCGGGAGCTGATGTTCCTTCCATAGCACTTTCGACAACAAGTAAGTATTTTTCTGCAGGACTTCCTTTTGCTGATAAAATGGGATGGGTAGGAAATATATTCTTCTCATACGGATTTTTGGCTTACCTTTCGATTGTTATCGCTGTATTTGCTGCGATTGTACTTAAAAAGACGAGAACCGGACTCCATCTTCGTGCAGTCGGAGAAAATCCCGCAACTGCCGATTCAGCAGGAATTAATGTTACTATGTACAAATACGGGGCAACCTGCATAGGATGTATGATAGCAGGACTCGGCGGACTTTATTATGTAATGGACTATGCATGCGGTGTATGGTCAAATGACGCTTTCGGAGACAGAGGATGGCTTGCCATTGCACTTGTAATATTTACTATCTGGAAGCCTGATTTAAGTATTTTTGCATCAATCTTATTCGGTGGTCTTTATATTTTATATTTATACATTCCTACCGGAATGGACCACATGGAATTGCAACAGCTCTACAAGATGATTCCTTATGTTGTAACACTGGTTGTTCTTGTTATAACCAGTATGAGAAACAAGAGAGAGAATCAGCCTCCCGCTTCACTGGGATTACCTTATTTCCGTGAGGAGAGATAATTAAACCGGACGATAATGTTAAAATCAGTCGGTATAAAAATGCATTTGAGTTAATATACAGTCTTGTATGAGTGGCCGGGGATATGATAAAATATTTAGCTAAGCATGACTTTTTGAAGAGTGTGTTCATGTATAAATATGAACAAAAAAGGAGAATTGGCAAATGGTTAAAGTCGCAGTACTCGGATATGGCACCGTAGGAAGCGGAGTCGTACAGGTTATAGGTGATAACGGAGACCTCGTAAGTAAAAAATCAGGAACAGAGGTTACGGTTAAATATATTTTAGACCTTCGTGATTTCCCCGGAGACCCTTATGAAAACCTTGTGGTTCATGATTTCAATACTATTTTGGAGGATCCCGAGATTAATGTTGTCTGTGAGACAATGGGTGGGGTCGGAGCTGCTTATAATTTTACAAAGCAGTGTCTTGCTGCCGGAAAGAGCGTATGTACATCCAATAAGGAACTTGTAGCTAAGCATGGCCCCGAACTTTTAGAGATTGCAAAAGCAAATAATTGCAGCTATCTTTTTGAGGCGAGTGTCGGAGGCGGTATTCCCATCATAAGACCTATCATGGATGCGTTAAGTGCAGAGAAGATAGAGAGAATTCTCGGTATCTTAAACGGTACGACCAACTATATTTTAACCAAGATGGAAAAAGAGGGAGCCGACTTTAATGATGTATTAAAGCAGGCACAGGATCTTGGTTATGCTGAGAGAAATCCCGAAGCGGATATCGAGGGACATGATGCGTGCCGCAAGATTGCCATTCTTGCTTCTTTAATGCTTGGAAAGACTGTTGATTCCGAAAAGGTTTATACCGAAGGAATCACAAAGATTACTTCAGATGATTTTGCTTTTGCATCAAAAGCAGGATATACAATCAAAATTTTAGGCGTCAGCGAAGCTAAGGGTGAAGACTCTGTGCTTACTTATGTTTCTCCTTTCTTCATTAAGAAGTCACATCCTCTTGCTATGGTAAATGACGTATTCAATGCGATTTTTGTTACCGGTAACATGGTTGGAGATACTATGTATTACGGTAAGGGAGCAGGTAAGCTTCCGACCGCAAGCGCTGTAGTTGCCGATGTTATCGATGCCGCAAGACATGTTGGCAAAAATGTTCCTTGCTATTGGGATGCTGAGGAAGCTAAGCTTGCAGATATTAAAGATGCATCTTTCAAATATTTTGTAAGAGTTAAGGCTGAGAGTTTAGAGCAGATTAAAGGCATCGCACCCGGCGGAAAGGTCGTGGACGGAGATGTAAGTGGACAGGCAGGATATATTACACCGGTTCTTTCCGAAAAAGTATTTGCGGAAATAGCTGAAAAGCTCGGCGATAATATGCTCGGCAGAATCCGCGTATATTGCTGATTTTTTTTGAACTTAATACCTCATATTACAGAGGAATAAATATATTTATCCAAGGGAGATAATTTTTAGTCATGGCAAAGGTAGTTAAATTCGGCGGAAGTTCACTTGCGAGTGCTGAACAGTTTGAAAAGGTCGGAAGCATTATTCGTGCTGAGAGCGACAGGAGATTTGTCGTTCCTTCCGCTCCCGGAAAGAGATATAAAGAGGATACCAAGGTTACCGATATGCTTTATGCATGTTATGACCTTGCCGAAAGAGGAAAAGATTTTTCCAAAGAGCTTGCAGAGATAAAGAAAAGATACGATGAGATCATAAAGGGACTTAAACTTAAAATGTCTCTTGATGATGAATTTGTCGAAATTGAAAAGAATTTCAAGGATAAGTCCGGAAAAGACTATGCCGCTTCAAGAGGTGAGTTTTTAAACGGTAAGATAATGGCAAATTATCTCGGATTTGAATTTGTTGATTCAGCAACCGTTATCTTCTTTAAAGAGGACGGAAGCTTTGATGCTGACAAGACTCAGGAAGTTTTATCCGCAAAGCTTGCCAATATGAAAAATGCGGTTATCCCCGGATTCTACGGAGCTTATGCCGACGGTAAGGTAAAGACTTTCTCAAGAGGCGGTTCCGATATTACCGGATCTATAGTTGCAAAGGCTATTCATGCGGATGTATACGAGAACTGGACTGATGTGTCCGGATTCCTTGTTGCCGATCCCAGAATTATCGATAAGCCCCAGAAAATCGAGATAATCACCTACCGTGAGCTCAGAGAGCTTGCATATATGGGTGCCAGCGTTTTACATGAGGATGCTATTTTCCCCGTTAGACAGGAAGGCATTCCCATCAATATCAAAAATACCAACGATCCCGGAAACAGCGGAACATGGATTGTGGGAAGCACCGGACAGAAGTCTAAATATACCATCACCGGTATTGCGGGTAAGAAGGGCTTCTGCGCAGTTAATATCGAAAAAGATATGATGAACTCCGAGGTCGGATTCGGCAGAAAGGTCCTTCAGGCATTTGAAGAGAGCAATATCTCATTTGAACACCTTCCTTCCGGAATTGATACCATGACTGTATTTGTTCATCAGGATGAGTTTATAAACAAAGAGCAGAAGGTTGTTACCGCTATACAGCGTATGGCAAAGCCCGATACCATTGATATCGAGTCAGATTTAGCGCTTATTGCTGTCGTAGGACGCGGTATGAAGAGTATGAGAGGTACCGCTGCACGTATTTTCTCAGCTCTTGCACATGCACATATCAATATAAAAATGATTGACCAGGGATCTTCTGAGATGAATATTATCATCGGCGTTGCAAATGAAGATTTTGAGGGTGCAATCAAGTCTATTTACAATATTTTTGTTGAAACTTGTCTTTAATATTTTATAGTGGGGAACTTAAGGTTTTATGTCTAAAAAGAAGAACAAGAAAAATAAAAATAATTCGGTAACCTCTGAGACTGTTGTTGAAAATCAGGATATTCAAAGCACTGGTGAAGAAGCTATAGCAAAAGAGACTGCAGAAAATGCATCAGATAATTCAGCAGAAGGAGCGAATGCAGTAAACGAAGCAGACGATGCCAAATCCGGTGCTGAAGAAAAATCTGAAACTTCTGAGCCTGAAAGTGATCGCTTTGAGGACAAAGTAAGAGAAAGCCTTGATAAAGCCGAAGAGGCTGAGGAAAATGTAGAAAAGCTTACAGATGAGGAAGCCGAACCTGGAAGCGAATATTGCACAAAGGCCAGAGAAGAATATAAAAAGGCTCGTTTAGAGCAGCAAAAGCAGGCTCAGAAAAAGAGTGAAGAACGCAAGGAAGAGCTTGAAAAATCTCCCGAGATGGATGAGAAACGACTTGCAAGAAGAAAGAGAAGAATCAGAAATCAGGTAGCTTCGTATTTGTCGGTATTCATTTTCTTGGCTGTAGTTATTGTTGGCGGTTATGTTCTTTTAAGAGTATTTGTGTTTGACAAGACCGGAGATAAACAGCCCGAGGAACCGGTGGTTACCGAGCAGCAGCAGGAGATTATAAATGAGCTTGTAGGTGAGGAAGAAGAACTCCCCGAGCCGGAGCCCGAACCGGAACCGGTTGTAGAGGAACCCGAGGTTGTGGTTGATGAGGAAGCTCTTGCTGCAGCAAAGCTTGACGAGTATATAGATGGTATTATTTCAGGTATGACTTTGGAGCAGAAGGTTGCGGGAATCATTATGACTTCCCCGGAAGCTCTCACAAAGGTTAACCTGGCTACCATGGCCGGAAACGGCACTAAAACGGCTCTTGAAAAGTATCAGGTAGGCGGAATAATATATGCGCCTCAAAACGTTGTAAGTCACGATCAGTTTTACGATATGATCACAGGTACTATTGGAATGCTTACAAATCCTACATTCCTTGCCATATCTGAAGAGGGCGGACAGAGTCCTCTTGCAAAGGCCGGTTTCTATGAGGCTGCAAGCACTGCTGCTGAGGTTGTAGAGACAAACGATGTGCAGAATGCATATAATGCCGGAGGAACGATCGGCACCGCAATGGCACAGCTTGGATTAAATGTAAACCTTGCACCTGTTGCCGACCTTTCAAGTGATAATAACGAAGTTCTTGACGGAAGAACATACGGAAGCGCAGCAACCGAAGCTATGGGATATATCAGTTCCATGGAGGACGGACTTGAATCCGGCGGAGTCACTGCATGTCTTAAGTATTTCCCCGGACAGGGTTATGCAACTACGGATCCTGCAAACGGAAGAACAGTAATTGACAAAACAGAAGAAGAATTCAGAAGCGGTGATTTGCTTATTTATCAGGCATCCATTCAAAACGGAACCAAGATGATAATGGTAAGTAATGCAGTGGTTACTGCATTTGATGATTCTGTACCCGCTACATTTTCAGAAAAGGTAGTAACAGAGATTTTAAGGAATGAATTTGGATATAACGGAATCATTCTTTCCGGAAATCTTGGAGATAAGGCTATCGTAGATTATTACGGAGCTGATGAAGCCGCTATCATGGCGCTCAGAGCAGGATGCGATATGCTTGTTAATCCCTATGATTTTGAAGTCGCATATAATGGCATTATTGCTGCTGTAGGTGACGGAACCATCTCTGAGGAACGTATAAATGATGCATTAAAGAGGATTTATCGTATAAAATATGCAGACAGCATCTGAGCTTGAAATTTATATTCATGTTCCATTTTGCGTACAGAAATGCAAATATTGTGATTTCCTTTCTTTTCCAAAGGGAAAGGAAATCCAATATGAATATCTGTGTGCGCTGTTAAAAGAAATAGAAAGTTTTAAACAAACGGAAGCAGCACATGAGCTTAAAGAAGCTCATATTGTTACTTCCGTTTTTTTTGGCGGCGGAACACCGTCTTTGTTTGAAAGCGATTGGATAGACAGAATATTAAATACCATAAGAAAAAATTTTGATATAGACTCTGATGCGGAAATAACATTAGAATGTAACCCCGGTACAATTTCAGAGGGCTATTTAAAAAGTATTAGAAAAGCCGGAGTAAACAGGTTGTCTATAGGTCTTCAGAGCGCTTTGGACAAAGAACTAAAAAACATAGGCAGAATTCATACATATCAGGATTTTTTAAATACATATGATGATGCCGTAAAAGCCGGATTTACCAATATCAATGTGGATATAATATCTGCTCTTCCAAATCAAAAAAAGGAAGATATAGATAAGACCCTTGAAAAGATTCTAAGCCTGAATCCAACACCTAAGCATATTTCCGCATACAGTTTAATATTGGAGCCGGGAACGGAATTTATGAAACTTTATGAAAAAGGTGAGCTTGTGCTCCCGGACGAAGATGAAGAGAGGGCTTTTCACTGGAATATAATAGATACTTTAAATAATCGGGGCTATGAGCTTTATGAACTCTCAAACATGGCGATTCCCGGGTATGAATGCAGACACAATATTGGTTATTGGACCGGAAAAGAATATATAGGCTTTGGACTTGGTGCAGCTTCATACGTAGGTGATCTGAGATTTTCAAATACAAGATCTTTGGATGAATATTTAAAGTCTTTTTCCGGTGGAAATATAGGTCCGATATATTCAGAATCTGAAAGACTAACCGGCGGTGATAAAATGTCTGAATATATGTTTTTGGGACTCAGACTGACCAGAGGAATTTCTGCTGTAGATTTTAATATTAAATTCGGTCAAGAAATAATGGATATTTTTGGACCGGCAATAGAAAAGCACTTAGATGAAAAACTTCTAGAAAGAGACGGAGATATGATTAGACTGACGCGCAAAGGGCAGGACGTTGCAAACTACGTTTTCGCAGACTTTATTATATAAGCTTTATGTTTGTCTTATTTGAAATATCTGTTTTGTTTATTTGAAAAACCTGTTTTATTATCTGAATTACTGCCATGCGATACTTGATTTTATTTATGCATTTATTATATAATCTAAATTGTCAGATTATTTTATCGTATTAAAACTTTAAAATGTGAAAAATAATTCAAAGGCGGGAGCAGATAGATGAAATTTGTCAGAATGGAAAATCTCAAAACGGGAATGAGACTGGCCAGACCGATTTATTCTAAAAGCGGCGTTTTACTTTTTGAACGAGATTCACAGCTATCGTCTTCGGCTATAGAGAGCGTGAAAAATTTCGGACTTTTGGGGATCTATATTTTGGAGCCCGCTGAGCCGCTTCCTCCGATGTCAGATGAAGATAAAGAGTTTGAGAGATTCCAGACCATGATGGTCGCATCCATTCAGGATGAACTTGAACGCATTATAAATACCAAACATTCAAAAAATATCTTAAACGTAGCGACGCAAATTATACGTAGCTACGGTCATGTTGAAAATAAGATTAATTTTTATCAGAACCTTCGAAGCAGAGATGATTTTGTTTCCAGACATTCATTAAACGTAGCAATGTTGTGTGTGCTTATGTCACACATATTAAATCTTCCGCGTGATGAGCAGCAAAGACTCGTTTTTGCGGCTTTGGTACATGATATCGGAAGGTTAAAATCAAAGAATGAAGCGATTTTCGACGTTACCGCCGATCAGGAACTAAAGGATGCTTTATACAGAGAGACAACTTCGGCATATGACATTATAGAAGAGGTATTTGCTACCGAAGGGCCGATGATAAAGCGTATCTGTAATCAGGCATTAAGAGTACAAAAGGACAAGGAAGACGGTAAAGAAGAAACTATTCCCATGGACAGAATGGTAATAGGATCAAAGATTCTTCTCGTAGCCAATGTTTATGATGAAAAAACCGCTATGAACTTAAGCGGTGAGAGTGAATCAGAAGTTAAAGCAATCAAGGAATTTTTGGACCACCCGGAAATATATGACAAGGATGTGGTAAATGCCTTAATTGCTTCAATAAATATCCTTTTCCCGGGTGTTAGCGTAGAGCTTTCTACCGGAGAGAAAGCACTGGTTCTTACTGAAAATGTGTTTAATATCTTGCAACCCACAGTGCTTTGCTTCAAGGATAATTCAATACTTGACATGTCACTTAAGGCAAATAATGATATCTATGTTATGGATATAATGAAAACTCTTGATAATCGTTATATTATGGACACAGATAAATTAAAAAATTTAACCGGGGGTACTGAAAATGCTTGATATCGAAGAAGTTCTTAAAAAAGCAAAGGAAGCAGGAGCTAGTGATGTACATATCACTGTAGGTATTCCGCCCAAAATGCGTGTAAACGGAAATCTTATCACAATGGATGAATATCAGAAGATGCTTCCCGCTGATACTCTTGATGTCGTACTCAATATTACCAGTGAGTCTCAGAGAGCTAAGTTCGAAGAGCGTGGTGAGTTCGATATGTCTTTCTCTATTCCTAATGTCGGACGTTACAGAGTAAACCTTTATCACCAGAGAGGCTCCGCAAGCTTGGCGTTCCGTTTGGTAGGAACAGTGGTTCCCACCGCAGAGAGCCTTGGAGTTCCCCCTTCAGTAATGGAACTTTATCAGAGGAAGAGAGGACTCGTACTTGTTACGGGACCCACCGGAAGCGGTAAGTCAACCACTCTTGCGGCTATAATCGATAAGATCAACAATTTCCGTGATGCACATGTAATCACTCTTGAGGATCCTATTGAGTACCTGCATCAGCACAAGATGTCAATGGTTAACCAAAGAGAGATAGGACTTGACTCAAATAATTATGCAAATGCACTTAGAGCCGCACTTCGTGAAGACCCTGATGTTATCCTTGTAGGAGAGATGAGAGACTTCGAGACTATAAGTGTTGCCATCACTGCTGCAGAGACCGGACACCTGGTGCTCTCAACACTTCATACAATCGGAGCCGCAAGTACCGTAGACCGTGTAATCGATGTATTCCCTCCTCATCAGCAGCAGCAGATTAGAGTTCAGCTTGCTAATGTACTTGAGGCAGTTGTATCACAGCAGCTTATTCCTACAGCAGACGGAAAAGGCCGTGTAGCTGCATTTGAGGTTATGCATGCAAACCATGCTGTCAGAAACCTTATCCGTGAAGGTAAGTCACATCAGCTTGCATCCGTTATGCAGACAAACCGTAAACTTGGTATGATTACTATGGATGAGGCAATACAGCAGCTTTACTATGATGGAAAGATCGACAGGGAGCAGGCAATCAACTTCTCCCAGGATCCAGATGCTATGGAGATGAAGCTTTAATAATTTTGGCATTACATCTTTTGCCAAATCAGGGTATTAAATCTTTTGCCAATCAAGGCATTACATTTTTTGCCAATACGAGGGATTTGGTCTAAAGGATGCGGCTTCATAGAGATGCTTAATCTGTATTTCTTCCGATTCATCGAGATCGGCAAGTGTGCGTGAAATCCTAAGCATTCTGTGGTATGAGCGCAGACTGAGTGAAAGCTTCTCGTAAAGGGTCTCGGCCAAGGCTTTTTCCTTTTCTCCGAGATGGCAGTATTTTTCTATATCGGAACCTTTTAGTTCGCTGTTAAAGCGGTACGCAGTATTTGCGTATCGCTTTTTTTGCATATTTCTGGCAGATATAACCTTTTGTCTCATTTCAAGGCTGCTCATGGTATTGTTTCCGGCTTTCATATCCGAGAGCTTGATTGGTGTCATTTCCACGCACAAATCAATACGATCCAAAACCGGTCCCGAAATTTTTCCCAGATATCTTTTAATCTCGGGTTCCGTACAGTTGCATTTATTCCTGTCGGGATAATATCCGCAAGGGCAGGGATTCATAGCACATACCAGTAAGAAATCGGCAGGAAATTCGACTTGATAATTCACCCTAGATATATGTACCTTTTTATCCTCTATCGGTTGCCTCAATGCATCCAATGTATGTCTGTCGAACTCGGTGAGTTCATCCAGAAACAGAACCGATCGGTGTGCCAGCGTGACGGCTCCGGGCTTTGGCGTAGCCCCACCTCCCAACAGGCCGTGAACGGTTATGGAATGGTGAGGCGCTTCAAAGCCCCTGCTTTTTATAAGGGCTTTTTTATCGGACAGCTTTCCTGCAACCGACATTATAGTTGTCATTTCGATTTTCTCTTTTTCCGAAAGAGGGGGTAATATTCCCGGTATGCACTTTGCTATTAGGGATTTACCCACCCCCGGAGGGCCGCTCATAAGCATGCTGTGAAAGCCGGCGGCCGAAATGATCGAAGCTCTTTTTGCAGTCTCTTGGCCGCTTACCTGTATAAAATCGTACTCCGGAGAAAGAAGGTCGTCTGATTCCGAATCATCCGTATATTCAGGTGAATCTAAAGGAGCTGAATTGGGATCCTTTAAATAGTTGTAGACAGATGAGATATCTGTCGCACAAAGGATATTTATTCCTCTTATCAGTGTCGCTTCGCCGGCATTTCCGGCAGGAACTATAATATTTTTTACACCTAAGCTCGAAGCTTTTGCCACAACGGGTAATACACCCTTTACAGGCTTTACTTCTCCGTTAAGTCCAAGTTCACCTATCATCCAGGTGTCTCTTATTATTTCGGTTTTAAGCTGCCCGGAAGATATCAGTATTCCAACTGCAATCGGCAGATCGAGACCGGTTCCGTCTTTCCTGAGGTCGGCAGGATACAGATTTACCGTTATTTTCGAAAGAGGAGCTCCCAGACCTGAATTCTTAAGGGCTGTAAATACTCTGTCTTTTGCCTCCTTTATTTCGGCTCCCGGAGATCCCACAACAGAAAATGATGGCAAGCCCGGAGATACATCCACTTCTACGTTTATAGGTATGGGGTCCACACCTAATACAGAACATGATGTTATATTACAATACATTTTTCCCCCCGTATTTTATATATTTATTTAAAGACTCTGACATAGGATCCCTGTCCTATCTGTGATATATGACCGTCTATGAGAAGCTGCATTAAGAGCATTGACAAGGTTGCATAGTCAAATTCCGGAAGCTTTAAAGAAAGCTCGTCGGCGGTAATTGGAGACAGTGACAGGCTTTCAAGAACCTTCTTTTCCTCACCGGAAATATCAAGATTTTCCTCATTTCCGCTAAATCCTCTGTGCTTTTTTTTGGTATCTTCGGATAATTGCAGCGGTTTAAAATGACCTGTTTTGGGATGGTATTCTCCTTCCTTTTTTGCTTCAAATAACTCCGAAAGCTCACAAAGGAAAATCTCCGGAGAGAGAAATACATTTGCGCCCTGACCTATTAGGGCGTTACAACCGTCACTAAGTCTATCGGTGATGCGCCCTGGGACAGCAAATACCTCGCGCCCTTGCTCTAAAGCCATATCGACAGTAATGAGAGTACCGCTTTTTTGCCGGGCTTCTATAACTATTACAGCATCGCACAGACCACTGACTATGCGGTTTCTTGGCGGAAAATTGATAGGCAGGGCCTTGGTGCCGGGTTTGTAGGTGGATATGATGCACCCGTCCTTTTTAAGCTTTTCGTATGTGTCAAGGTTAGATGCAGGGTAGCATATGTCTACGCCGCTCCCCAAAACAGCGGCAGAGTAACCGCCCGAGTCCAAAGCGGCTCTCTGGGCTATGCCGTCTATTCCTCGTGCTAATCCGCTGATTACCTGAACTCCGCTTTTGGCAAGGTATGTTCCTATGGTTTTTGCTATATAGGCTCCGTAATCCGAGCAATCTCTTGCGCCGATCACAGCTACGGACGGTAGCTTTTTGTCCGGCAATTTTCCGTAATACCAAAAGCCCAGAGGCGGATCGGAGATTTTTTTCAGAATAAGGGGATATTCTTCGTCGTAAATCGATACGAATGAGTAATGGTTATCTTTATCCTCATAATCTGCCTTCATGAGATTTTTAAACA
Organism: Lachnospiraceae bacterium; assembly: GCA_024684215.1. Classification (GTDB taxonomy): domain Bacteria; phylum Bacillota; class Clostridia; order Lachnospirales; family Lachnospiraceae; genus AC2028. Next base: position 24,648 of record JAIKXH010000124.1, read on the forward strand.
TGCTCGGCTTAAGCAAAGAAGCAAGCGTTTTTTCATCGGCTGAAAACAGGTTTTCGGCACTTCCGAAATGATTTATTATATCTATTCCCAATCTGCCGTTAAAGGATGGCACAGAACACAATTTTTTTATAAAGTACAATTCATTTTCTTTTATCATTTTTCCCCCGATCACGCCCAAAGGCTAGGGCAAATAATAGCGGTTTAAGCAGCCCGGAGTCAATATGTAAAAGCCGACAAGATATTGCATGGCGATTTGGATTAAGTGCATAAATATTTTGATGAAAAAAGCCTCTATGACGCGTGGTAAAGGTATTTTTAGCGACTGCATCCCCTCTTGTCTTAACGGACATTTTGTTATATACTAGATGTTGTATTTTTTCAAATAAAAATAATATTACACAGAGGTGAATAAAAGTATGGCACTTTTAGAGCAGTGGCGCGAAGTAGCGTATAACGAAAATATCGATCAGAAGAAGCTTCAGGCTCTTTGGGCAAAGTATTTCCAGGATGAAAAGGAAATCTATTCTCAGCTTCTTAAAAATCCGGATGATGTAGTTTCGGGAAGCGTTAAAGAACTTGCCGAGAAATATAATGTAACAATTATGACCATGACCGGTTTCCTTGACGGCATCAACGACAGCTTAAAGGAAAAGAATCCTATTGAAGAGATGGACGAGGACACGGTGGTTTCTCTCGGTTTTGATAAAGAGCTCCTTTACAAGAATATGGTAGGAGCTGAAGCCGATTGGCTTTACAATCTTCCCGAGTGGGACGACATATTCGACGAGAATACCCGCAAAGCCCTTTACAAAGAGCAGAAATCATCCACCACAATCGTTAAGGAAGCAAAGATTTATCCCAATGATCCTTGCCCTTGCGGAAGCGGTAAAAAGTACAAGAAGTGCTGCGGAAGAAAGTAATTGTTAAAGGGCTAACCCGATGAGGGAGAGCCCTAATTCTTTTAAGAAGGTTTTTAGGGAGGTTTATTCTAAATGAAAAAGCTTGAGGAGTATATCAGAACAATTCCGGATTTTCCCGAGAAGGGCATAATGTTCAGAGACGTTACCAGCGTACTTGAAGATGCCGAAGGATTTAAGCTTGCAATCGATACAATGACCGATCTTGTCAAGGATTTACAGATTGATGCCATAGTCGGAGCAGAGTCCAGAGGATTCATTTTCGGCGCACCCATTGCGTACAATATGAACAAGCCTTTCTGCCTTATACGCAAAAAGGGAAAGCTTCCTTGCGAGACTATAGAAGAGACTTATGATCTTGAATACGGAACCGCAACCATTGAGATTCACAAGGACTCAATCAAACCGGGACAGAAGGTACTTTTGGTAGATGACCTTATTGCTACGGGCGGAACCACAGAAGCTATGATAAAGCTTGTAGAAAAGCTCGGCGGCGAGGTTGTTGGTGTTGTTGTACTTATCGAACTTGCCGGTTTAAAGGGCAGGGAGAAAATTGCCGGCTATCGTCTTGATGCGGCTGTTACTTACGAAGGAAAATAATTATCAGAGGTTAATTGTATGGCGGAAGAAAAAGTGGTATCCAGCGCGGCTATTGATACCAGCCATATAACTAAATATGAGGATTTTGTTTCACCGGATGAGCTGTACGGACAGCTTATTAGTGCTGTGGGAAAATATCACCCCAGCGATGACCTTACCATGATTGAAAAGGCCTATAAAGTGGCATCAAATGCCCATAACGGCCAGGTAAGAAAGTCCGGAGAGCCATACATCATCCATCCGCTCAATGTAGCCATTATATTGGCTGAGCTTGAGATGGATAAGGAAACCATTGCGGCGGGTCTTTTGCATGATGTTGTAGAGGATACCGTTATGACCGAGGAAGACCTTGAAAGAGAGTTTGGTTCCGATGTCGCTATACTGGTCGACGGTGTAACAAAGCTTGAAAAGCTTCCTCTTTCAACTTCCATAGACCAATCCGATGCAAAGCTTGAAATGCAGGCTGAGAACCTGCGTAAGATGTTCCTTGCCATGGCAAAGGATATCAGAGTTATCATGATCAAGCTTGCGGACAGGCTTCACAATATGCGTACGCTTCAGTACCAAAAGCCCGAAAGCCAGATCAGAATAGCCAGAGAGACTCAGGAGATTTATTGTCCCATTGCACAGAGGCTTGGTATCAGTAAGTTGAAGGTTGAGCTTGATGACCTTTCACTTATGTATCTCGATCCTGAGGCCTTTAATGAGCTTTCAACAAAGATTGAGATGGGACGTACCGAGAGGGAAGAATATATCGCCAGCATCGTGGCTGAGGTCAGCGAGCATATAAAAAATGCAGGAATAGAGGCTAAGGTTGACGGTAGAGTTAAGCACTTTTTCTCCATCTATAAAAAGATGAAGAATCAAAACAAGACTCTTGACCAGATTTATGACCTTTTTGCAGTCAGAATCATTGTTGATACCGTCAAGGACTGCTATGCCGCGCTTGGTGTTATCCATGAAATGTATAAGCCCATCCCGGGCAGATTTAAAGACTATATCGCTATGCCCAAGCCGAATATGTATCAGTCGCTTCATACGACTCTTATCGGCTCAAGCGGACAGCCTTTTGAAATACAGATTCGTACCTTTGAGATGCATAAGGCCGCTGAATACGGTATCGCAGCTCACTGGAAATATAAAGAGACATCTGCCGGAACAGGTGGTGTACACGGTGAGGAAGAAAAGCTTTCATGGCTTCGCCAGATCCTTGAATGGCAGAGGGATATGTCTGACAACAGGGAATTCCTTAATCTTTTAAAGAATGATCTTGATTTGTTTGCAGACAATGTCTACTGCTTTACCCCGAGTGGTGAGGTTAAAAACCTTCCTGCAGGGTCTTGTCCTATCGATTTTGCATACAGCATTCACTCCGCTGTAGGAAACAGAATGGTTGGAGCAAGGGTTAACGGAAAGCTTGTACCTATAGATTACAGGATTAAAAACGGTGATCGTATCGAGATAATCACCTCTCAAAATACAAAAGGCCCAAGCCGTGACTGGCTTAGCCTTGTAAAAAGTACTCAGGCGAAGACAAAGATTAACCAATGGTTCAGAAATGAATCAAAGGATGTCAATGTCGCAAAGGGCAAGGAGTACCTACTTAACTATTGTAAATCGAAGGGTATCGATCTTTACGCTATTTTGACTCCGGATTACCAGGCGGAGCTCGTTAAAAAATACGGTCTCCATGATTGGGAGGGCGTACTTGCCGCCGTAGGACACGGAGCATTAAAGGACGGTCAGGTAGTTAACAAGATCAAGGAATTGTATGATGCAGATCATCAGCAGGTACTCACTAAAGAAGAAGTCATGGAGGCTATTGCCGAAAATGCGGCTGCTGCAGCAAACAAGCCTAAGATAAAGAGTAAGAGCGGAATTGTGGTTAAGGGTATAACCGATTTATCGGTTAGATTCTCAAAATGTTGTTCACCTGTGCCGGGAGACGAAATTGTTGGATTTGTAACAAGGGGCAGAGGTATTTCAATCCATAGGACCGACTGTATTAACATTATCAGTCTTCCGGAATTCGACAGAGTACGTCTTATCGATGCAGAGTGGGAGGATGACGGAAAACAAGCAAACGGAAAATATGTTGCGGAAATCAAGATTTTTGCTAATGACAGAAACGGACTTTTGGCTGATGTATCCAGAGCTCTTACGGAAAAGAATATCAATATATTGTCAATGAATACCAAGACAAACAGGCAGGGTATTGCTACCATGAAGATGTCGTTTGAGACCAGTGGCAAGGAAGAACTCAAGAATGTTGTCGAAAAGATCAGAAGCATCGACGGAATCATAGATATCGAAAGAGCTATAGGATAAGGATAGGATAAACAGTAATAACCGGAAATCCGGGGCTTTTACAGTTATATTTTATCGTTCCTAAAGATTCAGAATGGGGAAAAGATGGCGGATATTAAGATTGGTCGTATGGTTATAGGCGTAGCAGCCACCAATTGTTATTTTGTATATCGTGAGGGCAACAAGAACTGCGTTGTTATCGATGCACCCGACAAGGGAAAAGAGATTGCTGCAGCTCTTGCCAAACACGGATTTAGTGTAGAGGCACTTCTTCTTACTCATGGTCATTTCGATCATATCTGGGGAGCCAGCGAGCTCAGACAGGCTACAAGCGCAAAGATTTATGCCCTTGATGCGGAACAGCCGCTTCTTGAAGACTCGAGATTAAATGTATCGGCGCAGTCGGGCAGACCCGCTACCGTAAAAGTGAATAAATACTTATCTGACGGAGAGGAGTTTACTTTAGCTGATATTACGTTTAAGGTAATAGCTACTCCCGGACATACTGCCGGAAGCTGCTGCTTTTACATAGAGGAAGCAGGCATATTGATCGCGGGAGATACACTCTTTTTAGAGTCTGTGGGAAGAACGGATTTGCCCACCGGAAGCGGCGCTACTCTTGAAAGAAGCGTTAAGGAAAAGCTTTTTGTACTGCCCGATGAAACTGTATGCTACCCGGGACATGGCGATGAGACAACTATAGGTCACGAGAAAAAGTATAATCCTTTTCTTGTATGACTGTATTTAAAGGCGAATTAATGGCAACAAGTTATTTAAAAATCAATCACGAAAAATACGGATATGATGTTCTTGCATTGTTTCAATCATTTTATCCGGAAGATAATTGGCAGCTGGTTTTTCCGGGATGCCGAGAACAGATTACAGAAAAAGCCGAGGAGATCGGCTTTTTTGCTGAGCTTAATTTTGAAGAGGGCGACAATGCCCCTGTCGATATAGTTTTTTTGGACGGTAATAAATACAGATATCCAGGCAATATCGGCAGCGACAGAAAAGAAGGCTTTGGAAATTTCCTCTACGATTTATTGTCTGAACGGACAAATGTAAAGCTTCCCTGGGGAACACTCAACGGAGTTAGACCCACCAAAATTGCATATAAAGGATTAGAAGAAGGCAAGTCTCACGAAGAGATAATGGATATTTATCTCAATGACAGAAGGGCATCCAAAGAAAAAGCCCGTCTTGCCATAGAGATTGCCGAAAGGGAGCGTAGGATATTAAAGCCTTTAAATCTCACAGACGGTTACAGTCTGTACGTAGGTATACCCTTTTGCCCCACTACATGCCTATATTGTTCCTTTACTTCATACCCGTATTCGGTATATAAAAAGGAAGTTGACAATTATCTCGATGCCATGATAAAGGAACTTAAGTTTGTAGCGGAGACTATGGGCAAAAATCCCGATACCGTCTACATCGGTGGCGGTACGCCCACCACTCTTGATGAGGAAAGGCTTGAGAGACTGTTATCCGCTTTGGATGATATGTTTAATATGGACAGAGTCTTTGAGTTTACAGTGGAGGCGGGAAGAGCTGATTCCATTACGGAAGAAAAACTTGCAGTCCTTAAAAAACATAAGGTTTCAAGAATTTCTATCAATCCCCAAACCTTTAACCAGGAGACTTTGGACTTTATAGGAAGAAGAGCTTCCGTAGAGCAGTTTGAACATGTTTGGCCTATCGCGAGAAAACTTGGATTTGACAACATAAATATGGATATTATCCTTGGACTTCCGGGGGAAAATGAACCTGAGGTAAGAAAGACCATGGAGATGGTTAAGCTCTATAGGCCTGATTCTCTCACAGTCCATTCGCTTGCCATAAAAAGAGCATCAAAGCTCTCGCAGTGGATTGTTAAAAACGGTAAGAGTACGATAAATAATTCTGACGACTTGATGAAAATTGCCTCAGAGGGAGCCAGGCAGCTTAATTTAGTGCCTTATTATCTTTACCGTCAAAAGAATATGAGCGGAAATCTTGAAAATGTCGGATTTTCCTCAGAAGGAAAAGAAGGAATATACAATATTTTGATAATGGAAGAACTTCAAAATATAGTCGCAATCGGTGCCGGAACGGTTACAAAAAGAGTGTTCTACGAAAACGGAGAAGTAAGGAAACTTACTAGGTGCGAGAATGTTAAAGAGGTTCCGATGTACTGCGAAAAAATAGATGAAATGATAGACAGAAAGAGGAAACTCTTTTTTGACTAAAACTTGTAGAAAATGAAATATAATGGTATTATAAAGTGTAGGGTTTTTCCGATATATTGTAAGGAGGATACAAATGGGAAAGACATTGGTAGCTTTTTTCAGTGCTAGCGGAGTGACGGCAAGAGTTGCGGAAAGGCTGGCCAAGGTGGCGCAGGCAGATTTGTTTGAAATTAGTCCGAAGGAGTTATATACTGAGGCGGATTTAAATTGGAACAATAAAGATTCCAGAAGTACCGTTGAAATGAAAAATCCGGATTGCAGGCCTGAAATATGGTCTGAGGTTTCGGATATGTCAATTTATGATACGGTCTACGTTGGATTTCCCATTTGGTGGTACAGAGAGCCTTCAATTATTGATACTTTTATAGAAAGCTATGATTTTTCCGGAAAAAAGATCATTCCTTTTGCAACTTCGGGCGGAAGCGGACTGGGAGATGCTCCCGATAATATATCAAAGCTTGCTCCGGGAGCAACTGTTTTGCCCGGAAAGAGAATGTTTCCCGATGAATCGGAAAAAGATATGAAAAAGTGGATTGAAGAGATGTGATTTATTATTCAGAGCCTTACTTTTTTATAAATTGCTTTAAATTAATAATAAATGGAGAACTAAAGAAAGATGCAGGATAAAAGAACTTATCCAAGAATTGACGTATTAATACCGGCACTTATTACAGAAGGAAGAAAGCACAGGGAGATTCCCTGTACAATAAAAAACATCAGTGAAACCGGCATTTGTTTTGAAATGCCGATGGAAGAGAAATATCTTGAAAGCGTACAAAAGGGGGATGCCGTACATTTTCAGTTTATTGATACATATCAGTATGGCAGAAATATCCAGACCGATGTGCTTTCAAATGATTGCACTATAAGGCATATCAGAGTTAACGGTAATTGTATCACTGTAGGAGGATATGTCACTGAGGAAGATTACAGAAAATATGCTGTTAGAAGAGAAATAATGTCACTCGGATATTATAAGGCGATGGCATAGGATATCTCAGTATTTTATACGAATAAAAATAACTATACGGTAAAATGAAACCGAGAGCGAAAAGCCCTCGGTTTTTTTGCGCATTTTTATAAAGATTTGTTTGTATATTCTTAAGATGTGTTTTTAGAGTGTGAATCGAAAAATATGCGATATTACAGTCCGCAGCTTCTTAAAAATTCTATACAGCTGATGATGAGTATAATTACGGCCAGCACTGAAACAGCAAAGATTCCGATGTAAACCCACATAAGAACTTTTGCAAATACGCTTTTTTTAAATTTTACTCTGGCGATGATCATAAGTACCCATGCTGCAATATAGGAAATGCTGCCGAGGGCGGAGCCTATAGAAGATAAAACGCTCATAACGGGAGTTTCGCTTACACCGACAATTTCAAGTAAATAAAGAGGTATGGATATAACACTTGGGCCTAAAATGTATAAGCCTAATGACAGAAAGCAGAGAAGTCTTTCAAGCTTTTTGCTTTCCGAAGGCTCTGCAGAAGCCTCGGGCTGAATTATATTTTGTGTACCGGGTTCTGAAGGAACCTCTGGCTCAACATTTACAGTTTGTACATATGGGCCGATGTTTTGATTAAGCTGATTTTTATCCATTTTTTATGCCTTTCTTTTTAAGAAAAATTCTGTCTAAAGTGTTTATCAGCACAAGGGCCAATATACCCATGCATAGGGCAAGTATCTGATTCTCTGAAAGTGCTGTCTCAGATTCATAATGGGATGCCCTTAAATAATCAAGGGAAAATTTGCCTATAACCGACATGGCAATCACGATTTTTGAAGTGAGGATTGGCTTTGAAGTAGCTAGCAGCAGTATAAGACCAATAAGGAATATTAAAGTGAAAACTGCTGATTCCGTAAGCTGAACCGGAAAGCGACTGATATGATCGCTCTCATAAATAATCTCGACTCTTCCGTGATAGGGGATGCCGTAGCAACATCCGGCTACATGACAGGCAGTCTTTGCAAGCCCGTACATAAGAGGGGCGGAAACTACCCAGGAGGCCAGCATTTCTTCTTCGTGGTCTCTGTGGATGAAGATAGAAGCACAAGCACCTATAAGCAGCCCGAGGGCACCTCCCGCACCGGTAAAACCTATGCTGCGCAGATTGCCTGTGAGTGTCACATTGAGACCAAGCCCGAAAACCAGAATACACACAAACGTAAGAAGGCATGTGTATATTATAGTTGAGCGCTTTAATCCCTCCCGGTACATAATTATGCAGGCCATAACTATACCCAGGATGATTGAACCTATAACGATGGTCGAATATATTGGAAATCGCATATTTGCGATAGAGACATTAAACATGTTTGTCATGTTCACAGTATAAGTTGTTTTGCCTTCTTTAGCAAGTAATTTTGCATATTCAGGGGTATTTAAAAATATGATTTTTATAGGATTTGAATATACATCTATGGCAAAGATTTGTTATAATTAGAATACTATGTATTTTTACAAGTGGGGAAGAAAACTATGGATCTAGAAAAACAAAAATCTGCGCCTGTTTATGAGGCTTTGGAGCGATTCAGAAAGCAGCGGGTAGTGCCTTTTGACGTACCGGGACATAAGCGTGGAAGAGGTAATCCGGAGCTTGTAGAGCTCCTCGGAGAAAGGTGCGTCGGACTTGATGTCAATTCCATGAAGCCCCTTGATAATCTATGCCATCCGGTATCGGTTATCCTGGACGCTGAAAACCTTGCCGCCGAAGCTTTTGGAGCAGCACATGCATACTTTATGGTAGGAGGAACCACTTCGGCTGTACAGAGTATGGTGCTTACTGCCTGTAAGGCCGGTGATAAGATCATTTTGCCGAGAAACGTACACAGAAGTGTTATAAATGCTCTAGTTTTGTGCGGAGCAGAGCCTGTATATGTAAATCCCGAGGTGGACAATCATATAGGAATAGCACTCGGTATGGAGCTGTCTTTGGTTGAGGAGGCGATTTTAAAACATCCCGAGGCAAAGGCAATACTTGTAAACAATCCGACCTATTACGGTATTTGTTCCGACTTAAGGTCTATTGTAAAAATGGCTCATGAGCACAATATGATGGTGCTTGTTGATGAAGCCCACGGCACTCATTTGTATTTTAATGAAAATCTTCCTGTTTCTGCGATGGAAGCGGGGGCGGATATGGCTGCGGTCAGTATGCATAAATCCGGCGGAAGTCTCACCCAGAGTTCACTTCTTTTGTTGGGACCAAATGTGAACACCCGTTATGTTGAACAGATTATCAATTTGACGCAGACCACGAGTGCAAGCTACTTACTTCTGTCAAGCCTTGATATTTCAAGGAGAAACCTTGCTCTTAGAGGAAGAGAATCCTTTGAAAAGGTTAAAAATATGGCTGAGTACGCCAGAGAAGAGATCAATTCCATTGGCGGATATTATGCATACGGAAAGGAACTTGTAAACGGCGGAAGTATATTTGACTATGATGTTACAAAACTTTCGGTATATACCAGAGATATTGGACTTACCGGAATTGAAGTCTATGATCTTTTGAGAGACGAATACGATATTCAGATAGAATTTGGGGACATAGGAAATATTCTCGCATATATCTCTATCGGAGACAGAATGCAGGATATTGAGAGGCTTGTGGGAGCTTTAGAAGATATAAAGAGGCTTTACTCAAGACCTTCGTCAAGACAACATAATGCGGAATACATTACGCCTATAGTTGCCGCCACTCCCCAAAAGGCATTTTATGCCGAAAAGGAGCTGGTTCCCATCAGAGAAACCGCGGGAAGGATATGCGGAGAGTTCGTAATGTGTTATCCACCGGGTATTCCGATTTTGTCTCCAGGAGAGATGGTTACAAAGGAGATAATAGATTACACTTTGTATGCCAAGGAAAAGGGATGTTCCATGCAGGGACCTGAAGACGGGACGCTTCAAAGGTTAAATGTACTCAAGTAGTTTAAATTACAGATATTATTTAATACACTATAATTTTTTTTTTGCCCGGAGGAATAAGTAGAAATGGAATTTTGGTTTTCCGAGAAACACACAGACAATGTAAAAATGTCTGTCAGAGTGGATAAGCAGTTATTTTCGGGAACCAGCGATTTTCAGAGGCTGGATGTGTTTGATTCCGCTGAATACGGAAAATTTATTACATCGGACGGAAATCTGATATTCGCTGAAAAGGATGAATTTATATATGACGAAATGATAGTTCATGTACCCATGTCGGTTCATCCAAATGTAAAAAAGGTACTTGTCATCGGCGGAGGTGACGGAGGCGTTGCCAAGGAACTCAGCTACTATGACGAGATAGAAGAGATTGATGTCGTGGAGTCAGATGAACTTTTCGTAAGCGTTTGCAAGGAGTTTTTCCCTGAAAACGCATGCGGACTCGATGACCCAAGAGTTAAGCTTCACAATCGTGACGGACTCAGATTTCTAAGAGGAAAGTCCGATGAATATGACCTAATCATAAACGATTCCACAGATCCGCTCGGACATACGGCCGGACTTTTTACAAAAGAGTTTTACGGATCTTGCTTTAAGGCATTAAAGGAAGACGGTATAATGGTCTATCAGCACGGCAGCCCCTTCTTTGACGAGGATGAGGAAAACTGCAGAGCCATGCACAGAAAAGCGTTTAAGAGCTTCCCCATAAGCCGTGTTTATCAGGCGCATATTCCCACCTGTTCTTCGGGATATTGGCTTTTCGGTTTTGCCAGCAAAAAATATCACCCTCTTAAAGATTTCGACGAAAAGCGCTGGAACGATCGAAAAATTGAGACCTGGTATTATACTACAAACCTTCACCGCGGAGCGTTTATGCTTCCCAAATATGTGGAAGATTTGCTCGAGGAAGAAGAGGGAAGATATAAAGAGAACAAATAAAGAGAAGAAATATAGATAATAAAGAAATATAGAGAATAAATAATAGAGAATAATTATAGAGATTGTTTTGGAGGATATTTGATATGAAGCTTATGGTAATCGGATGTGGCGGAGTTGCCACAGTTGCAATTTATAAATGTTGTGAGAACCCAATTTTTACAGAGATTTTGCTCGCAAGCAGAACCGTATCCAAGTGTGATGCTCTTGCTGCTAAGCTAAAGGACAAGACAAATGCAAAAATAACAACTGCTACCGTTGATGCCGATTCAAAGGAATCGCTGGTTAAGCTTATGAAGGAGTTTGGTCCTCATACTGTTCTTAATGTGGCACTTCCCTATCAGGATCTCACCATTATGGATGCCTGCCTTGAAGCGGGTGCAAACTATATAGATACTGCCAATTATGAGGCTGAGGACACTGAGGACCCCGAGTGGAGAGCCATCTATGAAAAAAGATGTAAGGAAAAAGGCTTTACCGCATATTTTGATTACAGCTGGCAGTGGGCTTATGACGAGAAATTTAAGGCTGCGGGACTTACAGCGCTTTTGGGAACAGGCTTTGATCCCGGTGTAACACAGGTATATTCCGCATATGCTCTTAAGCATTATTTTGACGAGATTAATTATATCGATATCCTTGACTGCAACGGCGGTGATCACGGATATCCTTTTGCCACAAACTTTAACCCTGAGATCAACCTTCGCGAAGTATCTGCCAATGGCTCATATTGGGAGGACGGTCACTGGGTTGAGACTAAGCCTATGGAAATCAAGCGTGTGTTCAACTTTGAAGGTGTGGGAGACAAAGACATGTATCTTCTTCATCACGAGGAGATTGAGTCACTTGCAAAAAATATCCCCGGAATCAAGAGAATCCGTTTCTTTATGACTTTCGGACAGAGCTATCTGACACATATGAAGTGTCTTGAAAACGTCGGAATGCTCAGAACCGACCCTGTAATGTTTGAAGGCAGGGAAATAGTTCCCATCAAGTTTTTGAAAGCACTTTTGCCCGACCCTGCTTCCCTCGGTCCCAGAACCGTCGGAAAGACAAATATCGGATGTATTTTTACCGGTAAAAAGGACGGAAAAGAAAAGAGCATCTACATTTATAATGTTTGCGACCACCAGGAATGCTTCAAGGAAACCGGCGCTCAGGCAATAAGCTACACAACAGGTGTACCCGCTATGATAGGTACTGCGATGGTTGCTAGCGGAACCTGGAATAAGCCCGGTGTGTTCAATGTAGAGGAGTTTGATCCCGATCCTTACATGGAGGCACTTAACAAATACGGTCTTCCCTGGGTGGTTGATGAAAATCCCACCCTGGTAGATTAGGAAAATGGATGAAAACCCCACCCTGGTAGTCTGAGAAAATAGATGAAACCCTACCTTGGTAGACTGGGACAAGGAATTATTGATGATAGTAAATTATCCTGTATTTAACACAATTAAAACCCCTGCTTATGTTATAGATAAGGCAAAGCTTATCGGTAATCTTGAGATTTTAAAGCAGGTAAAGGAAGCTGCGGGCTGCAAGATACTTCTTGCCCAGAAGGCATTTTCAGCATTTGCGGTTTATCCCGTTATTGAAAAGTATTTAGACGGAACCACCGCAAGCGGACTCTATGAGGCAAAGCTCGGAAAAGAGGAATTTAAAGGCCAGGTGCATGTATTTGCGCCTGCTTTTAAAGAGGATGATATGAAGGAAATTGTAAAAATAGCCGATCATATTGTCTTTAACTCCGTATCACAGTTAAAAAAATACAAGGATGAATGCAAGGATATAAGCATAGGACTTCGTGTAAATCCGGAGTGCTCGACTCAGGATGCCGCTATATATGATCCTTGCGCTTATGGATCGAGGCTTGGTGTTACAGAAGCTTTGATAAATGATGAGATTATAGATATGGTGGACGGGCTTCATTTCCATACGCTCTGCGAGCAGGGAAGTGATGCTTTGGAAATAACCTTAAAAGCTTTCGAAGAAAAGTTTGGAAAGTATTTGCATAAGCTTAAATGGGTGAATTTTGGCGGCGGACATCATATCACAAGAGATGATTACGACAGAGATCTTTTAATCCGCTTAATAAAGCAGTTTAGGTCTAAATATGATTTGGAAGTATATTTAGAGCCCGGAGAAGCTATAGCCCTTAACGCCGGATATTTGGTAACAAGTGTTATGGATATAGTGAAAAATGGCGTAAAAACGTTGATACTTGACGCTTCAGCCGCATGCCATATGCCGGATGTTTTGGAGATGCCATACAGACCGCCTCTTTTTGCATCGGGAAAAGAAGGCGAGAAAAAATATGATTACAGATTATCTTCATGCACATGTCTCGCCGGAGATATAATCGGAGATTACTCATTTGATGAGGAGATTAAAATCGGAGACAGGCTTGTATTTGAGGATATGGCCATATATTCCATGGTGAAAAATAACACTTTTAATGGAATGCCCCTTCCCGATATAGATATTTTAAATGAGGATGGCCGCGTAGAAGTGATTAAAAGCTTTGGTTACAAGGATTTTAAGGAGAGGCTTTCATGATTTTTAACTCACTTCCCGCAGATGACGGGTTTTATATGCCTGCGGAGTATGACAGGCACAGTGCTACTATAATGATTTTTCCGGAAAGGCCGGGATCATGGCCTTACGAAGCAAAAGCTGCGAGAAAGGCTTTTGCACAAATAATCGCAAATATTTCCGTATCTGAAAAGGTATATGTTATCGTAAGTGACAATTCATATAAAGAAGCGGAGCGTATGCTCAAAAAGGAACCGGACGTAACCATAAAGGATATTATTGTAAAAGATAACATTTTGCTATTAAACATACCTACAGACGATGCTTGGGCCAGAGATACGGCCCCGACTTTTGTGAAAAACAGTGAAGGAAAGGTCAGGGGAATTAACTGGAAGTTTAACGCATGGGGCGGAGATGTCGACGGGCTTTATGCTCACTACGAAAAAGATGATGCCCTTGCGCCTACTTTTTGCGATGAGACAAGATTTGACTATTACGATGCCGGTGATTTTGTTTTGGAGGGGGGATCGATCCACTCTAACGGCAAAGGAACCGTACTTGTTACCGAAAGCTGTCTTTTGAGTAAGGGCAGAAACCCCTCGATGTCCAAAGAGCAAATAGAAGAGAAGCTTAAGGGATATTTGGGAGCTGAAAAGATCATATGGCTTCCCAGAGGAATATATAATGATGAAACAAATGAGCATGTAGATAATGTATGTGCTTTTATATCGGATAATGAGGTTGTTTTAGCATGGACCGATGATGAAAACGACCCTCAGTATGAAATGTCCTTGGCCTGCCTTAAAGTACTTTTGGATGAAGGAATAAAGGTGTATAAGCTGCCTATCCCTAAAAATCCGGTGCGTGTTGAAGCAAAGGATTTGGAGGGATATGTATTTGAGGAAGGCGAAGATGTAAGAGAAGCCAGCGAAAGATTAGCTGCTAGTTATGTAAACTTCTATTTTACCAATAATGCCGTTTTGGTTCCGCAATTTGGCGGGGATAATACAGAGAGTGACGAAAAAGCGGTAGAGATACTTGACGGATTATGTAAACCTAGAAGGGTGATTCCGATACCCGCGAGAGATATTATTTTAGGCGGGGGCAATATTCACTGTATCACACAGCAGATTCCCAAGATTATAGGATAAATTTGATGATTGTACAATCTCAGTGAGAGAGGACACATCTCTAAGCGTGGAATTATTGAATTATAAGGAAAGGCACTATATGAGAAAAGTTAAAGCCTGCGCTTTGCAGTTTAGCTGCACAAAAAATGTTCAGGAAAATATTGATAAAGCAGCTACGCTTATAAAAAAAGCAGCTGCAATGGGAGCACAGATAATACTTTTGCCCGAGCTTTTTGAAAGGCAGTATTTTTGTCAGGAAAGAAGATATGACTATTATGATTTTGCAAAGAAAGTATCTGAAAATGATGCTGTAAAGGCTCTTTCCCCTCTTGCAAAAGAGCTTGGAGTAGTGCTTATTATCAGCTTCTATGAAAAGGACGTCAATGTTTTGTATAACAGCGTTGAGATAATTGACTGCGACGGAACTGATCTTGGAACATACAGAAAGACTCATATTCCTGACGATCATTATTATCAGGAGAAGTTTTATTTTACCCCGGGTAATACGGGATTTAAGGTTTTTGATACAAAATACGGAAAGATCGGCGTAGGTATCTGTTGGGATCAATGGTTCCCGGAGACCGCAAGATGTCTTGCGATAAATGGAGCAGAGCTTTTGTTTTATCCGACCGCGATAGGCTCTGAGCCAATACTTGAGAGTGATTCAATGCCTCATTGGCGCAGGACTATGCAGGGACATTCGGCTGCTAACGTAATACCTGTTATTGCGGCTAACAGATACGGAACAGAAACGGTTGAACCTTGTGATGAAAACGGGGGACAGAAGTCATCTCTTAATTTCTACGGATCGTCTTTTATAACAGACGAAGTGGGAGAGATAGTTGAATCTGCCGACAGGGAAGGCGATGCCATTCTTATTCATGAATTTGATCTGGATGAGGTAAACAAAGCCAGGTTTGACTGGGGGCTTTTTAGAGACAGGCGCCCTGAGTGTTATGGAGACATTACCGGATAAAGGGCTTAATTAACGCATAAAGGAATGGGTTACCGGATAAAAGGATTAATTGTAATTGTGATTTAACTGTTTTTCGTATAGTAAATATTTTGGGTTAATACTATGATTGAAGAATTTTCAAGGACCGGGCTTTTGATAGGAGAAGATTCTCTTGAAAAGCTTAAAGGAAAAAGAGTAGCCGTTTTTGGAATCGGAGGAGTGGGAGGATATGTTTGTGAAGCTCTCATAAGAAGCGGAGTGGGAAAATTCGACCTCTTTGATAAAGATACGGTTTCGGTCAGTAATTTAAACAGACAGATAATAGCTTTAAAATCTACAGTAGGTAAGCTGAAGGTGGACGTTATGAAGGAGCGTATGCTGGATATCAATTCGGATGCGCTTGTTAGCGTTCACCCGGTTTTCTTTTTACCTGAGAATGCTGATGAATATGACTTTTCACGGTATGACTATGTGGTTGATGCAGTGGATACTGTTACGGCTAAACTGGAGATAATCGTCAGGGCAAAAAAAGCCGGCGTGCCTGTTATATCAGCCATGGGAGCAGGAAATAAGCTCCATCCCGAAATGTTTAAGGTGGCAGATATCTATGATACAAAGGTTTGCCCCTTGGCAAAGGTAATGAGAAAAGAGCTTAAAGCCAGGGAAATAAAAAGCCTGAAGGTGGTTTATTCCGAGGAGGAGCCTGTTAAAAATTCAGCCGTATCGGAAGACCCCGGAAGACGTTCTACTCCCGGAAGTATAGCTTTTGTACCTTCTGTGTCCGGGCTTATCATCGCCGGAGAGGTCATAAAAGACCTTGCAGGTATAAAATAGCCGGAGAGATTACAAGGGACTTTACATGGGGAAAATAGCGGATAATTCATAAGGAACCTATATGAAAGATTTAACAAAAGGAAATATCTTAAAAGTAATATTACAATTTGCGCTTCCCGTATTTATAGGAAATCTTTTTAACCTTGCTTATAACCTGGCCGATACAAGGATTATCGGAAGCTATCTTGGCAGCGATGCACTTGCGGCTGTCGGAAGTGTGAGTACGTTGTCGGATCTGATTGTCGGATTTGTTTTCGGACTGGCAAATGGCTTTGCTGTTATAACCGCAAGATTTTTTGGGATGAAGGATGATGACAGTGTGAGAAAATCCTTTGCACTTTCACTTGAACTGGGAGTCATTATTTCGATTATCATTGCTCTTGTAAGCTATTTTGGTTTACCCGGAATATTCAGATGGCTCAATGTAAATCCTCAACATGAAATTCAGGCCAGAGCTTATATTGTGATAATCATTACAGGGCTTATATTTTCATGTATATACAATGTCCTTGCTTCGTCGCTGAGAGCAATAGGGGACGCTTATACACCGCTTATATTCTTAATAGTATCAGCTGTTATCAATGTGGGACTTGATATTTTGTTTGTCGGCGGCTTAGGAAAAGGCGTAGCAGGTGCGGCGATGGCAACAGTGATCTCACAGTTGATATCCGCGGTACTTTGCTTTATTTATGCGCTTGTAAGATACCCGATATTCAGGTTTAAAGGAAAAGATTTAGTGCCTGTAAGAGCGTTTACAGCGCAGCTTTTGTCAGGCGGATTTTCCATGGGACTAATGTCAAGCCTTGTGGCTTTTGGTACACTTTCGCTGCAAACGGCTATAAACAGGCTCGGAAGCGATATAATTGTCGCTCATACAGGAGCCAGAAAACTTACAAATCTATATATGATGCCCTTTAGCGTATTCGGCACAACGATGGCCACCTTCAGCGGTCAAAACTACGGTGCTAAGAGAATAGACAGAATTAAAGGCGGACTAAAGACTGCTTTAATAATAAATCTCATATGGATAAGTCTCGTGATCATTATGAGCTGGACCATATGTCCTATGCTTATAAAACTAATCACAGCCGTAGACAAAAAAGAAATCATTGACAATGCCGTGAGATATCAGCGGTTTGACACAGCTTTTTATCCTATAGCAGCAATGGTCACGCTTTTCAGAAATACTTTACAGGGAATGGGGGACCATATTTCACCGGTTATTTCAAGCGGACTTGAGCTTGGCGGAAAGGTGATCATAGCTATAACACTTACCCCTATTTTGGCGTATTGGGGAATAATCATAGCAGAGCCTATAGTGTGGGCGATAATGGTGATCCCGCTTATAATAAGCCTTGTTATCAGGTTGAAAAAGGCACAGGCAGTTACCGCGGATAATTAAAAAAGCGGATAATTAATTAGCATATTAATGAGACAATTAATGGCCAAGGATAGACAACACATATTTTTGGCTGTTACTAAAATACAATAACAGGAGACATTTGGAAGATGGAAAACTGGTATTCAGACAATGGAGACGGAACATACACAAATCCGGTTCTTTATACGGATTACTCCGATCCGGACGCAATCAGGGTGGGCGATGATTATTATATGGTGGCAAGCAGCTTTTGCAATACACCTGGGCTGCCTATTCTTCACTCAAAGGACATGGTGAATTGGACACTTATAAATTACGCTCTGGAAAATATTCCGTATGAGAGATATAAAAAGCCTATGCACGGATGCGGGGTGTGGGCACCGGCCATAAGATATTTTGGAGAAGAATTTGTTATTTTCTTTCC
This sequence comes from Lachnospiraceae bacterium, assembly GCA_024684215.1. Lineage (GTDB taxonomy): Bacteria > Bacillota > Clostridia > Lachnospirales > Lachnospiraceae > AC2028. The sequence goes on from JAIKXH010000124.1 coordinate 42,823, forward strand.
TATGCCGGATGAGGGTATTTTTGTTACAAAGGCAAAGGACCCTGCGGATGAATGGTCAGAGCCGGTTGCGGTATTTGAAGGAAAGGGCTGGATAGATCCCTGTCCGTTTATAGATGATGACGGAAAAGCATATATGGTCAACGCTTTTGCAAGAAGCAGAATAGGCTTTAAAAGTGTTCTTCAGATAGTGCCTTTATCTAGTGACCTGACCAAAATGGCAGGAGAACCGGTAAGAGTTTTTGACGGTAACACAACGGGGCAGGATACCATTGAAGGCCCTAAGCTCTATAAACGTAACGGGTGGTATTATATTTTTGCACCTGCCGGAGGAGTAAAGCAGGGATGGCAGACAGTGCTTAGGTCAAAAAATATTTATGGGCCTTATGAGTTCAGGAATGTAATGGAGCAGAAGGATACCGATATAAACGGCCCTCACCAGGGAGCCTGGGTAGATACACCTGACGGAAGCGACTATTTTATCCATTTCCAGGATGTATATGCCGCCGGAAGAATTATTCATGTCCAGCCTATGAGATGGGAGAACGATTGGCCGATCATAGGGGAAGCTATGCCCGGAGAAATATGCGGAAAACCGGTAACTACTGATGTTAAGCCGGTGCAGACAGCGGAAAATATAGAGATATTTGCTCCCGATACCAGTGATGAATTTGAAGAGAATTATTATGGGCTTCAGTGGCAATGGAACGCCAACCATGAGGATGATTGGGCAGTACCGGACGAAAGTACATCAAGTGTTATTTTGAAATCTGTCCCCGCGGCCGACAGCATTTCAGACCAGCCAAACCTCTTTTTGCAAAAATGGCCCATGCCTGAATTCTCAGCAGTTACAAGCCTTAGCCTAAAAGATCTGCAAGACGGAGATGAGGCCGGAATTGTAAATATGGGAGTGGCTTATGCGGCACTTTCCGTTTTATACGAGGGCGGAAAATATGTGCTCAGAAGTATAAGCGGCGAGCAGAAGTTTTCAGGTGAGGTTGCCTCTGCAACAGATGAAATAAAAGTCGTAAATAGTGACTTTAGCTTTGAGAATGATAATAAAGAAATATTCTTTAAATATACGGTAACGCGCGTTATGCCTACCGAGACAAATACTGACGGAAAGTTTGAATTCCCTATTCCACGTGAAATAGTGGCGCTTTCGTATAGCTTAGACGGCCACAATTTTAAACCGGCCCATACGTTATACGCACAGGCCGGCAGATGGGTTGGCGTTAAATGCGGTATCTATGTACGAAACATGCTTGGTAAGGAAGGCGGATGCCTAAGAAGCAACTATTTCGTATTTGAGTAAACAGCATTTAACCATAAATATTTTTCAATGTATTTTACAAAATAAAGGTTTTATCTCTTTATATCGTAGTTCATGTTCATGAGGTTTTTGATGCTTTCAACATCGTCAGTGATGTTGGCATCGCCTCTGATTGTATGCTTTATTACGCTGGAAGCTACGGCAAAGTTTACCATATCCATGGGCTTGTATCCGTGCATCATAGCATAGATAAGTCCGCTGGCAAAAGCATCACCGCCACCAACACGGTCAAGTATATTAAAGGTGAAAAGCTTGCTCTCAAAGGTATGATCCTCGTACCAGAGGAAAGCCTTTAAACTGTTTTCCGAACCTGAGTGAGCATAGCGTACATGTCTTGCTATGCATTTGATGTTGGGATATCTCTTAACAAAGGCCTGGTTGATCTCATCCTGCTGTTCGTAGGTAGGCTGAAGAGGAACACCGTCCTTAAAATCTCCCTTGGAGTGGTCGTTATCATCTTTCCAAAGGTGATAAGGCTCTATGCCGAGGAGAACATCTACATAGGGAAGGCACTCAGTGCAAAAATCCCTTGCCTCTTCCCAGCTCCAGAGCTTACTTCTGAAGTTTCCGTCAAAACTGATGGTAATGCCTTTTTCTTTGGCTTTTTTAAGCACATTTATTGTGAGCTCTCTGCAGTTAGGCGCAAGAGCGGGAGTGATACCGCTCATGTGCAGCCAGGTATATCCGTCCAAAAGAGCGTCTATATCAAGCTTTGTAAAATCATACTCGGTGATGGCGCTGTGCTTTCTGTCGTAGATTACCTTGCTGGGGCGGATTCCGTAGCCGGTCTCCAAATAGTAGCTTCCGAGTCTGTGAGTCGGAGTTTCTTCCGGAGTGGAGAGAATCACGGGCGTGCAGTGCACATCATTGCTTCTAAGAAGTCTTATTGCGCTTTTTCCGAGCGAATTGTTGGGCACAACTGTAAAGAAAGTGCTCTCAACGCCCAGATTTGCCAGTGCCAAAGCAATATTTGCTTCGGAACCGCCATAGCTGGCCTCAAAGCTTGTGGTCATTCTGATCTTTTCATAATTGGGGGGAGTAAGTCTGAGCATTATTTCGCCGATGGTGATGAAATGCTCGCCACAGCATTCGCTGCGAATAGGGTTTCTATGTTCCATAGAATATTCTCCTTTTCATTTCCTATGGGCATAGTATATCACATAAGTTTGAAAGTCTAATAGTTTCATTTGAGATTATTTTTTGATATTATTAAAAAAATGAATTTGAATTATTTTCGATAGATAAAGATTGTTAAATTATACGAATTACGGAAGATGCAGCATGAAAACAAAATTTAGTTTAAACAGAACACAACTCAAGATAATAGCGATTATTTCCATGGTCATAGACCACACTGCCTGGGGATTTGTGGATTTTTATTCACCTCTAGGACAGGTAATGCATGTGCTTGGCAGATTTACAATACCTATCATGTGTTTTTTCATAGCCGAAGGCTTTAGAAAGACATCCGATCTTAAAAAGTATATATACCGTATGGCTTCATTTGCTGCTTTTACGATTATTCCTTTTTATCTGTTTTTCGGGGAGGAATATGATTACAGGCAGAATATTATATTCGACCTGCTTTTGGGACTGTTGGTATTAACGGTCCTTGAGAGCAAAAAACTTAAAACCTTCCCCAAGGTTTTGCTTACGATCCTTTTATTTGTAGTATCTGCCACTATAGGAGGATGGATAATCACACCTATTTTATTCATTCTTTCTTTTTATTATGGTAAAACGTTTAAACAGAAAGCCATTATGTTTATTATCGCGGATGTGGCCACTGTTTTGTTTTTGATGATATCCATATATTTAAATAACATATATCATTTTTCACATTATGAATGGGTTTGGTGGGATAAGTCTTATCTGCTCGGATTTATGTTGGCGCTTCCTCTTTTGTATTTTTATAACGGTGAAAAGGGCTCTAATTTTGGTGGACGATATTTCTTTTACTTTTTCTATCCCTCACATTTCTTAGCTTTGTTTTTCATAAAAGAGCTGTTTGTAAAAAAGCCCTCACCATGGGGAATTTACCTCGGACTTCACATTATTTGCCTCGCGGTTGTGCTTGTTATAACTTTTATGACCGTAAGGGGCACACCCTCTAAGGGACAGTCGTCACTTATTTTGGTGGAATTCGGAGCGATGATCTATACAGCCGGATTTATACTTGAAATAATCGCGGACACTGCTGAAGGTGTTCACCTTGCCTGCCTTGTGGAATATTTCGGTGAATATATTCTTTTTGTGGCAATGCTGTTTTTCATCAGCGTACTTTGCGGTAAAAAAGTGCCGTTATTTGTCTACGTCCTATGTTCGTCATTGTCGCTTATATTTTTGTATATTCTTGCTTTTACGAGAAAAACAGGATATTTCTACAAAGAGATAGGAGTGGATTTCAGCGGACCTTTCAGCAGACCTCATCTCGTATACGGAATCGGATTTTATTTCTCAATCGGATATATATTTTTGCTTTCTGTAGTGGCAATGGTATTTTGTCTTATCAGTTACAGAAAAGGAACTGCAATTGAGAAAAAGAGACTTTTGTATGTTTTGGTTGCGGTGCTCTTTTGCTGGCTTCCTTATGTGATAAAGCTTGCCGGACTTACCGGAGGATATGAGATACCTGCTATCGGAATCATGTTGGCAGCTATCTGCATGTATATTTGTGTCTATCGTATGGGATTTTTGGATTCTGTAATGATAGCAAGCACCAATGCGCTTGACCATAGCTTTGAAGGTATTTTGGTTGTGGACTCAAAATATTGTCTGCAGTACCAAAACAAACAGATTTCCGATATATTCGGAAAATTGCCTGCAAACGTAAGTCTTTTGAACGATCCTGATCTGGGCCCCGTTTTCAAAAACGAAAAAGCGACCATGAAATTAAACGACAAGATATATGACTTTGTGCAGGAGCCTCTCATGGAGAAGGGTTATATCCAAGGCCATATGCTTTGGGTCATTGACAATACAGAGCATTATAGGACAGCAGAGCAGATTCATGAAATGGCTATAAGGGATGCCCTGACCGGCCTATACAACAGAAATTATTTCCAGGAGCTTGTGGAGGCTGATTTGGAAGAAGCTATTCCGGGCACCATGGTAATGATAGATATGGACAATTTTAAGCAGGTTAATGATAAAAACGGACATCAGTGCGGAGATGCGGTACTGCTTATGCTTTCCGGAATTCTAAAAGATATCCCGGAAAAGAAGCTTTATTGCAGCCGTATCGGTGGTGATGAATTCTGTGCATTTATCAGAAACTGTGAGGATGAATCCGAAATAGGTGAGCTTCTTACAGGAATAATGAATGAGTTTGAAAAGAAGCTTGTAAACAGCGGATACGGCGCAATCACCAGCTTATCAATAGGTGCCGTTCCCGCCGGAAAAGTTGAAAGGGCCAGCTTTAAATCTCTTTATTCAGAATCCGATAAGATTTTGTACAAAGCAAAGCTTGCCGGTAAGAAAAGGTATATTATTAAATGATTGAAATTAACGAATTTGATGAGGAGGAAGATGAAATATATCTTCCGCAAACCATCGATTATCTGGACATTGAAAAGCAATACAGACAGCTTATGTTTATGCATGAGGCGGCCATTGAACAGGTAACCGCAAAACTAAATATTTTAAAGGGCGAATTCCAGTTCAGTAACGACAGAAACCCTATATCATCCATATGCAGCCGCATTAAATCCAAAGAAAGCATAGTGTATAAGATGCAAAAGAAGGGGCTGCCTTTTACAATCAGCGCGCTTATGGAGAATATACATGATATAGCCGGTGTGAGGGTTATATGTCCTTTTATCGAGGATGTGTATTATGTAGCAAGAATGCTGGCGAGACAGCCTGATATCGAGATCTTGGAAGTGAAGGACTATATCAGAGACCCTAAAGAAAACGGATACAGAAGCCTTCATCTTATAGTCAGTGACAATGTAATGTTTTCAAATACATCGAGAGGTGTTACCGTTGAAATCCAGATAAGAACCATTGCTATGGATTTTTGGGCCAGCACGGAGCACCAGCTCAGATATAAAAAAGACAAGGAATTTTCAAAGGCAGCACACGATACTCTGAAACACTGCGCGGAGCTTATGGCTGAGGCCGACAGGGAGATTCAGGACCTTGCCGGAGATTTTGATTTAAACCAGTGGTAAAAGGTGGATGTTTATGGGAAAAGAATCAGATATTAAAGAGGCAAGAATAGGCCTTACGGTGCTTTTTTCGATACTGGCTTTTATATGTTTTTCATGTTTTTTTATTTTTAAAGGCATGAGACATGTTGTCACGTATGATTATGTTTCAAAATTAGAAGAGCATATTGACGTGGAAAAAATAATTGTAAAAAAAATAGCTGAAGCCGTCGGAAATGATATAGTCGATGAAAACGCATCTATTCCCGAAGCTATAGCAGATGTTGCCATTGATAAGTTAGGTGTAGAGGTTGACAAAGAAAAACTCGAACAGGTCCTTGAAGCCGAAGATGTACAGGAATCTATAAACCAATATCTTTTCAGCATAGCTCCCGATATCATGAACGGCAGCCTGGATACTTCTAAAATTGCTGAGGGAATATTAGATTTATATGATGAAAATGCGGAAATCATCAGTTCAATCACCGGTGAAGAGGTGAACAGCGAAGCTATGCAGCAGATAAGGGATACCATAGAATCTGTGGAGACACCTATTCTGGAGGTCCCCGATGAAATCTCTGATATAGTTATCGAAACGGAGGAGAGACTTTCAGATGAAACGATAGAGCGTTTTGAGAAAGCAGATGAAGTTCAGGAGAGAATAATACAAAAGGCTTCAAAATTTCGGGGGATTTTGGATAAAAGAGTTATCTACGGAGTTTTGGTTCTCGGAAGCTTGCTTCTAGGGCTGGTGATCTTTTTAAACAGATATTTTATTCCGACGGGTCTTAAGTCATGTGGGATCGTTTGCCTTGTATGCGGCATTTTGAATTCTCTGGGCGGTCTTATAATCAAACTGGTTCCTACGACTTTTAATTTAATTTTGAATTTTATTTTTAAAAGATTCTCCGATTTTGAAGTTTTGGGCGATGCTCTAAAAATAGTCATTACAGATGTATTAAAGAGTTTGGCTGATAAAATGCTCTTACCTTCGCTTATTTTTATGGGCTTTGGAATAGCTCTTTTGATTGCGGCCGGAATAGTAAAGAATATCCAAATGAATAAGCAGGAGACGGACATTTCCTAAACTTGAATTCTGAGAAAATTTCTTAAATTGTGTACATTTTAATGTGGAATATGGCTCTATTTTATGTTAAAATTTACTCAATAATTTGCTTTAGGGGTATATCGCATTGCGGTATAGGGAAAGGAGAACACAGTGAGACTTGTAACACGTTCAGACTTTGACGGTTTGGTTTGCGGAGCTTTGCTCCTTGAAGCCGGGGTAATTGACCATTGGAAATTTGCACATCCCAAGGATTTACAGGACGGCCTTGTTGAGATTAATGAGGACGATTGCCTTGCAAACGTGCCTTATGTAGAGGGATGCGGTCTTTGGTTTGACCATCATTCAAGCGAGTTTGAGCGTCAGCAGCTTGACGGAAAATATAAAGGAGAAAGCAGAGTTACTCCTTCATGTGCAAGAATCATTTATGAATATTACGGCGGTAAGGAGAGATTTCCTCAGTATGACGATATCATGATTGCCGTCGATAAGGTCGACTCCGGAAACCTTACAGTTGATGAAGTAATGAATCCTACCGGATGGATTTTGATCGGATTTTTGATGGATCCCAGAACCGGACTCGGAAGATGGCGACAGTTCACAGTTTCAAATTATCAGCTCATGGAAAAGCTTCTTGTTGCATGCAGCAAGAACACCACAGAGGAAATCCTCAATATGCCTGATGTAAAGGAACGTATCGAGGTTTACTATGAGCAGACCGAGAAGTTCAAAGAGATGGTAAAGGAACACACTCATACCGAAGGGAACGTAATTATCAGCGACCTCCGCGGCGTAGATCCTATTTATACCGGAAACCGTTTCATGATTTACTCCATGTATCCTGAGCAGAATATTTCCGCTTGGATCGTAAGCGGAAAGGGCGGAGAAGGATGCAGTGCAGCCGTTGGTTACAGTATCCTTAACAAGACTTCGAATGTTAACGTCGGAAGTTTGATGCTTAAATACGGCGGCGGCGGACACAGAAAGGTCGGAACCTGCCAGTTCAGTAACGACAACATGGGAACCGAGCTCCCCAAGATGCTTGATGAGCTTTGCTTCCTTGCTAACGGACAGTAAATATTGATTAAAACATAAAGGGGACCCCGGCATGATTTGTCGGGGTCTTTGTAAATATAATTATGAAAAAGAATTGGACACTGATTGGAATAATAACTATAATGCTCTTCCTCTTTCTTGTAGGATATATGCAGGTAACGAAGAATGAAAAAAATGGGAAAGCTGCAGAAAATGAGACCATTGTAGAAAATGATACTACAGTAGAAAACGCCTCAGATGAAACAGAATCTTCAGACAAAACAGAATCTTCAGACAAAACAGAATCTGCTGAAAAGGAAGAATCTGAAGAAAAAACTGAAGAATTAAAATCTGAGGAGTCGGTATCCCCCGAACAGGCTTATATAGACTCCGTCATTGAATCCATGACCCTTCACGAAAAAGTATGTCAGATGATATTGCCTTCATTTGCCACCTTATCAGGAGTAAAAAAAGCCACCGTTTCAGGTGATATTACAAAACAGGCGCTGGAAAACTATCCGGTTTGTGGGATTATTTATGATGCAAGCAATTTTGAGTCTGAGGAACAGACTAAACAGATGCTTTCCGATGTAAAAGAGTTTTCAAAGATTCCGCTTATTCTTACCCTTGATGAAGAGGGCGGAAGAGTGGCAAGACTGATGCCGAAATTCAGCGATGCGCTTATCGGCCCGATGTTTATGTATAAATCCCAGGGGACTGAAACAGCCTACAACAATGCTGCTATAATTGCGGCAAATATAAAGAACTACGGCTTTAATATGGATATGGCGCCGGTAGCTGATGTCTGGTCAAACTCTGCCAATAAAGTAATCGGCGATAGGGCATACAGTGACGACTACAATGAAGCCGCAGAGCTTGTCTCGGCAGCTGTTTCGGGATTTCATAGCGGTAAAGTGGCCTGCACCTTGAAGCATTTTCCCGGACACGGAGATACTTTGGAAGACAGTCATTACGGCGCCGCTTACGTAGGAAAGACGCTGGACGAATTAAGAGAAGGTGAGTTTCTTCCTTTTAAGGCGGGAATTGATGCGGGGGCGGATGCTGTGATGATAGGGCATCTGATCGTCAGCGACATAAGCGATGAACCTGCTCTGTTTTCAAAAGAGATCGTTACTGATATTTTGAGGGGTGAACTGGGATTCGAAGGAGTCGTGATTACCGATTCTCTTCAGATGAAAGCAATGACGGATTATTATGGAGAGGATGAAGTTGCGGTAAGAGCTATCGAGGCCGGCTGCGATATTCTCCTTATGCCGAATGACATCGGGGTCACCGCGGGCGCTATAGAAAAAGCTATAGAAGACGGACGCCTTTCCGAAGAACGCATCAACGAAAGCGTAAGAAGAATACTTCGCCTCAAGTACTCTTTTTGACACCCCATCCCCGTCCCACTGTGTCATTTCATTCCCTACTGAATACGGAACCTTATACACTAAAGAAAGAATTGGAAGCAATCTCCAAAGTGTGCCGTGAGTACAGCTTGCCTTTGTTCATTGACGGAGACCGTCTTGGATACGGTAGTCAGATTCGCAACCAGCTGGTCAACTACCGACGAAGATCTTAAGGCACTTGATAAATAGTTTTTAAGGATGATAAGTACTTGCGACTGCTTTAGACAACTCCGCTACAAACCTTTTCTGTAGCGGAGTAACGGTATCGTTATTATATCCTATATATGTAGTACGGGAAATCTTTACCATTTCAGGGGTAGAGATTTCTTTTGCTTTATTGGAATCCAGAATATCTTTAACATAGAGCTTTGGAAGGAAAGAAAGTCCCATACCGGAAATGACCATTTCCTTGATTAGATCTATGTTCTCAACTTCTATTATCTTATTTAGGGTTACCCCTCTTTGCATCAATTGCTCTTTGATAAAACTGTGAAACAGGCGCTCTGCGGGAAAAACAAGAATAGGGCAGGATGACAGAGCGCGGTTACTTATGGCATTTTCTTTCCAGAGGGATGTGGAACCAAAGAGAACCACTTCATCTACAAGTAGAGGAGAGAATGTCATTCCCGGATTAGCCATGCTGTAGTTTGTAATAGAAACATCTATATTATGTTTTTCCAGTTCCTCAAGAATGTTGTCTGAGGATCTTGAAATAATGGAGAAACGTGTATTCTCATAGGTCTGCATGAAATAGGGCAGATGGTCCCTTAAGAGGTATTGTATAAGGAGGTTTGAGGAACCTATGCGAAACTGTTCAGAGCCCTGCACGTGCAAGCCTTGAAGCTCAATTTCCATATCGTTGATTGTCTCTAATATTTTCCTTGCATGGGGAAGAAATACCTTACCTGCGGGAGTAAGGGAAAGAGATCTCGCATTTCTTTGAAACAATTTAACATTAAGCTGATGCTCTAATTGTTCCAATCTATGGGAGATTGTAGATTGCGGAACATAAAGCTTTTGTGCTGCTTTAGAGAAACTGTTACATTCGTAGATTGATATAAAAGTAAGCAATTGCACGTCAGTCATGGCATATCCTCACGAAAAAAGCGAATCACTTCCGCACAGAAGCAATTCGCCTTTGAATTTCTTATAAATACATTATACATTTTTTTACTATTAAATCAATGCTGAACAAAGGGAAAAGTACAAAAAACAGCCAAATTCGTTGTGCAAAATATACAAAAAGGCAAAACGTTTGTTGTAAAATTTTATGTATGCAAAAAATGAATAATTGAATTCAATATTGAATATTGATAAACGGAATTGGCCCTCATAAAATGAACACAACAAAAGCAAAGGCGCTTGGCAGAAATGTCAGGCGCCCTTTTTGTTAAATAAATACCTGAAGCCGGAGGAAAAAGTTATGAGTGAAAAAGCAATTTTAAAAGTTGTAGGTTTGAGTGTTTCATTCCCAAAGGTGGATGGTAAACGAGGAGAGAAATATAAAGTAATCTCAAATATGGATCTTGAAATAAACGAAGGTGAATTTGTTTGTGTTCTCGGTCCGTCAGGATGCGGTAAATCAACTTTACTGAATTGCGTAGCAGGATTCATTCCTTACGAAGGAATTATATCTTTTAAGAATCACAGCATTACAGGCCCGGGTCCGGAACGCGGAGTTATGTTTCAGGAATACGGATTATTTCCCTGGTTCAACGTTGAACAGAATATAGGATACGGTCCTAAAAAAAGAAAATGGTCCAAGAAAGAACAGAAAGAGCTGGTAGATAAATACGTAAAGATGGTTGGACTTGAGAACTTCAGAAAATCCTATCCGAACCATTTATCCGGAGGAATGAAGCAGAGAGTAAGTCTTGCAAGAGTTTTGGCGAACAAACCCGAGTTTCTTCTTATGGATGAACCTTTTGCCGCACTTGATGAGCAGACAAGACAGAAACTTCAGGAAGAGCTGTTACAGGTTTGGGAACAGGATAAGATCACTTGCATGTTCATAACTCACAGTATCAGCGAAGCGGTTTTCCTTGCGGACAGAGTAATTGTGCTAATGCCCAATCCCGGAAGAGTTGCACTGAATTTAAGAATCGATCTTCCAAGAATGCGTGACAGAAACGATCCAAGACTCTTGGAATTCAGTAAAGCTATAAGTGATGTTCTGTTTCACAATAAAGAGGCTTAAGCGTGGAAGGAGAGTGGCAGTTATGAACAAGGCAAAAGGAAAGATTAAAATCGGAATAAACAAATCTGTAGGAATTATAGCAATCATAGTTATTTGGGCACTGATATCAGGGATAGGAACAGTTTCGGACTCACTTATGCCTTCACCCTTAACGGTATTGAAAAGACTGATTGAACTTTTTACAAACGGTACCATGGGAAAACATGTTTTAGTCAGTATGGTCAGAGTAATAAAAGGCTTCCTTATAGCTCTTGGACTGGCACTTCCAATCGGACTTATTATAGGAACTTCAAAACCAATCCGGCGTGCACTTGATCCGTTGATTGAATTATTTAGACCGATACCGCCTACTGCAATGATTTCACTGAGTATTCTCTGGTTCGGAATCGGCGAGGCATCAAAGGTATTCATCATAGCATGGGCTTCCTTTTTCCCCATACTTCTGAATGTTGTGGGTGGTGTTCAGCAGGTTGAAAAAATTCATATACTGGCGGCAAAAACCCTTGGAGCCAACATGTTCGACATTTTTGTGGACGTAATACTAAGGAGCGCTGTTCCCAATATTGTTATCGGTATGAGAAGCGGATTCAGCATGGCGTTTATTTCATTGGTGGCAGCGGAACTTATAGCGTCGACTTCAGGTATCGGATATTTCATTCAGGATGCAAGGTATATGTACAGAATCGTTGATGTTTTTGTAGGAATCATTGTAATCGGATTTATCGGCTTTGTTTTAAACCAGGTCCTTTTGAAACTTGAGAAGAGTTTAATAACCTGGAAGTAAAAAGGATGAAAAAGCGAAATGCTTATTCATATATTTCATGACGGAGGTAAAGATTATGAAAAGAAACATTTTTAAGAAAGTTACCGCTATGGTAGTGGCAGCAGGAATGGCAATTGCGTTGGCCGCCTGCGGAGGTGGTAAGCAAGAAACGGGATTGACTTCCGGACTTGAAACTAAGAAACTTTCATTGGGTGCTGCAAGAGATACACAGCTTGCTCCCATAATCATGTGTGCTATTGAAAAGGGATATTTCAAGGAGCAGGGATTGGATGTAGAATTGACACTATTTGCGTCGGGAGGAGATTTAACAGCGGCAGTTGCATCAGGTGATATTCAGCTTGGAAGCGCAGGTGATACTCCTACTACAGCTCTTCTTACATCAGATTACGGAAAATTTGAATTTATCGCCAGAACAACAAACCTTGGTGGCGCACTTGCACTTGTTACTTCTGAAGATATTCAGACTCCTCAGGATTTGGAAGGAAGAACTATCGGTTACGCGGCAGGTAACACTTCAGAGGCTTTGTGGCAGGCACTTGTAGCAACAACAGGTATCGATGAGTCAAAGGTTAACCTTGTAGCACTTGGCGCAGCAGACATGCTTTCAGCATATGAAACCGGTGACATTGAGGGATTTGTTATCTGGGAGCCAACTGTAACCAATGGTGTTAAGCTTGGCGCTCACAGACTTCTTACAGGAAGTAAGTCATACTTTAACGGTGTTGAAGAAGACTTCGATTGCCTTAACTCATATGCGCTTTTATCAGGAAACAAGGAGTGGATTGAAAAGAATCCAAACACTGTAGTTGCAGTGCTTACCGCTATGAACGATGCTTGTGAGTGGTTAAACGGCAACATGGGAGAAGGTGCTGAAATCGTTTCTAAGTGGCTTGAACTTGATTATGAAGACTGCCTTGGCATGATGCAGAGAAATGAATACGGACTTAGTGTGGATGACAGAACTATGGATGATTTGAAAGCCAGTGCGGAGTTCCTCTATGGCGGTGAAAAGATTCCTTTTGTACCTGAGTTCAGAGAAGTATATGATGGTTCATACCTTGAAAAGATTGATGCAAGTCTTAACGGAGTTACCAAATAAAGGAGTTTGAAAATGCGTAAGATTATAGATTTAACATGTCCTCTCGGACAGGAATACGTAACGGTTTTATCGGGACATCCTGCTGTGGAATATGAGATGATCCACACTCACGAAAAAAATAAGAGAACCAATGCCTGGATTAAATTCAGTATTCACGTCGGCACTCATATCGACCCGCCTTATCATTTTGATCCGAATGGAAAAACCATAGATGAAATACCGCTTGATTATTTTATAGGTGACGCCTATGTGGCAGAACTTGTAGGAAAACTCGAACCTCAGGCAGCCATTTCTGTGGCAGATATTAAGAATGCCGGAATAACTGAGGAGATGATTCATGACAGTTATTTGATCATTCATTCCGGATGGTCCGAGAAGGCATACGGAACACCGGATTATTACACAAAGAACTATACCTTGAGCGTTGAACTTTGCAAGTGGCTTGTGGAAAACAAGGCACGAGGAGTATGCATGGACCATCCCTGTGATCCCGATGCACATGAACCCTTTGACGGAACGGAATGTCCCGCGCATCGCGCACTTTTACCTAACCACTGCCTGCTCATAGAGTGCTGTACTAACTTTAGTGCTCTATCAAAGAAAAAGGTGGAGTTACACGCTATTCCCTTGAAAATAGCTCACGGTTGCGGCGGACCTGCCAGAGTATTTGCTATTGAAGAAGATTAACTAAACTGAAAGAAGGTGGCAGCATGGAATACATGGTAGCGGCAGCTCAGATGGGTCCAAACTCAGAGGATGTAATGGTCAATGCTAAAAGAATATGCGATATGATGGCGAAAGCAGCAGATCAGGGAGCGGATATCGTTGCTTTTCCTGAAATGAGCTTGTCGGTATATTACTGCGTTGATTATATGAGAGATTACTACAAATACCATATTTCGGACGATCATCTCGCAATCAAAATGATTCGTGAGAAGGCTAAGGAACTTGGAATAAACGTAGCCTTTGGCTATGCAGAGGAGGCCGACAAAATATACTATAATTCAGCGCTTCTTATTGACAGAAAAGGAAAGGTGGCCGGAAAGTACCGAAAGGTACACATCCCTTCACCGATGGTTAGCGAACATGCCGCCAATTTCGAAAAGAACTACTTCGCTGCAGGAAATCTTGGATTTCCTGTAGTGGAAGTGGACGGAGTAAAAATCGGAATGCAGATTTGCTATGACAGGCACATGCCGGAAGGATACAGAGTAATGGCTTATCATGGTGCGGATATTGTATTTAATATGACGGCTACTGTTTCTTATGGTGTGGGCTGGAGAAGCGAAGCATGGGAGCTTTTGCTTAGGGCAAGAGCTTTTGAAAACGGTATTTTTGTTGTCGGAGTTAACAAGTCCGGAGATGAGGAAGGACACGGGAAAGGCTATTACGGCCACAGCATGGTGATCACACCTGTGGATGCAGGCAAAATATTAAGCCGATTGGATACAACAACCGAAGATACGCTTTTGGTTCAAAAGATAAACCTTAAAGATATTCATGAAGCTAGAAATCGTGTGGGCTGGATGAGAGATTTGGTGGCTCAGGAACGTGCATGGTATGACGGAGTATGATTGACAGTTTAGTATATGCATTTCATGCTATTACACCAATTATATTATTGATCCTAACCGGATATCTGCTGAACAGGAAAGGTTTCTTTAGCGACGAATTCTTGAAACGTGCAAACAAGCTGGTATTCTATGTTTTACTTCCATGCACTTTGTTTACCAATATTTATCAGGTTGGAGATATCGGAGAAATCAACTGGCGTCTGGTTTTCTATGCGGTATTCACAGTAACGGTGATTTTCTTTCTGGGAATTATTGCAGCGCTGTTATGGGTTAAAGATGATAGACAAAAAGGTGTCGTGATCCAATGCGTTTTCAGATCAAACTACGCCATAATCGGACTGTCATTTGCACAGGCCCTTGGCGGAAATGGCGCAGTTGCGGTTGTGGGTGTCCTGAGTGCATTTACAATCCCGTTGTTTAATATACTTGCAGTTGTTTCCATGGCGATATTTATCAAGGATGGAAAAAGACGGGTTGATATAAAGAAAATCCTTAAAAGGATAATTACAAATCCATTGATAATTGGATGTGTTCTCGGGTTGATAGCGCTGGCAATTAAGAGTGCGCTGCACTATGAAGGAAACGGATTTTCATTTGTTCTGACCTATCTTTCCTATCTTGCAAAGGCATCCACAGCCATTGCGCTTTTGGTTTTGGGAGGACAGTTTAACTTTACAGCGGTGGGTGGACTTTTAAGGCAGATAACCATTGGCACAATCGGAAGACTGGTGATTGCGCCCGCTGTCGGAATTGGAGCGGCTTATCTTATATCGACGTATACAGGATTTCTTGATCTCGGAACAGCTGAATATTCTGCTTTGATCGGATTATTTGCTTCTCCCGTGGCGGTATCAAGCGCAGTAATGGCAACAGAAATGGACAATGATGCAACATTGGCGGGCCAGTATGTATTCTGGACAAATGTAGGAGCCATAGTATCCGTTTTTCTACTGGTGGTAATAATGAGAAATTGCGGATTATTATAAACAAATATAATCAAGCACTATCACAAAAAAGTTCCCAATCAGGTGCCAGTTGGGAACTTTTTTTGTAGTTAATATAAGTCAAATTATGATACTATGTTTTAGAGAATTGAGGTGACTTATGAAAAGTGAAGAGCTTCTGCAGTACTTAATTACATTCAGGATATATTTGGTGAGAAAATAATATCTGCTCAGCAGGAATCCCTTTGGAAAGGTTCACCGGACTATGAGATGAATTATGTCCTTTAGGCTTCTGGAAAGCTTCCGGCTATGCGCGGTCTTGACTTCATGCAAAACGACTTCGAAGGCGTTATAAAAAGAGCCATAGAGTGGGACAAAAAGGCGGACTTGTGACCATATGTTGGCACACAGGCGTTAAGAGCAGTAGTTACAAGTAGTCCCAGGAAGACAATCAGGAATTTTCAAAGCCAATATTGACAGAATTGAAAAATATGTGGATATTAAAGATAACGAGAATATCAAGGAAGGGGTGAAACGCATGACCGGACTTGGAGAAAGTATCTATATCAAAGCGTATAAAGAGGGCGAGGAGACGGGAAGAGCACAGGGTATCTCTCAGGGAATTTTCCAGGGAGAGGCAAGTGCAACATTCAAATATGTTCAAAAAGGAATGCTAACCATTGAAGATGGGGCTTCTGAACTTGGAATGACTCCGGAGGAATTTAAGGAAAGTATGATGAAGGCGGGCTTCAAGGTGCCTGAAACGGTTTAACAAAAATGACACAGCATCCCCGTCCCCGGGGATCATTATGACACAGGGGGACGGGTGGAAGTCCCTATAAGACAATCCAGGCTGCCGATTGACAGCCTGGATTAGTTATGTCAAAATCATAAAAACCTTATGTATCTTACAGTTCTATAAACACCTACAAGATATTCAACATCGATCTTAAGGGGTTACACAAAATAATTTACACTCTCCTTCTACTGACAGCACCGGTGATGGCAGTGCTGCTGATTATAAGTAACATTAAAGTAACCAATTGAGGTCAGCCGCTCTCGTGACTTTTCGTTTAATTTATATTCTCATAGCACCTTATTATTTTCAAAGTACTATACTAAAATCTAAATTCTAAATTCTAAATGTTTTCACACTTATTATCTATATTTTTTTCTTATTATATAATTCCATTTTATTATTTAGTAATTATATATGAGTAAAGGAGAATTATATGGAAAAATACGGTTATATCAGAGTATCTTCTCGCGACCAGAATCCTGAAAGACAAATTGAGGCACTTAAAGAATATGGGGTAAAAAGTAAAAACATTTTCATGGATTTTATTTCGGGGAAAGATTTTAACAGACCTAAATATAAAGCCTTAATGAAAAAAATAAAGCCCGGAGATGTTTTCGTAATAAAAAGTATAGACAGACTTGGGAGAAATTATAAGGAAATACTTGAGCAATGGCGAACTATCTGCAGTAAGAAAAAAGCAGATATAGAAGTTATCGAGTTCCCTCTTTTAAACACTAATCAAAGCAAGGATGGTCTTACAGGAGTATTTATTTCAGATATTACATTGCAAATTCTTGCTTATTTATCACAATCTGAACGAGAAATGATAAAAAAACGTCAGGCGGAGGGGATAGCTATAGCAAAAGCAAAGGGAATAAAGTTTGGCGCAGAAAGAAAAAAAGACCCGGAATCATTTAGTGAGTATTACGATTTGTGGATCAAAGATAAGATATCAACAAGAGATGCAGCCAAGTTAACGGGAATGAGTCATTCAACTTTTTACAGACGGTGTATAGAACTAAAAAAAGAAAATATAGTTTGAAAAATGGTTCTTAAGGTAGACTTTTTGAAACATCTTATGATACAATCATTAAGTCGTATTATCGGTGCTTTTTTCAAATGCAACATCCGCATGGACGCTGTTTCAAAAAGTCTGCTTTTTGAAATGAAAAGAACCGAGTTTACGAGAATATAATTTTATATAAATCATAGAAATGATTTACGGAGGAAAAAATGTTTTGTAAAAAGTGTGGAGCGGAAATAAAAAACAATGTTGCCTTTTGCCCTAAATGTGGCTTTAAAGTCACAGATGGAGGAGAGAATTCGGAAACGAAAAGTGTTAGTACAGAAAAAAGAGCAGAGGTTTGCCGCAAGGATGCTAAGAAACGCAAAAAAACGATTGCAATCGTTACGCCGATCATTATTATCGCCTGCATTGCGTTTGTGATTGTTCTGACAACGGTTATCATTCCAGGAAACAAGTATAGTTCTGCAATGGAACTGTATAACTCTCAACAGTACGAGGAGGCATACAAAGCATTTAACTCTTTAAATTTTAAAGACAGTGCCGACAAAGCAGCTGATTGCCTGTTCCTGCAACAAAAACCAGGACTGACAAACGTAACCGTTGGCTCGACAATAAAATTTGGCTTCTATGAGCAAGATAACAACAGATCTAACGGGAAAGAGGAAATAGAGTGGAAAGTACTTGCCGTAGAAGGAAATAGAATATTTGTTATCAGTCAATATGCACTGGATTATCAACCGTATAATTCATCGGGTACGAACACGACATGGGAAACGAACGTGACATGGGAAACCTGTACACTACGTAAATGGCTTAACGAGACATTTTATAATACGGCGTTTGGAACGTATCACCAGCAAATGGTAAGCAGCTCTACAGTTACTGCTGACAATAATCCGAATTACGATACAAGCCCCGGTAACAGCACAACGGATCAGGTATTCCTGCTGAGCATCACGGAAGCAGAGAAATACTTCGGTTCGGACGGTGCGCGTCAGTGTCAAGGAACCGCTTACTGCTATGCGCAAAGACCAGACAAAAGCGACAATGGAAATTGCTCTTGGTGGCTGCGGACGCCCGGCTACGAGCCGATCGGCTCCGGTTCTTGGGAGTATGCAGATGTCCTCTACGACGGCTCCGTCGAATACTACGGTTCCAATGTCGGCAACAGCTTAGCAGTTCGGCCCGCTTTGTGGATAAATCTCGGATCTTAAATCTTCTAATCTGAAATCTTCCACAGCGCCGAAGGCGCAAATCTCAGCGGGCGTAGCCCGCAATCGCAAGTGAGAAGCACTTGCCATATCCGCCGTAAGGCGGTCGCGCGATATAACCGGAAACAGTGTGGCGAAGACCTCATGTCCTAACAGCTCGTAAAGCCTGTTGAAGACCGCTGTAACGCTTCTGGCGGTGTTGTGATCACGGATGAATACAAGCATCAGTGAACAGCTCCTGAAATAGATTGTGAGGAAGACCTTGCCGCCCTTACGGCCTTCGACCGAGTCCATCTCCACGATGGCTACATCGGGGTTGGTGGCAATGAATTCCTGGAAGTCATCGTAAGTGCGTCCTACATGGCACTGCTTATCGACACGGACGGGCTTTTTCTTCTTTTGTACTCTGTACCGCACTTTCCTGGGAAGGTCGATGTTGCCAACGGAAAGAAGCTCTGCATCGATATAGTTGTAGATGGGTTTCTCATCCAGCATGATTTCATCTACGTTCTCAATGCATATGTGATGGATTGACTGTCCCTGCTTCACGAGAGGAGCGATGATTGCATCAATACGCTTAAGTTCCTCCTCGTAACCCGCGAGCCTTTTTCATGAATTTCCATAAATCTCCACAAATGCTTATAAATCTTGATAAAATAAGGATTTCTGAAGTTCAGTACTCACATATAAGTCTATAAAGATTTATATAAGTTCTAAAAAAATGGTACCGACAAAGTATTCGCCATTGCCCCTATATCTCAGAGGCGACAGCAGATTCGCGGCGCCTGAATTATACAACGCTTTTTAAGTAAGAAATCAATAGGAGAATTCTATGGATTTTAGAAAATTTATATCGTTTTTTTTGATGTTTGTTATTGTTACATCTACTTTCATGGGATGTAGTAACGAGGATAGTAATGAGTCCTATGCGATGAATGAAACAAAGGAAAACAGCGATTCTGTTGTCGCTATAGAAGAAACTGTAGAAATATCATTAAATGAGAAGACTGATTATAGTGAGAATAAGGATTCAGCGAACTCTATAGACACTGTAGAAGTTCCTATTATTTTTTATGATTTGACTTGGGAAGAAGTGGAAAAAGAATTATCTGATTTTTGCACTGAAAGAGAGAATGTCTGTAGGAATAGTTCTGATCTGTTCCTTGAGAAAGCACGTGAAGAAGTATTTTGCCTTTTGAAGGCTTACGAGGGAATAATACAATTAGAGTACGAGAACTGGGATACACGTGAAGAAATTTTTAAAGACGAAGTGCTTGATACTATATGCGGAGGAAACTCTATCGCCATGGCTGCGGTAGGAGAAGCGCTGGATTGTTTCGAGAGCGGAAAAGGAATCAGTGAAACTTTTGAAAGAAGTATGAATGCTGCAGTGGCTGCAATACCTGACTATGTTCAAGGGGAATTTCTTGATATGTTTTGCGGAGGGATTATAGGAAAAGTTATTGAAGTATATAACAGCTATGAAAAGAACACCAATATACAGATTAAGTATGCTATCAGCTTGATGCAGAATCAACTTGATGCATCTGTACAAAAGATGGTACTGATACTTGGAAATAAAGAAATGACCGGCGATGAGTTAGCCGAATGTATAAAGGAATTTGATGATACTTATTATATCGTTAAGGAGTTGAATCAACGCTTCAAAATAGAAGCACCGATGGATGAATGGAAAATGCTTTCCTACATGTTAACGGCTAATTATTATGGGTATAAAACAAATCAGTTATTGTTAGGCTTTTATGAAACGGGGCACAGTGTTGAATTAGATGATTTCGAAGCTTTTAAAAAAAGAAATCCTGAACTTACTGAGGATAAAATGAGAGAAAAGTATTTGGAACTTGATGATTATTTATTCGGCTTGGATGGGTTTGTTTTAGATTGCTTTGAGATTCCATGCAATGTTGAAGAATTAAATGTTCGCGAGTTTGATTATGGGCAAATCGAGGAAGATTCCTTAAAAAATACTGCGGTAGGCTTGGCTAGTGATATTTTTGGGAATTTTATAACGTCAATGTTTGTGTCGGATGAGGTATATTCAGATAATGCATATGTTGATGAATTATACAATTTGTCTAAGGAATTGGAATCTGCACTGGATACCTACGAAAAAGGTATTAACGACTGGGCTAAGATCACAGAGGAGATTCAGCAACTATACGGAGAGTGGACCAGTATTCTTGGAGATAATGAAATATCACAAAGAGAGAAAATATTGTTTTGGTTTTTATATGAAAACTATTATGGAACTGAAAGCAAGCCCTCAGAAGCCTTTTATCATGAGCGAATTGTTTCGGATATTAGCGATGTATCAGCTTATAAGATGATACTAGATCGGTATTTGATAGACTTTGACAGATGCGTTCTGCGCTCTGATTATGAGACGAATAAGAATTATATACATAAAGCAGAAAGATTGAGCGAATATCTGGGACGAAAATTATCCGATTATGTCGATGAAAACATTGAGACTAGGGATACTTCGTATGTAGTTTCGGCAAGTACAGACAGTTATATTGCTGTTGTCAATAAGCTGAATAATATGTCACTTTTACCAAATGATATTGAGAAGACTTATTATAAAAAAGATTATTTGGGACATCACTATGAGGTTAGTTGGCTTGCTAAAAGCATCGGAAATGAAGAAACAATTATTGAAATTCCTCTCATCATATTAGAAGAGGACGGCAGAGAAATACTTAGAATTTATTATGCAAACGCTAGACCCATATGTATTGAAAAAGAAGACGCAAAAATAACATTCGGACTAAAGTGTGGGAAAGATATGTTTAATTATGACTCATATATCATAGATTCCAGTATACCTGAAATCAAAAACACTGATGAAGTATGGCCCGAATGGGGAGATTTTTATGAGGGCAATAAATTTGAGATATACAACTATTCATATTTTGCTGTTTGCAATGCCAGACTGATTTCGGGAGAAGAAAGAATGGCAGGAGTTGCAGGAGTCATTACCGATATCAAGCAAACAGAAGATGAAGGTATGCTGACAATTCTCAAAATACTTACACAGATTACGGGAGATAATACGGTAGAACCGGTTTACGAGATATATGAAATAGATTTAGCGGGGTAAGCATTAGATATTTGTGAAAGATACTTTCATATCAATGTGAACTTTGCATAAAAAAGCCGCCACTGACTTAAGCAGTGACGGCTTTTTACAATGTACTATATTTAACTTTCAAACATTTCCGCAACGGCTTTAAGATGCTCAATTATAGGCAGGTGCTGGGGACAGATTCTTTCACACTGTCCGCATCCGATGCACTTGCTTGCCTTTCCGTAGGTCTTTGCAAGCTCCTCGTATTCTTCCTTTGCGGATTTTAAATCCTTGGCGCCTACAATCTTTTTAACGTTGTTGTAAAGAGCAAAGTATTTGGGAATCGCTATCTTCATAGGACAGCCGTCAGTACAGTAAGAGCAGGCTGTGCAGGGGATTGCAATATCGGATCTGATCTTTTCCGCAGCGCGAAGACAGATAGCCTGTTCCTCATCGGTAAGAGGAACGAAGTTCTGCATATAATTTGAATTGTCTTCCATCTGTGCAAGGTTACTCATACCGCTGAGTACCATAAATACATTTTTGTGGCTGGCTGCAAATCTGATGGCCCATGAAGGGATACTCCAGTCGGGGTGGGCAGCGCGCATCTCCTCTGTGATATGATCGGGAAGAAATACCAGGCTTCCGCCCTTTACAGGCTCCATGATGATGACTTTTTTGCCGTGCTTTTCGGCAACTTCATAACATTTTCTGGACTGGACGTTTTCGCTTTCCCAATCGAGATAGTTTATCTGGAGCTGGACAAATTCCATCTCGGGGTGTTCGGTGAGAACTCTTTCAAGAAGCTCGGCGTCTGAGTGGAAGGAAAAACCGATATGCTTAACGAGTCCTTCCTCCTTTTTCTTTATAACCCAATTGAAGCAATCGAGCTTGCAGAATTTGTCGTAGTTTCCTCTCTCGATATCATGGATAAGATAGAAATCGAAATAATCTACGCCGGTTTTTTCAAGCTGTTTATAGAAAATATCGTCGCGCCCTTTTAAATCGTCAAAGAAAGCGGAGTGGAGCTTGGTAGTAAGGGTAAAAGAATCTCTGGGGTAGCGGTCTACAAGAGCTTCTTTGATAGCTTTTTCGCTATCGCCGCCGTGGTACATCCAGGCAGTATCAAAATAAGTAAAGCCGCGCTCCAAATACATATCGACCATTTTCTTAAGTTCGTCTTGATTGATAATGGTAGAGCCGTCTTTTTCCATAAGGGGAAGTCTCATAAGGCCAAATCCCAATTTTTTCGGTGAATCATATAAGTCTTTCATGTATACCTCGCTTTTGTTCGTCTATATGCTTATTGACATTATTTATCGTTTCCAAGATAATTTTAGTATATGCGCAGAGCATAATTCTATAAGAATATTGCACGAAAAGAACGTGAAAAATTGTTTTTAGAATCAAAGGCATATTTTTTGCCGGTCTATTCCTATTTAATGCAATTTATGTTAAAATAATGGTTTGATTGAGCAAATAATTAATTACTTTTAAAGGTGGATTTTTTTATGGCATTAAACAAAAAACCGACTACCGGTATGAAAGACATCCTTCCTGAGGAAATGCGAATCAGAGAGTATGTTCAGAATGTGATCAGTGAAACCTATGCAAAGTTTGGCTTTACCCGTATTGAGACACCCTGTGTCGAGAATATCGGAAACCTCACCAGCAAGCAGGGCGGAGACAATGAAAAGCTTATTTTCAAGATCTTAAAAAGAGGAGAGAAGCTTGATGTTGCAAATGCCACTACCGAGGAGGAAGTAGTTGACGGAGGTTTAAGATACGACCTCACCGTTCCTCTCGTTAGATATTATTCAAACAATTCCGCAAATCTGCCCTCACCCTTTAAGGCACTTCAGATGGGCAATGTATGGCGTGCGGACAGACCTCAGAGAGGCAGATATCGCCAGTTTATGCAGTGCGATATAGATATTCTCGGTGAGCCCTCCAATCTTGCGGAGATAGAGCTTATTCTCGCTACTACCACCACTCTCGGAAGGCTTGGATTTAAAAATTTCCAGATAAGGATCAATGAGCGTCGCATCTTAAAGGCAATGGCAGCATACGCCGGATTTTCCGAGGATTCATACGAGAGCGTATTTATCACTCTCGATAAAATGGACAAGATCGGCCTTGACGGAGTAAAGGCAGAGCTTATAGAGAACGGCTTTAATGAGCCCGATGTAGATAAATACCTTGA
>JAIKXH010000127.1 GCA_024684215.1 Lachnospiraceae bacterium
GTATCTTCTGGAAATAAAAGGCTCCTCGCCTCTTCTAAAAACCACTACCTGCTCAAGCGGCATTGACATCACTTTATTGAGGGGCTTATTAATTCTGTAAGATATATGTCTGCATGTCTCTATATCCATTCCACCCATATAGACATACGTGTCACAATTATTGATTATCGTTGTTGCTTCTGCATTTCCATACATTGATTCAAGCTGAGTCTCAGATTGTAAAAGTAAAGTTACGCTTATTCCTGCCGCTCTGAAAATGCTGATGTAATCAGGGAAATTCTCTATTTTGCTTCCGCAAGCAAAGTCATCACAGATTATATGGACCGGAATATCAAGCTTTCCGCTTTCATTTTTTTCTGCCGTTTCAAACAATTCCTTAAACATATCTGCATAAATCAGATTTACAAAATTCTGAAGGGATTTGTTCACGGGAGAAGTCAAAATAAACAAAGCCGTTTTCTTGCTTCCCATTTCTTTAAACGAAATACGTTTTTCCCGTTCCATGATGTTAATTACATTTTCATCGAATATCTTATCCAGCGCATTGTTTGCAATTGAAAAAATACAAGAAGCCGTGGTCTGAGCTAATCCCTGCACCGTCTTCCACATCTCCGATGCCTGATTTCCGGGAAATTTCTTTTGTGCTCTTTCAAACAAATAATCTAAATTCGTTGTAATCGTTTTTGAATCCTTATCCACCTTAAGTGAACGATGCATGGCAATTACATTTACAAATGAAGCAGGTCTGTTCTTATCTATCGCCGTAAGTCTTTCAAGCTCGATTTCCGCTCCAATAACACTTTTGGCGCTCTCGTTCCAATACGGATCAGGATCTCCGGTTCTTGTTTTGCTGCGTTCTCCCCCCAACAACTGTCCGACAAAATTTATCACATCTCTTTCATTGTGAATATGATCGAAAGGATCATATCCGATATCTGACTCTTCAGGATTAATCAGGTTCAAATTGATCACTTCATATCCACGATCCTCAAACATCTTAGCAAATATATCGCGTATTCTTTTCTTAGTAAATGTCACCATAACGCTTGAATTATATGTGTGAAGCAACCTACTGTATGCATTACTAAAACTCTTTCCGCTACCGGTACCTCCTACAATAATCTCATTAAGATTTCTACCTGTCTTTTCAAAATTTGCAGGAACAACAAGTCCATCTGCCAAGCAACTCATATCTACCATATTTTTCACCTCTCATTGATTTTTTATGTTACGTAGACAGTTTAGCGTCGCTTATCAATACTGTCATTGAACCCGTAGTTCAATTTTGGGCAACAAAAAAGCGGGTACATTACCCGCTTTTTGATTTATGATGGACCGGGAGGCTTTTAAGTTTAACTTAAAAGCCCGAAAAATCGAGGTTTTAAGCCTCATCATCCTTTGTCTTAGGAGTTTTAGGGATTTCTTTTCCATACCTCGAAATAGAAATATTATAGCAAGTCTTTAACATGTCTAATACCCTATTGTGATTCATTTTATATGACTTTGTCCAATCAATCTCGACAAATTCACCTAATTCTCTTAATTTTTCTACGCTGTCCACCACGATCTCAGTCTCTTGTCTTTTATATGGTTTAAACATCGTATAAACACATTTACACCTATCCGAGTCATCTGTCATCGGATTAATCGGTCTATATATAACCTTAAAATCTTTAACTGCTTTTTCTATATTATCCCGATTTATCTCTTGAAGATTGTCAAATAAATCTTCTATATTCGAAGGACACTTATTACTTACAAATAGTGCATTCGCAACGTTATCCCCCGTTCCAACACCCTTAGCTATCTTTAGAACATCTTCGCTCTTAAATATGTCACAAAAATCCACGCTTGTTTCTCCAGAGCGTGCGCCAAAAGATACACTGACTCCAACAAACAATTCTGCTTGTGGTTTTTTAATCCATTCATTTGCCCATTCAGTAACCTTACGAGATAACAACTCAAATGTTTCAATCCCAAACTCATTTATTATTCTTTCGTGCCCATACCAGTTTCCAAAATAATCTGCATTCGCAAGTTTAGCTGAAATCTTTATCGCTTGAGATTCTTTCAATCTGATAAGAACATCTGTCTTTGAATTCTCTTGTCCGAGTCTTTCTGCGCTTTCAATAATGCTTCCAGCAAGAATGCCTTCATTAATCATCCAATCTGTAATTTTCTCTGGGATAGGCTTTCCAATATTATCCCTGCCCAATTCTTCAATTTCTTGTTCAAGTTTGTCGGTCTTCTTAGACATATAATCACCTCACATAATAGTTTTACACACTTTAAGGAATATATCTTTTATTAAGCAGTTCCTCATCAACTACTACTTTATTTCCTTCACCGCATAGATAAAGTTTAATAGCACAAGCTATCTCGTATGCCAAATTTACAGGAACAGCATTTCCAATCATCTTATACGCATTATTAGTATCTTCATATACGAATTTAAATTCATCCGGAAATCCCTGAACCCTTGCGACTTCACGAATAGTCATTCTTCTGTATAAATCTTCTTTTCCTTTTACAAACCTGCAAAGGTTTTTTTCTACCTTCTCCATTTTTGGCGCTTGAGGATGTAACTGGCACTGTCTTCCGGAAGCCTGAACTGTAAAAGCTTGCTCATCCCACCCTTTCACACGGTTTCGGCTCATAAATATTGGAGAATAAGCTCCCCTATAATATTCGTTATTGTTAATAGCTTTCGGGTTATGATGATTCTTGTTTCCGGAAGGAACCGCAGTATCCTGAAGATCCCATATTATATCTCTTAATGTAATCTTCTTTTCATCTTCTTTGGTTGAACCTTTTGGAAAGCCAAATTTAATTCCCAAGTCTTTCCTGAAGCCAATATAAAACACTCTCTTTCTTTCTTCAGCAACTCCGTAGTCTTTTGCATTAACTAAATCCAGAGTAACATCATAACCAGCCTCTTCAAACATAGCAATAATATTTTTTACGGCCTTAGAATGTCGATCCGCTAACATTCCACTAACATTCTCCGCCAAAAAAAACTTTGGCTTAAATTCCTTTAAAATACGAATATAGTCGAAAAACAGCTGACCTCTTGCATCATCAATACCTTTTAACGCTCCAGCCTCAGACCAAGACTGGCAAGGAGGTCCCCCTATAATTCCATCCACTTCACCATTAATAAATGGTGCAATATCTTCTTTTGTTATTTGCCTTACATCTCCCTCAATGAGATGTGTATCCGGGTGATTAATCTTAAAAGTTTCCCATATAGTTTTATCAAATTCATTGGCTACCGGAATATTAAATCCGGCTCTTTCAAAGCCTAGATCTAAACCTCCACATCCACTAAACAAGCTGATCACATTCATTTCCCAAACTTCTCCATCTTTGTTTTTTCGATAATCTGCGCTGCCTCTAACAGTGCTGTCCTTCTAACAAATTCACTGTACGAGGAATAAGCTTCAAGACGAGCTGCTTGTTTAAGCTTATCGAGTTCTTCCTCACTTACGCGAATACTCATTGAATATGTCTTATTCTCTTTATCCATGTGCAGATACCTCCAAAAAAAGTATAGCTTTTGTGTGGAACATTTGCAATACAAATATCCACATTTTTTATTTGTCGCACACTCAGACACATAAAGATTCCTCCACTTTATTATCCCAGCTTAATCTATAACAAACGAATTATTATCTAAATATACCAGTTTTAAACTTCATATCAAAAAACTTTTCTGCTTCTTTAAGATTCATCGTCAGACTCGAAGGATGCCTGTGCGCCTCTAACTGTGGCGGTAATTCGTCCTGCAGATACCTTATATCATGAGTAGCCGTATCAGGAACCGAATAAATCAGCAAGTTCTTACGCCTGTCAACTTTAAACGACTTTCTCTCACTGACCCATGCTTCACGTATCGTCTTTATCGCAGTCCTGCCAGTAACCTGATCTCCGTAATAATCGGAAAAAGAAAGTTTCTTCATATACTCAGGAACATCACCAGTATAATCCCTGAATATTTCTACTATGATTCTTGAGGATAGTTCAAAAATATCAGCATAGTATTTTTCTTCGCCTTCCTTCATACGTTCTGCCATATCCTTAACAAGCGGAAACATTCGTCTTATGTACTCCGTATAGAACGCTGTTGTAGAATTTGCTATAGCTTCCTTTATGCTTCTGGAATTTGCCAGTCCTTCTTCTTTACCGATGCGGACATCAATTCTGATACCCACCACTCGTTTCTGAATCGGTGCTTCCAGTGAAGGGAGTTTATTTGTAGTAACAACAATAGCCGGATAGTTAACAAACATCTCCGGAATCCCCCATTCATCGGCTTTGATGATCTTATCTGAATTACTTCTAAACTGATTTCTATCTAGGTCGTCAAAATTGATTGGAACTCCCTCTATTCCACGCCTAAGTTTCTCTACTCCGGTATACGTAAAGTCAGCATTTCCCGAAGCCGGTATTCTGCTTCCGGTCATAAGTTTAGTAAGCAGCTGTACAAACGTAGATTTACCGCCATTGGAATCGCCATACATTATTCCAACATTTGGAAAAGTAGTAACATCATAATTCTTCTTGTATGCCACCAGTCTCAGATAGGGCATGAATATACTAGCGAAGAACCAGTTCATGAAACGATAATAATCATTCTGTGCCTGCAGATAATCGCCATGAAAGCTGTCCAAACTCGAAAGAAAATACTTGATACAGTTTATATCGCTTATAATCTTATCCTTGTCATCAACCTTTTCAAATATTTTTCCGTTGAAGCTTATTTCTTCTTTCTCATAGTCCAAATGAAGTTTGGGAAAAGTCTTTAACAGTTCCTTTTTGCGGACATTTATATCCTTTATGGAAGTTTTAATCTTAGCAACATTTTCTATCGTTAGAATTAGTTTCCCATGTTCTTTTTTGGGTTTAGGGAGCATGGGCTTTAGTTCTTTTTCCATATCCTTGGCATTGGTTACAATCACCACCTCTGCCTCATCCTCTTCGGGGCTAGGTTCAAGATATACATATTTTTTTTCGTTTACAGTCTGTATCAGGGGAATGTCATCCGGATGGTCTCTTAAGTAATCGTCAGACTCGATGGTCTTCTCAATAGCCTTTTGGTTCACATTGTCTGTACAGTTTTCCCTGAACTTCACATACCTTTCCATGTACCATTCATAGGCTTCCGGATCGTCATAATATGTTATGTTCTCTCTCTGGTAACCTTCGAAAGCAGTCTTCGACATATTTGCACTTCCGACAATCACTCTTGTTCTTCCGTCTCCTCCTTTGAGACAGAAAATTTTGGCATGGGAAATAGAATTACGGGATACATACAGCGCCAGTGTTTTCTCACGGATTCTCTCACTTAGTTTCTTTGCCACTTTTGATTTGGCAAAGTTTTCCAGAAGACTTGTCTCCATGGCAAGAACAGCTCCAACATCTCCTGGTATAATCTCCTCACATCCATATATAATTTCTGCATATTTAAACTTATCTATCAATGATTCGGTAAATGTTAACCCAGATGAATAAGTGGTAGCATATAACTCATCAAAATCTTCAAATAATTCTTGCCATGTTTTCTCTTCACCCGCTATGAATTTAGCCTTTACAATCGGCAGCTTGCCGGATGAAGGAAACCCTGAATCTTCCCCAGATGTATCAAATAAGCTTAACTGTCCGTTCTCTTCCATGTATGTACCCTCCAGGATTTAATACCCTATACCCCGTTTACAAATCCCAATTCATTACCAAAAATCAATCTCCAAATCGGCCTATTCCAATAATAGATCGTTCTAAAATTCGGATAGAAAAAAAAGGATTTCGGATCTTTACTCGGACTTAGATTTCCTTTTATTTCTGTTATGTTAAAATACTTTCTGTAGAAATCAGCGTTTACTCGTGCCACCACTCCGTTTTCTATATTCTGTACAATGATATGTGAATCCTTAGTAAGATTTATGATATTGTTAATGCTTAGTAAGTTCTTGGAAAAATCTATCAGACTAAAACTCCGGTTAACACGATTTATAAATTCCACCGTATTCAGCGAGTCGTCAGCAGTAATAAATCTTTTACATCTTCCCGGCGTTTTCCAACACATACGTTCAATTCCGCATGTATCAAGTTCATCATCGCAGAACTGAAAAAACACTTTAACATCCTGATCTTTAGGTTCATAATCATCAAAAACATTGTTCGCCCACTTCCATTTATATAAATGATCTTTCTCATTGGACAATTCTATCTGATCTGTATGATATTTATCCCTTATATCAAAAAGCCATACCACTTTATATCCAGCGTTCTGATAAAACTCGTTACGTTCCGCAAATTCCTCTTTAGTAATATTACTGTGCTGGAATTCCACAACCGTTTTTTTCACCAGAACATCCGCACGATGGACAACACCATTAACCTCAACTACTTGTTCACGGCAGTCTTCCGGGAATCTCTCCTGCCAGCTCTTATGCCATTCAGACATGTCATAATGCCATGTATCACATTCCAGGCCGCTTCTATGTGCGAAATGATGAGCCCTGTCAGTTCCCATTTTCATTATCAAACTTCCCTTGCATAAAGGGCAGTAATAACCATTGTCTTGCTCGGCGTTGTCTATATATGTTCTTACGCCATCTTCATCCACGGCAAAATACATGCAGATACATCTCCTTCCTACTGTTCCTTTTCGTAATAAAATACCTCTTCCCAAGTCTTCTCAAGTGCAGCTGCAATCAAACCTGATAAATAAGCACTGGGAGAATACTGACCCGTTTCAAGCGAACTAATGGTATTTTGTGTTGTTCCCACCATCTCTGCCAGTTCAGTTTGAGAAAGCTTCTTTTCTTTACGCAGTTCTTTTATTCTGTTTTTCAGTTGTAAATGAGAATTCATACAAATATAGTCCTTATATATATTATTAGTGTTATTACAGCTCCTATTCCAGCGAATACTCCCCCTACAATTAATCGCTTCTTATTTGTCTTTATTCCTTCAATAGTATTCCATACAGACAAAAAAGAAAGAAAAATACTAAGCGTTCCACAATCTACAGTTCGTTTTATCAATATTTCTGCTACTATTTTTGCAGTTAGCAATATTGTCATAACGCACATAGCTATTATCAGAGCTTTTCGGCCGTTTTCCTTTTCTGCTTCACCTAACTTAGGAGCAGATTCCTTCGCTGCTTTTAAAAGTTCTTCACGATCCATGACTATTCCTCCATAGCGTTTTACCAAGTTTACAGATATAAATTACCAAGTTGGCGGATATTTGTCAATACCAAGTTTACAGATATTTTTCATATTCCACCCATCGACGTTTTTCCCTTATACAACCTATATCGATAACCGTCCAGCCACCCTCTCTAAGCCTAACATTTTCTCAGTCCAATAAACGCCCCTCCAAAATCCCCATATCTTGTTTTTATCCCAACATTTATCCACAAGATGTGGATTGCTTCACTCGGATGCTTTACTAAATCTGCTTATCTCTCCCATCAAAAAAACTCCCCCAGCCCACTAAAGGCTGAAGGAGTATGTGCTATACATCGGTTATCATCGTCAGTTCTTTTATCTAAGGACCGGCTCCGGTCTCTTCGGCTGATTCGCGACCGATTTTACGTTTAATGAAGAAGCGTACCGCTTTAAAGCGGTACGCTATATTATTTCTATAACTGGCGCATGGTCGGGAACAACAGCACGTCCCTTATTGCCGCGCTGTCGGTAAGAAGCATGCAGAGGCGATCGATTCCATAACCGATGCCGCCTGTGGGAGGCATACCGATTTCGAGTGCATTGAGGAAGTCCTCGTCGGTGTGCTCAGCCTCGTCGTCGCCGGCTGCCGCGTTGGCATCCTGAGCGGCAAAACGCTCTCTCTGATCGATGGGATCGTTGAGCTCGGAGTATGCGTTACACATCTCCCATCCGTTGATAAAGAGCTCGAAACGCTCTACCTTAGAAGGATCCGAAGGCTTCTTCTTGGTAAGAGGTGAGATTTCGATAGGATGGTCCATAATAAAGGTAGGCTGAATAAGCTTCTCTTCACAATACTCTTCAAAGAAGAGGTTAAGGATGTCACCCTTTTTGTGGCGCTCCTCAAACTCGATTCCCTTTTCCTTTGCAAGGCGCTTAGCTGCCTCATCATCGGGAACCTGTGCGGGATCATCGAAGTCGATTCCTGCATATTTCTTGACTGCATCAGTCATTGTAAGTCTCTCAAAAGGCTTTCCGAGGTCAATCTCGGTGCCCTGATAAGAAATAGTGGTAGAACCGCAAACTTCCTGAGCAAGATATCTGAACATGCTCTCGGTAAGCTCCATCATTCCGTTGTAATCGGTGTATGCCTGGTAAAGCTCCATAAGAGTAAACTCAGGGTTATGTCTGGTATCTACACCTTCGTTTCTGTATACACGGCCGATTTCGAATACTCTCTCTAATCCGCCGACAATAAGTCTCTTTAAGTAAAGCTCAAGTGAAATACGAAGCTTTACATCCTCATCAAGAGCATTGTAATGAGTCTCGAAAGGTCTGGCTGCCGCACCGCCCGCATTAGCTACGAGGGTGGGAGTCTCTACTTCCATAAAGTCTCTGCCCGCAAGGAAATTTCTGATCTCACGGATAATCTTTGAACGCTTTACAAATACGTCCTTGCTCTCGGGATTCATTATAAGGTCAACGTATCTCTGACGATATCTGGTGTCGGTATCGGTAAGTCCGTGGAACTTCTCGGGAAGGATCTGTAAGCTCTTGGTAAGAAGGATAATCTCACTTGCATGAACGGAGATCTCCCCGGTCATTGTTCTGAAAGCATATCCCTTTACGCCGTAGATATCACCGATATCAGACTTTTTGAACTCGGCATAAGCTTCTTCGCCTACGCTGTCCTTTGATACATATGCCTGGATATCTCCCTTTAAATCGCGAACATTGCAAAATGATGCCTTACCCATAACGCGTTTGAACATCATACGGCCGGCAATGCTTACATTAATAGGATGAGCATCCATGATCGCGCGGCGCTCATTATAATCAGCTTTTTTAGCCTCTCTTGCAGCCTGCTCATCAAGTCCGTCGACATTAACCGCAGGTCTGTCTCCAAGGAGTTCTTTCTCAAGCTTCTCGTATTCTTCTTTAACCTTATCGGAATGATAGGTCTGGTCATATTTTGTTATTACAAAAGGATCCTTACCTGCTTCCTGTAAAGTTGCAAGCTTTTCACGGCGAACCTTTAAAAGCTGGTTTAAATCCTGGGGCTGCTGATTGTTATTGTTATTCTCAGGCATTTTAGTTACTCCTACTGTGCAGATCTCTCGATTCCGAGAATCTTGTAGCTTGATACTCCGGCAGGAGTCTCTACGTCTACTGCGTCACCGATCTTGTGTCCGATGAGTGCGCGTCCTACAGGGCTCTCGTTTGAAATCTTACCCTCAAGGCTGTTAGCCTCGGTGGAACCTACAATTTTATATTCAAGCTCTTCTGAAAACTCAAGGTCTAAAAGTTTGACTTTACATCCAACGTTGATCTTGTCGAGGTCTACTTCGTCCTCTACAACTACCTCAGCGTTTTTAAGGATTTTCTCAAGCTCTTCGATACGGGCTTCGATATCACGCTGCTCGTCCTTTGCCGCATCATACTCAGCGTTCTCGGAAAGGTCGCCCTGTTCACGTGCTTCCTTAATTTTCTGAGCTACTTCCTGACGTCTGACAACTTTAAGATTGTGAAGCTCCTCTTCGTAT
Organism: Lachnospiraceae bacterium; assembly: GCA_024684215.1. Taxonomy (GTDB): domain Bacteria; phylum Bacillota; class Clostridia; order Lachnospirales; family Lachnospiraceae; genus AC2028. The sequence continues at coordinate 9,716 of JAIKXH010000127.1, forward strand.
CTGGTAAGACCTTCGTAAGTAAGAATGTTCTTCTTTTCCATGTTTTTTAAAACCCCTTCCTGTTACAAGAATGTGAAGTTTATTTAATGTGCCACAATATTTTACTTTCATTTAACGCGTATGTCAAGCCTTGCAAATCTTGAATTCTCAAAGTTTCGCAATCTCTTTTTGGCATTTCGCTGCCGCTCTTTATTAAAGCACAAAAGTATGGCTCATTAATCAGATATTAAACCACAAAAATGCGCCGCCATAAGCGACGCATTTAGATTTCTCTTAACCAAAAAGATTTTTAAGCTGATCAAGTCCGGATACATCCGTAGCAGCCTCTTTGTTGGCGTTCTGAATCTGGAGATAAACCTCCTTACGGTATACGGGAATCTCCTTGGGAGCATTGATACCGATCTTTACCTGGTCACCCTTGATCTCAAGGATGGTAACCTCAACATTATTGTTGATGATAAGTGCTTCATTCTTTTTTCTGGACAGCGCTAACATATTACTCACCATCCTTTCTGCTCTTTAAAATATCGTAAATATAGAACTTTACGGGATATTCGGAGCTGTCAACGATGATCTGAGCTGCTTTGCGCTCGTCAGCATTAATAACAATAGGTCCCTGAAGGTTTACAGACATCTTTGTAAGGTCTGAAGGAACGGTTACAGTAACAAGTACTAGGAGGTTGTTTTCATTTAAATCTCCAAGACCGCTGAGTAATTCGTCATTAACCTCGGGATCGTAGTCCTGCTTTACAACAAGGGGGTCCATTACAGGCAATGCAAATCCGGGTTCATCCATAGACTGCAAATATCTGATGCCTGCATTTGCGCCTACCTCTTCGTCATGAATAAGTGTAAAGCGCTTAAGGTCGGGAAATCCGATAATTCCTTTCTCAAAAGTAAGAATTTTTGAGTCTTCGATATCGACTTCACCGAAAATTCTGGTATTAATCTTCATGATTCTCCTTTCCGGCAAACTTCATGTTTGCCCGTGCCTCATGCACA
>JAIKXH010000136.1 GCA_024684215.1 Lachnospiraceae bacterium
CAAGCCAGGTCGAAATATTCAAAAGAGTCCTATAATACCTGCTGTGCTTTTTATATATCTTTTTGGGATTTACAAAAAGTGAACTTATTGCAAGTATCAAAATAAAAGTAATCATTGTTTAGATTCAGTCCTCCGCATACACCAAAGCGCACTTAACGGCGCGCTTCCATCCCTTTATAAGCTCTGTTCTGACTTCCTTTTCCATAGCAGGCTCAAAAGTCTTGCCAAGCTGCCAGTTTTTTCTAATCTCGTCTTTATCTTTGTAATAACCAACGGCAAGTCCGGCAAGATATGCCGCTCCAAGGGCGGTTGTCTCTACGCTGGCAGGTCTGTCAACGTATGTATCGATTATATCAGATTGGAATTGCATTAAAAAGTCATTGGCGCTGGCTCCGCCGTCTACCTTTAATCTCTTTAAACTTATTCCGCAATCGGCCTCCATAGCCCTAAGAACATCCGCGGTCTGGTATGCTATAGACTCGAGCATAGCTCTTACAAAGTGCTCTTTTTCGCATCCTCTGGTAAGACCCACTATCATGCCCCTTGCATGCTGCTGCCAATAGGGTGCACCCATTCCTACAAAGGCAGGAACTATATATACTCCGCCGGTGTCGGGTACAGCTACGGCATACTCCATTGAGGCTGCCGCGCTCTTTAGCATTCTCATGCTGTCTCTTAACCATTGGATGCCGGCTCCTGCTACAAACACGCTTCCTTCCAAAGCATATTCAACATCGTCGGAGTCAGAAGCCGCTATTGTTGTGAGAAGTCCGCTTGTGGAATATATCGCATCATGCCCGGTATTCATAAGCATAAAGCAGCCGGTGCCGTATGTATTTTTGACATCACCTTTATCAAAACAGCACTGTCCAAAAAGTGCGGCCTGCTGGTCTCCCGCCGCGCCTGCTATTGGGATCTCTCCTCCAAGTACGCTGACTTCCGTATGACCGTATATGCAGCTTGAAGGTTTAACCTCGGGAAGTATACATTCGGGAATATTAAATCTCTTCATGATATCCTTATCCCAACATAGCTTATGGATATCAAAAAGCATCGTTCTTGAAGCATTGGTATAGTCGGTCACATGTACCGCGCCTTTAGTCAGATTCCAGATAAGCCACGTATCAACGGTTCCAAAAAGCAGCTCTCCGTTTTCGGCTTTTTTCCTTGCACCTTTTACATTATCCAATATCCAGGCAATCTTTGATGCGCTGAAATATGCATCCGGAATAAGTCCTGTTTTGGCTCTTATCTTGTTGTCGAATCCGTCCTTTTTAAGCTCATCTATCATATCGGATGTGCGCCTGCACTGCCACACGATGGCATTGTAAACGGGCTGTCCGGTGCGCTTATCCCATATTATGGTGGTTTCTCTCTGGTTTGTAATTCCTATACCCGCGATCTCACTTGCATCAATTCCGAGATTAGCCATGCACTCAGTTGCTACCGAAAGCTGCGATGACCATATCTCCATAGGGTTATGCTCTACCCAGCCGGGCTTAGGATAAATCTGGGTAAACTCTTTTTGTGACATAGTGCAGATATTTCCCTGCTTATCAAACAAAATACAACGGGAGCTTGTAGTTCCCTGATCCAGTGCCATGATATACTTCTTAGTCATTCTAATACCCCTTCATAGATCATATACTAAATTTCTTTTAATAACGTAACTCACTATCTATCTTACATTGCTTGTGGCCACTATATCTACACCGCAATCACATACATTTTTTAATACAACATCCCCTATGCGGACCGGTGCCTTGAGATTTACACTTTTTAAAGCATCAAGACATTCAAATATTTTCCCCTTTGGAATATCCGAAGCAGTCTTTACGGAAACCACAGGGTTCTCTCCCCCTGTGACCTTTACAAGAGTGGTAACGATCCTTTTGGGATCTGTCAACTCGTTTGTGACATACTCTGCGCCCCTTGGGCAGGTATTTCCCGTTATGCTTATTATCTTTCCGTCCTCTAACGAGGCCACCACATTACATCCCAGAGGGCATCTTATACATGTGAATTCTTTTGTTTCCATATCATACCCCTTTATTGTCTAGTCCGTCTTTACTCGAATAGTTATCTCTTTTAAATCATCTATTCCCGAAAGAACTGATTTTTGTAAAATGACCTGTTCCATCTCCCCGGGGGCAAGCGCCTGTTTTTTTAGATTCATTATCTCTTTGTCCCCGGCCAGTACCTGGATGGCAACTTTTTTATACACAGCTCCCACGCGGAACCTGACAATTTGTCTGTCATCCATATGATTTAATCTGATAACCGATGGCACTATGTATCTGACACCGTCTGTTGCCTTTATGGAAACAGCATTGTCAGTATTCTTTTCGCTGCGGCAGCCGCTATTATTTTCGCTTTCATGTTCACGTTCTGCCCCGGTCAAATATTCCGCTGCTTTTTTACCGGCCTGCGTTGCCTCCTCGGATACGTAATCCACGAGATCATGTACATGAAGTACGTTTCCGCAAGCAAACACTCCTTTTATGTTTGTCTCAAGGCTTTCGTTTACATTCGGTCCTCCGGTAACTCTGTTTATAGATACCCCTAGGGCATTTGAAAGTTCGTTTTCCGGAATAAGTCCGCAAGATAAAAGAAGTGTATCGCACTTAACTTCCTGTTCCGTTCCCGGAATAGGTTTAGAGTGTTCATCAACCTCGGCTATAACAACCGCCTCAACTCTTTCTTTGCCTTTTATATCTACTACAGTGTGGCTGAGTAAGAGCGGTATATCAAAGTCATTCAGACACTGTGCAATATTTCTCTTTAATCCTCCGGAATAGGGCATAAGCTCTGCCACCAGTTTTACCTTCGCTCCCTCAAAGGTCATGCGGCGGGCCATTATAAGGCCGATGTCTCCGGAGCCTAAAATAACAACTTCTTTGCCGGGCATGCGTCCTTCGATGTTTACGTATCTTTGCGCTGTTCCCGCAGTATATATTCCGGCAGGTCTGTATCCCGGAATATTTAACGCTCCTCTTGAGCGTTCTCTGCAGCCCATACAAAGTATAACCGCCTTTGCCCTTATAACTACAAGTCCCTCTGCCCTGTTCATGTAGGTAACAAGCTTGTCTTCGCCCTTAGCGGATATATCTACAACCATCGTTTCTAGCTTGTATGGAATCTCGAGTGCCAGAGCTTTGTCTTCAAATCTTGCGGCATATTCGGGTCCCGTCAATTCCTCCTTGAAAGTATGAAGTCCGAATCCATTATGTATACATTGATTTAAGATTCCGCCTAATTTATTGTCCCTTTCAAGAATCAAAAGGTCATTTATACCGGCCTCCTTTGCCGCTATGGCAGCGGCAAGCCCGGCAGGACCTCCGCCGATTATCACTAAATCTTTATCCATATTTGATACCCCATTTTCCGTTATCAAATCGTCATCATTCCTCACCGATAAAGCCCGTCAAAAATTCAGAGCCCTCATCGTTTTTACTGATTTTTGAGACGTC
>JAIKXH010000168.1 GCA_024684215.1 Lachnospiraceae bacterium
CGATATAAAAAATCTTGGTGAAGTGATGAAACTCACGGAAGATTATTTGGAGGTATAGATGAAATTACACGAGCTTTTGGATGTGTATGACGGCAATGCTACCGTTACTGTCAATCAGGAGGATGAAGCCCTGTTTTATGAGCAGGATGTAGAGGAAATCCTCGAGGATTCAGAGTACAAAGCGATTAAAAATGCTGAAGTGGATTCCTTTGGTATAGAGATAAGCGATGACGAAGAGGGTACGCCGATTCTCTATATAGATTTGGCATAGGGTGCGGCGATGAAGACTGTCAGAGTTGTAGCCGCAGTGATATGCGACTTATTAGATAAAAAGACAAAGATTTTTGCCACTGCCCGTGGGTATGGGGACTATAGGTGCGGATATGAGTTCAATAGAGATCAGGAAGATTGGGATAACAAGGCTTGATACGGATGCTGTTGTAAACGCCGCTAACAGTATGCTTATGCAAGGCGGCGGGGTGTGCGGCTATATCTTTAACGATGCAGGCGCTAAGGATATGGAAGAAGCATGCAGTAAAATTGGTCACTGCGATGAAGGAAACGCGGTTATTACTCCGGGTTTTAATCTGTCTGCCAAATATGTGATTCATGCTGTAGGACCCAGATGGTCGGGCGGTAACAACCATGAGCCTCAAAAGCTTCATGATGCTTATACAAGTTCTTTAAAGCTGGCAAAGGAAAACAACCTTCATTCGATAGGTTTTCCTTTGATATCTGCCGGCATATTCGGATATCCGTTAATCGATGCTTGGAAGGTAGCGCTGCGCTCTTGCAGGGAGTTCATAAATGCAAATCCGGATTATGATATTAAGATTATATTTGCAGTTATAGACGATACGATCAAGATGATTGGGCAGGAGATGCTTAACCATTAGTAGGAAGGTGAAATCATGCCGTTTCAGATTGTTAGAAATGATATTTCAAAAATGCATGTAGATGCCATAGCGGATCCGGAAAGATATATAGATTCTTATATATCATCCATCGGTGGTAACGATTATGAAGAGGCAATTAAAAGCGGATATAAAACTGCAATGGAAAATGCAGCTTCTACAGAGGTAGAGAGTATTGCTATCCCTTTACTGTCAGATAAAGACTATGGGCTTTCTGAGAGAAGTATCCTTCGTATCGCTTTATCGGAGATAGAATCATTTTTATCGGATAAAGATATTTGTATCTATCTAAGTATACATGACGAGAAGTCTGTTCCTTTATCGTCTGAACTGTACGGTGATATTGATGATTATATTAATGAGAATTATGTATCCGATGAGAAACCGCTTTTTAAGTCCCCGCTCCCCCAAGAAGATGCATTTGTAGGAGCATCTCCAAACTTTTTTGATGAAGAAGAGGATGAGGATGGCTTCATAGAAGAGGATGGCTGCATAGAAGAGGAAGGCTTCTCCGGTGGGAAGTTTATGACTTGCGCTGCACCGGCTGAGTTTTTAAGCAGGAGCCTTGAGGATGTCATAAGTAATCTTGACAAGACCTTTATGGAGATGGTTTTTTCATTTGCCGATGAAAGAGGAATGACAGATGTAGAGGTGCAAAAAAAGGCAAATCTGGATCGCAAAGCTTTTTCAAAGCTAAAATGCGGAACCACAAAAAATCCCAGCAAGTCTACAGCTTTGGCTCTTGCCATCGCTTTGAGGCTTAGCCTCGATGAGACCAAGGATTTGCTCTCGAGAGCAGGATACGCGCTTTCTCCGTGCAGCAGGCAGGATGTTATCGTTAGGTATTTTATTGAGCATGAAGCGTATGATATTTTTGCAGTAAATGTAGCATTATTTGAGCACAAGGAGCCGGTGCTGGGAAGCTTTTCGGAGTGATAGCTTTATGAACTGATAAACCACGTATATTTTAGATTTTGATTTGTCGCCCGGCAAGTGACATATTTATTCTCTTTAAACCATATAATGACCTCAGTAACAGAAAACAAACACTTTTACGGAGGTAATTATTATGAGAGAAAATTTAACCGAGATCGTATTTATCCTTGACAGAAGCGGCTCTATGAGAGGCCTTGAAGCAGACACTATAGGCGGATTTAATTCCATGCTTGAAAAGCAGCAAAAGGAAGAGGGAGAGGCTATAGTCTCAACCGTACTTTTTGATGATAAGTGTGATGTGATCCACGATAGAGTAGCCATTGGTGATATTAAAGAACTTACCGACAAGGATTATTTTGTCAGAGGTTGCACAGCTCTTTTAGACGCTGTAGGAGGAGCAATCCATCACATCGGTAACGTCCATAAATACGCAAGGGAAGAAGACAGACCGGCGAAGACTTTATTTATTATCACCACAGACGGTCTTGAAAATGCCAGCAGGAATTATTCTTTTGCTGATGTTAAGCAGATGATCGAGCGCCGGAAGGAAAAATATAATTGGGAATTTTTGTTCCTTGGTGCTAATATTGATGCTATAGAGGTGGCCGGCAACATGGGTATCAGCAAGGACAGGGCCGCAAATTATAATTGCGATTCCGAAGGAACTGCTCTTAACTTTGAAGCGCTGGACGAGGCCGTATCATTCGTCAGATGTAGTGCGCCACATGAAATCGGACAGGCTCTTGACGGCGGAAAGTGGAAAGCCAAGATTGATGATGATTTTAATAAGAGGGGCAGAAAGCACAAAAAATAGTTTTTTACGGACATTGATGTAAAAACATTAGCTACGAGGTGATGACATGAAAAAAGCAGTTGTTTTTATTATTGTTGGCGTTGTTGTCTGTCTGGCTATCGTCGGATTATTATTAAAGGACAAAATTATGGGCAAAAATGACGGACAATTTAAATCAATAACAATGGATGAGGCTAAGGAGATTTTTAAAACTCCGGGCGATTATATTATTTTGGATGTAAGAAGAGCGGATGAGTACGCATCAGGGCATATTCCGGGAGCTATAAATGTGGCTAACGAGGATATCTCTACTTCTCAGCCTGCTGAGCTTCCCGAGCTTGATAAGGTTATCTATGTATATTGCCGCAGTGGCAGACGCAGCAAGATGGCTTCTTCAAAGCTTGCAGCTATGGGATATACCAATATCATCGAGTTTGGCGGTATCATTGACTGGACCGGAGAGACTGAGAAGTAAGTTTTTTATATCCGAATTTTGAAATTACCTATTTTGAAAAAATATATTTAAGGTTTGGGGAATTAAGGGACTTTAATTTGCTGATTTGACTGTTTAAGAAACGCTTCTTTTGTGGAATAATCGTTTCATAAGAAGTATTTAAGGCACAATTTACCGCAAAGGAGGTGTTTCATATGTTGATAGTTTTGATATTGTTACTTTTATTCAGACTTCTTGGATTTATACTTAAAGTAGCAGGCGGAGTGATCAAAATCATTTTCAGGATCTTAATCATCCCCGTACTTATACTTACAGCGATATGGGGCTATCCTATTATAGCAATAGCTGTAGGTGCGGTAGTGTTCCTTGTATGGATTATCGGAGCCGCTTTAAGAAGAAGATAAGAGTAGAAGATAGGCTGAAAATCTATCAGCTGTCTCAGGAGGCGAGTCATAAATACTTGTATTACGCTTTTAGCAAATGAATCGTTAACTGAAAAATATTTTGAAACCATTCATAAATGCTGGCTTGGGACGAAGGTTCCAAAGGCGGATGAGGATGGTGAGACAGTAAGCATTCCACAGATATACTATGATATTAAGTGTCGTAGTATATCTGTTTGCTATGATGAGAAAAATGCGGCCGGAAGCAAAGCTGCCCGTGATTTTATACAGATGATGATAAACGGAAATTTCCTCGAAAGAGACGGCGATTTATCGGTTTGGGATAAGCCTTTTATGTTTGGGGAAAAGGGCGTAAAAAACGTTGCGGAGATTTTGGCAAACAGAAGTAACTACAGACTTCCGATCGTTTATGTAAAAAGGGACGAGGAAGGTAATCTGGCGCAGGACCCGACAGCTTTGGCTGATAAGCTTAAAGGTGCAGCGCATGTATTTGCATCAAGAGACGCTCTTTCCGATAAGATGGTGAGAGATATTGTAGGGGATATAGACTGAGAAGGTGCCGGGTGACGGAGGGTATTAAATGGCTCGAAATTACGTTAGAAAAGAAAAAGAAGACAGACCTGTTGTAGCAATTTGCTATGATTTTGACAAGACATTGTCACCTGACGATATGCAGGCGCAAGGGTACATTCAATCCGTTGGTTATGATGTAAATGAGTTTTGGCAAAGGGCTGATGAGCTTGCATGCGGCAACGATATGGACAGCAATCTGGCCTATATGTATATGATGGTCACAGAGGCTGAGGGCAGGCTTGTTTTCAACAAGGAAAAGCTCGCTGAGTACGGCTCTAAAGTAAAGCTTTTTCCCGGTGTTGAGGAATGGTTTGAGCGTATCAGAAAGTACGGCGAGGACCATGGCGTGATCGTGGAGCATTATATTATTTCTTCAGGATTAAAGGAAATGATAGAGGGCACAAAGATGGCAAAGGAAGGTGCTTTTACCAAGATTTATGCCAGCTCTTTTTATTATAATGATCGCGGGGTGGCAAAGTGGCCCGCTCAGGCAATTAACTATACCAACAAGACGCAGTTTTTGTTTAGGATTTCAAAGGGAGTTTTGGATATAAACGATCCCGGGGTGAATGATTATTTTACTCCGGACAAGATAAGAGTTCCTTTTAGAAATATAGTTTATATCGGGGACAGCGCGACAGATATCCCTTGCATGAAACTGGTGAATTCGTATGGCGGGTATTCCGTGGGAGTGTACAATCCTGAGACAAAGGATAAGTCAAAGGTGTACAAGATGATTGAGGAAAACAGAATCAAGCTCTTTGCTCCCGCTGATTACAGTGAAGGTTCAGAGCTTGATGATATAGTAAAGACCATCATCGAGAGAACCGTCAGCAATGAAAAACTTGAAAGCATCGGTATCTCTCAGAAGATGGACTTTTAGATTGTTTTTTTTATATTAGCAGTTAGAATTAACCTATCTGGCTGCGTGAAAGCTTAAGGATTTCATCGAGTATAGCGTTTGTTGCATCCATATCGTTTGTGCACTCATGCGAGATGGTGAGAGATGATTCTGAGGATGCTGCGACTTCTTCGGAAGTGGCGGAGAGGTCTGTGATGGAATCCATTACGGTGTGGTTTGCATTTACGCATTCCTGTACATTTGAGTAGATGTTGTCCACATTTTTTGCCAGCTTGTTTACCGATTCATGAATAGCTTTGAATTTTTCTCCGGTCTGTGCGATGAGCTCGCCCTGTTTATTGGAGTATTCTACGGTATAATTCATGTTTTGAGAAGCTATATTTACGTTTTGAATAAGTGATTCTATGGTAGTACCGATTTCTTCGGCAGATGCTTTTGTATCTTCGGAAAGCTTCCTGATTTCTTCCGCAACAACTGCAAAGCCTTTTCCGGCTTCACCCGCTCTGGCCGCTTCTATGGAAGCGTTAAGTGCAAGAAGGTTGGTCTGTGAAGATATGTTAAGTATTGCGGAAAGTATTTCTTTTACTGTTTCAGCAGATTTTCCAAGTTCTTCGGTCATTTGTGCAGTCTTTTTATTAACCTGTGCGGTTTCACTTGACTGGCGCTCTAGGTCAAGGATAATCTTGTTTCCTTCCTCTACATTGCCTTTTACTTCATTAGACAGATTTTGCATGGCTCCGGACTCATCGGAAATGCTTTCGAGGGAATCCTGGATGTTTGAGTTCATCTCGGTCTGGGTTTGGATAGCGTTGGCGGTCATTGTCACTGAGCTTGAAATCTGCTCAACGGCTTCGGCAGATGCATGTATTTTGTCTGAAAGATTAGTCATTGCTTCGTTTGCATCTTCGAGTTTTGAGGCGATTTTGTCAGAAGTATCCTTTACAATCTTTGCGCTTGCTTCCTGTGAGGCAGCTCTTTCGTTTATGTCGTTCATGGTCTCGGCGTTATGTCTGTTGTTGTTCCATGATACGAGGTAGCAAACGATGGCAAAAAGTATAACAAATGCCATGTTTGTGGGAACCATGAAGGTTGATGAGCTGGTTTTGTTGTATCCCCATGCGTAATAGAGGATAACAAAGATGATGTTTTCCACAACCATTGTCGCTGCGGCAAGCTTTACAAGGCGCATGTCGTTGTATGTGGTGATAATAAGTCCTATCAACACGCCAAATGCCCACATATAAGGGGTGTGAGTTGATCCCAGGAGCATTACAAGGTAGCCGAGGCCGAGGCTTACAAGAAGGGGATGAACGAATTTTTCATCGTTCTTCCAATTGATATAGCCGATGATCATTGCGATGATGCCAAGTATGATTACGGCAAGCATGATCGGTGTGGGGAATTTGCGGTTAACGCGGTAAAGAATTGTTGCGGCCAGCATAAAGATTTCGATTACCATACCGATAATAAAGCCTATATTGTTGTTTTGCCGCATGTGTTTTGTTTTTAAATCCATTTTTTAATCTCCCATATATTTATAATCAAACGAAATCATTTTATCACAGCTTTATTGGTGATGGCGAAATTTTTTTATTAATGTTAAAAAATTTGCATTATTTATGCAAATAAGACATTATTTTTCACTTTGCCTGTCATGTTCCGGGTGATATAATAATAATGAAAATACCTCATTTTTTTTAGTAACAAATTATTTATTACAGGCAACACAGTCAGGGTAACAAGTTATTTGCAAAGGAGGTCCATATGCTTTTACACGAGCTTAACAATGATGAAAAGAAGTCCTTTTGGGTTATTGCCAATTATCTTACCATGGTAGATGGTGTTTTACAGGATGAAGAAAGAGAACTTTTGAGAAAGTATAAGAGTGAGATGAGTGTAACATATGGTGAAATTCATCCCTCCATTGTCGATTTTAGGAACGAAATTAATTGCTTTAAGCATGGACCGGAGAGAAAGAGAAAACTCGTTTATTTCAATCTTTTTGGAATAGCAGCCTCCGATGGTGAATATACCAGCGATGAGGAGAGAATGTTAGAACTTGTAAGACGTGAGTTTTCAATTAGCGACAGCGATGGCTTTACCCTTGAGCAGTGCTCACAAAACGGGGAAGATGAAGCTAAGGTATCAAGCGTTTTAGGATAGCTTTGATCAAAATGTTAACTTTTTATACAAGATGTTGTGGGTTGCGCAATATTTTGTTATAAATTTTGTAATAATTTTGTTGACAACCCTTTATTCGGAGTGTAAACTGTCTTTTTGTGTTACTTGAAAGGACAGTTATATGATTTACTTCGAAGATTTACCTTTAGACAAAGAAATAGTAGAAGCTCTCAGTGAATTGTCAATTAATTATGTTTTTCAATCAATATTTTATCCGGACGGTAAGACGATATTTGCCAGGGAAGCTTTGATGCGCCCTACAGATATGACTGTCACTGAGCTTATTGAAAAGTATACCAAGATGGAGAAGCTCCATATTCTTGAGGTTGCAACTTGCTTTGGTGCGATGCAGGAGTATATTTTGCGTGGCTATACCGAGAATCTGTGCATAAACTCGTTCCCGACGGAATATTTTTCAAAGGAAGAGACAAGGGTTTTATTTGATTATTATGGAAAACAGCCTTTTAAGGTATTCCTTGAAATCCTTGAATATCCTTATTATTCGGAGTCAATCGCCAGGTTAAAGAAGTATTATTGTGAGCAGGCTAAATCGCCTATTTCCATAGATGATTTCGGTTCCGGAATCAATGATATGAAGATTGTGGATACTTATAGTCCCGCTCTCGTTAAAATCGACCGCTCGCTTATAACCGATATCGACACCGATCCTCTCAAGCAGGAGAAGGTTGCAGACCTTATTAAGGATTTCCATGAAAGGGAGATTTCCGTTGTTGCCGAAGGTGTCGAAACTAAGGGTGAATTTGAATTTATGAGAGATGCCGGAGCGGACTTTTTCCAGGGATTTTATCTTCACAGACCGGCGTAAAGTGCCGAAGTGTATAGTTTTAGTTCTTTAGTTATTAAATGGTTTTGTTTTTTATTTTTCGTAACATAAAATTTTAGAATTTGTTAATAAGAGTTGCTCTTGACGGAGCAACTTTTTTATGGGAGAATCAGTTTAGCGCAATTAAATTGAAGCAAATCTATATTGCGCAATGCATCATATTGGAGGACATTTAGATGAGTTTGTATGATTTTACCGTAAAGGACAACAAAGGAAATGATGTTTCGCTTTCTGAGTACAAGGGAAAGGTTTTGCTCGTAGTAAACACAGCTACAAAGTGTGGCCTTACACCTCAGTATGAAGGACTTGAGAATCTTTATGAGAAGTATCATGAGCAGGGCTTTGAGATCCTTGATTTTCCTTGCAACCAGTTTGCATTTCAGGCTCCCGGAAGCGCTGAAAAGATAGACAGTTTTTGTACACTTAATTATAACACCAAATTTCCCCGCTTTGAGAAAATTAAGGTAAACGGTAAGGATACAGCGCCTGTTTATAAGTATTTAAAGGAGCAAAAGCCCGGTCGTATCACTTGGAATTTTGCTAAATTTTTAATCGACAAGGAAGGCAATGTTGTCGGTAGATTCGCTCCTTCTCAAAAGCCTGAGACTTTAGTTAACAGTATTGAAGAACAGTTAAATAAGTAATATATTTATTTTGTTATTCGTGAGCATTTTTCACGAACTTAAATCTTAGCTTTAAGGAGTAATATTTATGTTTAGAGAAATGAGAAGATTCAAACAGCAGATCAGCAACGAGGAGTGTATCCGTATTTTGAAGGAGCAAAAAAGAGGTGTGCTGTCTATGCTCGGGGACGATGATTATCCCTATGGTCTTCCTATGAACCATTGGTACTCGGAAGAGGATGGCAAAATCTATTTTCACGGTGCTATGGTCGGACATAAGATTGATTCCATAAAAAAGCATGACAAGGTCAGCTTTTGCGTCTATGATGAGGGCTATCGCAAAGAGGGCGAATGGGCTTTGAATGTCAACAGCGTCGTTGTTTTTGGCCATATAAAGCTCGTTGAGGATGAGGAAAAGGCTATAGAAATCTGTTCTCATCTCACCCGCAAATTTACCGACGATGAGGAGTATTTGCGAAATGAATTGAAAAATTCGCTCGCACATGTTCAGTGCCTCGAGATAACCATTGATCACATGACCGGTAAGCTGGTGAACGAGTCATAAAATGTGATTTTTGAATTTGCTTATGATTTTCAATATCTCAGTTATAAATTTGCTTTATATAATTTAGTTATAAATAGTTATAATTTTTAGGTTATTATTTTCTATAAAATGCCGATATATATAAATATAATAGCTATGGATGGCACAAAAGTTCAGGGAAGACCTCTACTTTTGTGCTTTTTTTGCAGATAGATATATCGGAGGGATGTATGGACATTTCAGGAGTTATGACAGATAAAACAGGGTATTTCGCGTACGGTAACAGCACTGTTTTAGAGGCACATAAAAAGCAAAGTGAGGCCGTTTCAGAGTTCCATAAGGAAACCGGCGCATTTTTGCGATCAGAGCCGGAACTTGATTGTCCTTATAACTATCTGGCTAAGGATGGCGTTATTGAGTATAACGGCGTAATATTTGTATGTGATTACAGGCATAATGCAATCAATCTTGGTGATGTTTCCGATCCGAAAAAAGTGCTTAGAATCGGACTTCCGAGCGGGGGAAGCTTGAACGTAAATATTAATAATCTGGATTCTATTTCATTCGCCGCAGGAATGTTTTCTAGTGAAGATTTAAATGCGATAATGCGGGCTATTCATGAATACAATCACTGCAAGAGAAAACTTGAGGAGATTGAGGAAGATGAGTCTAAAACGGTAGAGGAAAATGCGAAGGGAAGCTCTGCAGGAAGCGATAATGATGGCGCAGATGAGGATAAAGTTGCCGAGTATGAGGAAAACTCTTTGATTACTCAGATTAATTCTTATAGGACGGAGATGTACTACAAGTTGATTCATGGCGAGACTGAGGAGCGTTTTAAAATCGGCGGTCAGGAAATGACGCTGAAAGAATGGGATAAAATGCTTGAACGGTTTGATGAAAGTCAGGAGTATGTGCGCGAGGACGTTAAGGAGGATGCGCAGGATCGCGATGAAGATGCCGCACGCGAAGAAATAGTCCGAAAACTCTTTGAGGATAGAGGGTGAAGTGTTATAATATATTCAGCCAGAGGGGGAAATCTAATCAATAAGTATTTTTTATATGATTGGATCTGGGGAGATTTAAACTACAATAACCCTGGTTTTCAGGGTTTTTTATTTATATTGGTATTGTCTTTTTTCTAAAAAGAACTGTATTATTTCATGAATTATAATTAATATTACTTGTGTTTTTCTCCGGGCTAAATCTATATCACTTTATAAGGAGGAAAATATAAACAAGTGGTAAGTGTTAACAAAAAGTATAAGGACAGATTGTTTTGTCTGTTGTTTGGCAGCGAGGAGTATAAGGAAAACACATTATCTTTATATAATTCGTTAAACGGAACGAATTATTCGGATGTTGATGGAATCGATATTTATACTATTGATGATGTAATCTACATCCAGATGAAGAACGATGTCGCTTTTATAATGGACTCGTACTTAAATCTATGGGAACAGCAGAGTACTATTAATCCTAATATGCCAATTCGCGGGTTAATGTATTTTGGGAAAATGTACAGCAAGTACATAGAGGAACATAAGCTCAATATTTACGGAAAAACCCGTGTTTCTTTTCCGGCTCCCAATTATATTGTTTTTTATAACGGTACCGATAAATTGGAACCGGTTACGAAATTAAAGCTGTCTGATTCTTTTATGCATTCAATTTCAAACGGAGAATTTGAGTGGACGGCTACAGTATACAACCTGAATTATAATAACGATCTATTGCTTAAATGCCGCGTTTTGTCGGACTATATGGAGCTGATAAAACGCATTCGTAATTATTGTTCATTAGAAAATGATTTTAGGAAAGCTGTTGATGAAGCTGTAGAAGATTGTATCAGAGACGGAATATTATCCGATTTTCTTTCATTGCATAGGGCGGAGGTGATTGATGTGTGTCTCACAGAGTACAATGAAGAGGTTTTTGTAAAGGGAATAAGAGAAGAGAGTTACGAAGAGGGGCTCGAGCAAGGAAGAGAACAAGGAAGAGAACAAGGAATAGATATTGGTCAGGCGAACGCGTGCTTCTCTCTTGTAAAGAAAGGTCTCATTACACAAAATGATGCAGCTGCAGAGTTGAAGTTATCAATGCAGGAGTTTGAAAAAGCATTTAATCTATGGAATAAAAAAACAGTTTAATGTTTTGAAACAGCTGCATAGAAAATAGGTCTGAAAAATCCTAGTAGAGGTGGGAATTATGCATATAAGTTCAGCGGCGATAATTAGTATAGTAATCATGTGCATAGGTGGATTGATTCTTCCAATCGGAGCTGCAATATGGTGGAAGGTTTTCAAAAAGGAGAGAATGACAACTATCCTTTTGGGTGCAGCCACTTGGCTTGTATTTTCACAGTTACTTGAACAAATACCGAATTACTTCCTTTTTGTTCATTCTAATCCGGTGAGTGCAGCTATAATGTCAAATCCAATTGTATTTTCGCTTTTGGGTGCTTTTATGGCGGGACTGTTTGAAGAGACCGGAAGATTTGTTGTATTTAATACATTTCTTAGAAATCGTAAAAACAGAGAAACATCCATTTCACACGGAATCGGTCATGGCGGAATGGAGGCATTAGTTATTCTGACAATTTCAGGTATTTCTAACCTGACGCTGGCAATTATTATAAACTTAGGTTTATATGATACTCTTGTTTTGCAACCGGCAGCCGCTTCAGGACAATCAATGACTGCACTTATGAGCGCACCTGCACAGTTAAATGCGCTTACTATCGGAACCTCTTTTACAGCTATCGCAGAGCGAATATTTGCGATGGTATTCCATGTAGGAGCTTCAATAATTGTATTCTATGCAGTGAAATATAAAAAGATTTGGCTATATCCATTGGCTATATTACTTCATACCGCTTTGGATATTCCGGCAGCACTTTATCAATACGGAACGATAAAGAGTATTTTGTTTGTTGAAGTTTTGATAGCTGTATTTGCCTGCGCTGTATTGTTTGTAGCTCTAAAGGCACTATATTTTAAAGATAAAGACAGCATTTCAGTTAAAACTACTGAAAATGCTTAAAATAGGAGGAATTAAAAATGCAGTTCGAAAAATTACAGAAAGATATGATGCAGGCCATGAAAGATCATGACAAGCCCAGAAAGGATGCTATTTCCACGCTTGTTTCTGCTACAAAAAAGCTGGCTATCGATGCCGGATGCAGAGAGAATATTCCC
>JAIKXH010000024.1 GCA_024684215.1 Lachnospiraceae bacterium
CATCATAGATTAAAATCTGGTGGTGTAGAGATAATGCTGAAGAAGATGGGAAAGCAGACCAATGTAACCAACTGTTACCCTCATAAGTTTCGCCGCACTATGGCTACCACTGCTATAGATAAAGGAATGCCCGTAGAGCAGGTGCAGAAATTACTTGGTCATGATCAGATTGATACGACCATGCAGTATGCTATGGTCAAGCAAAGCAATGTGAAGATTTCGCATAAGAGATATATAGGATAGCATATTGTTATAGAGGAATCGGCTATGAAAAGATGTAAATATTCATCTTTGGCGCGTCGAAATAATTGATTTATGAGCTACACAGTTTTATACATATTTATAAGGCCTGGTGTGGGAGTTTTCTCCTAAGCCAGGTGGATGCGATTTTTCTTGACATTGATTTGAGAAATATAGTATACTTCAGACCATAAACAAGGGCGTTTCGGATATTTCGAAGCGCCCTTATATATTTGAGGGGTGACAATGGTGTCCGAGCTGGCAATGTGGCACTTTTAAATTCTCCAGGAAACGGAGTTGCAGACGATAAAGGAATTTACTATTTTGTTCCAAAGATGATCAGGTATTACCTGAATGAAGAGCCGATACTGAGTAATGCTCCAACATATCTTCCATATTATGAGGAAGACTTGAAATACACTTTATACTGCTGATGTCAAAGAGGTGATAAAAGCAAGATGCTCCGGAAGGGTGTTCTTTGTAAGGCATGTGGAAGCGATAATGGAGCATGACCTTGTTTACAGAATTGTGCCGGATTGAGAAATGATGCAGTACAATATTCAACGGATAATGTGAGGATGTGTGTATGAAAAAACTAGAAACTAATGACTGGATTATACTTAACAATATTATATACAAAATCTATACAACCGAAAATTTTGATGAAATGCGTGGGACACTTTTTGAAGAACTAAAGATGATAATCGATTTTGACAGTGCGGATTTTTATCTGGCTTCTCAGGAGAAGGGGCATATATTATGCGACCCGGTTACATACAACTGTGATGTGGATCTGTCTGAAATGTATGAAGACATTGACTATAGCAGGGGAATAGTAGCGAGTGGCAAAATGCTTATATATAGAGAAACGGACATTATTTCAGATGAGGCAAGAGTCAAATCAGAGTACTATCAGAAGGTATATAAGCCAAACAACTGGCATTTTGCGCTTCAAATGGTAATAGCACGACACAAAAAGTTTCTCGGTGCAATCACTTTTTACAGGACTATTGGAAAAGAAAACTTCCACTACGACGATATTTTTATTCTGGATATGCTTAAGGATCATCTGGCATACAGACTTGATCAGCATGCCAGAAATAATGAGATTGTCGGAGGGAAGATTACAGTTAAAGAGGCTTCAAAAAAGTATGAGTTGACCAAGAGAGAGTCTGAGATTCTAAAAGCGCTCATGGATGGTAAAACTAATGATGATATCTGTAATGAGCTTGTTATTACTCCCAATACGCTCAAAAAGCACATTTTAAATATTTACAGGAAACTTGATGTAAATAACAGAGTTCAGCTATTCAAAATGGTTAGAGAACGAGGATAACTACTTATTTATAAGTAGATAAATGGTAAAAAGGGTTAATTGAAGAAATGGACTGCTTGGATTATATTTTGAAATAAATAATGCAAGCGAGCGAAGGGGCTTATCCAAAGCGGATAGGCCCCTTTCTGATTTCGTAGGAGGAGGCAAGATATGAAAGAATTAGTAATCGTTATAAGACCTGAAAAGTTAGAGGATATAAAGAGCATTCTGGACGAAGTAAATTGTGGTGGTATGACATTATCAACTGTTATGGGGTGTGGCACACAAAAGGGTATTACAACTACAGAAGGTGCTGTAAATGAGTTAAAGGGATTTAAGACAACAATAAATCTTTTGCCTAAAGTTAAGGTTGAAGTAGTTGTAGATGATGCAGATATGGAACCAATTATTGAAAAGGTAAGAGAGACATGTGCTACAGATCATGTGGGCGATGGAAAGATCTTTATTAAAGATATTGATGATGTAGTCAGAATCCGAACCGGAGAAAGAGGACTTAAGGCACTTTAAGTATCGAGGTGGATCGCATGGGAAAAATTGTTGAATTAAAAGACGTTAATAAAATATATGGAAGCAACAGGGTCGTAAAAGATTTGAACTTATGCGTAGACGAGGGAGAATTCCTT
>JAIKXH010000125.1 GCA_024684215.1 Lachnospiraceae bacterium
ACCGTCAAGAACCGGTAAATCGTCACCTTCATCAAATTTAAGAGAAGAACCGGTCCTTGCGAGAGTTGATGCTTCCTCGAACGGAAGGTATCTGGATACGTCAATCATTTTTAGTTTGGACACACCGCTGAAATTATTGGCGAGTCTGCTCGTGATTTTTACATACAAAAATATATTGATACAGGCAAACAGTAGAACTACGCCTAAAATTATCAGCAGATTCTGTAAGTATTTTTTCTTTACCATCCCTTTTCCCTCGAAATAAATTGAATAATTGATGAGTTCTCATAGGCATAGCAAATATAAATCGCGTGAGCTATTGTTATTAGCAGGCACACGACAATAACGGCAATTAGAATCTTAATAAACTTTTTGTCACTCATTTTTGATCCTTTTTGATGCTATTACGGTGTTTGTGATTGAATTTTCTTACATGCTTGTCATGATTGCAAATGTGAGAAGTATAAGAAGTACGGTTACAGTAATCACCAATCCCAAAAGTGCCATACTGATAATAAACATAACAGTATAAGACTTTGTGCGAGGTCTTCCTTCGCGTTTAGCCGCTATGCCGTCTTTGATAAAAAGAACGGTGGAAATTATGATGAATGCACAAAGAATAGATGCGAGGAGAATAAGGATAATATTCATAATACTTGCAACAGCCATTTAAAAATCCTCCTTAAATTGAAATAATTTGTAAATATTATACAATAAACTAAAAAGAAGAAAAACCAGGTAGAGTTTTTCTTCTTAAAAAAGCGGAGACGGAGGGATTCGAACCTATCGTCCGTCTTTAAAACAATGTAAAATACGGCGTTGCAGACATCACCATTTTCTGTTTGTGCTCATTTTGTGCTCACTCATTTTTCTCTTTCCCGGCAGGGCACAATAACTTTTGGCTCCAAAAGTGATATTGTGTTATTACTTCCGGGGAAGTAACATTATTCTTTCTTAAACAACTCTGAAATTTCTACATTCAAGGCTTCACTTAATTTTTCAATGGTATCGAATCTTATGGAGACAGTCTTTCCACTTGCCAGCTTGGATAAAGCATGATAATCTATATCTGTCTTTTTGGCTAACCAATATTTTGTTTTTCCCTTTTCTTCCAACAGTTCATCAATGCGTAATCGTATCATAATATCCCTAAAGCCGAATAGATTATTTATAATTGGTTAATTTCGAGATAATTATAATCGCTATAGAGCCTCAAAATAACCCATCCAGAGATACTGTATCTATAGATACGATATTTTTTGTTGTAAAGCGCATTCAATGGTGGTAGAATTCCATTTAATGATGTTGTGTTTTTGACTTTAGATAATACAAGAAAAAGTAATAAGAAAACCAGGAGGAAAAAGTATTTTGAGAAAGAAAATTGTTTCAATCGCTATCGCATCTGCTATGCTGCTCACTATAGCCGGTTGTGGAGCGAATCCTGCCCCCGCTGAAGTTACACCTGAGGTAGAAGAGGCAGTAGTAGATGCGGAGCCTTCGGAAGAGGAGCTTGAGGCAGCAAAGGCCGCCGAAGAAGCAGCCGAAGAAGCGGCAAAGAAGGCAGAGGAAGAGGCTGCAAAGGCTGCTGAGGAAGAAGCGGCTAAGAAGGCTGAAGAGGAGCGCATCGCAGCTCTCAGAGCCGAAATCGACGCCATAGACACGGAAGCACTCGCCTCTGAGATGACAGGGAATGGCAATACAGACGGCGTGAATGCACTTACCAGCCTGGTAGATAGCTACACCGCCGGAGAGACAGACCCCGATGCATTTATGGAAAGCTACAAAGCAATCCTTGCTGACAAGGAGGCTTTTGATGCTGAATATATTGCAGAGCAGGAGCGCATCGCACAGGAGGCAAAAGCAGCAGAGGAAGCAAAGGCAGCAGAGGAAGCAGCGAAGGCAGCCGCTATCCCCGACTGGTTCGATGCGGCGTACTACGCAGCTAACAACTCAGACGTTGTGGCGGCACTTGGAAGCAGCCCCGAGGCGCTCTACGGCCACTACACCGCTTACGGAAAGAACGAGGGCAGGGCGGCCTACGAGGGAGACCCGGGTGCAGGCAAGGTTGCGGACGCGGGTGCATCCGCAGTCGCAGACTCAAGCGGCGGCCAGGTCCAGACTGCAACCGGCGACTGGTGGGATGGACTTCCTTGGCACGAATGGATTGACTTTGGAGATTGCTTTGTTTACATTGATTGTCATAGACCTGCCCCTGGCATTTGTCCCGATGAATTAAACAATGGTGGTGACCATGGCATGATAGCTGAATTGAAAAACAGAGGCTACTCGACAGCCTGTAGCGGGACAAATCACTACAAGGGCGTTGAACTTGCGGTAATAACTCCAGCCGAGGGTGATAATGGTTTCTATGCTCCCTGGTGGTAAATGAATAAATAACATCATTGATAACAACATTTAGAAAGGGAGGCAATCAAGCCTTCCTTTTTTTGCTTAGACCAAAAGTTATTTGCCAGGAATGCCCCCGTCCCGGGGGGCCGGATTTGCTGAAGGAGCCGGCTCGCATGCCACTATTGCTTGCGCCAGGCAGGCGGATAGCAGTAAATGAAAACAGCAAAAAAGGAAAGGAGCGCTCCTTTCCTTTTTTGCTGCAATTGTTTGATTGCAAATATAGCGGAGACGGAGGGATTCGAACCCTCGTGCCCCGGAGGGCAAACGCATTTCGAGTGCGCCCCGTTATGACCGCTTCGATACGTCTCCAAACAACAAAACATATTGTACTAGTTCTTCTTATTTTTGACAAGAATAAATTTGTTATAAAGTCAGATATGTGATAAAATTATACGGAATACGCGGTATATGTTTTTTGCATTGAATATATGCGTAGAAAGTGATTACTTATCATAGATTCACAAATTAAATATATTAAGGAGGACCTGAAATGAAAAGAATTGGTATGCTTACCAGCGGCGGAGACTGTCAGGCGCTTAATGCTGCAATGCGCGGTGTTGTTAAAACACTTGTCAACAGCGGAGAAGATGTAGAAGTATATGGTTTCCGGGACGGATACAAGGGACTTATTTATTGTAATTTCCAAATGCTTACCGGACATGATTTTTCCGGTATCTTAACTAAGGGCGGTACTATTCTCGGAACTTCACGTACTCCTTTTAAATTGCTCGATGAGCCTACCCCCGAGGGGCTTGATAAGGTTGCGGAGATGAAGAGAAATTACGCAAAGCTTGCCCTCGACTGCCTTGTTATTTTGGGCGGCAACGGTACTCACAAGACTGCAAACAGGCTTCGTGAGGAGGGACTTAATGTTGTTACTCTTCCCAAAACCATCGATAATGACCTTTGGGGAACCGATATGACTTTCGGATTCCAGAGTGCGGTTGATATTGCTACAAATGCGATCGACTGTATCCACACTACGGCTTCATCCCACGGACGAGTATTTATTGTTGAGGTTATGGGACATAAGGTAGGATGGCTTACACTTAATGCCGGTATGGCCGGTGGAGCGGATATCATTCTCCTGCCCGAGATTCCTTACGATATTGAAAAGGTAATTGAAAAGATCGAGGAAAGAGATAAAAACGGCAGC
>JAIKXH010000150.1 GCA_024684215.1 Lachnospiraceae bacterium
GAAGGTCTCCTGCGTCACATCTTCAGCAATGGCTTGATTATTCAGTTTAAAGTACGCATACCGGTATATTTTGTCATACGCTTTTTCTAAGTCCATGGATCCAGTTTAACCTCCCTTCATTATGTTTAACGGATGAAGCGCAAAAAATGTGCGGAGATTTTTTCAAAAAAACAGACCTTCGGAGAATAATTCTCTAAAGGCCTGCCATAGAGAGATTGATTAAGTTAATTGGTCTGATCTTGTGACTCACTTTTATCTATGTATTTTGTCATTCCACGGCTTTTAGTAAAACCAAACCGCTCATAAAATCCTTCTTTTCCCTTTGCGGCTGTAAGGCCCACACTTGTGAAATTCCCTTCGGGGGTATGCTCCTCTATGTAATTCAATAGTTTATTCACTATGGCAGTTCCAATGCCTATGCCCTGATATTCCGGAAGGATAACTATTTCCTGCAGATACCAGTACATAACTCCATCTCCGACAAGGCGTCCCATTCCGACCACTTCGTCATTTACCAAAGCGACTACATCATAAAGATCATTCCTAAGCGCTGATTTTACAAACTCTACCGGCCTTTCTCTAAAGCCTGCCGCAACCTTAAGCTTAATAAAATCATTGGCTTCCAGTTTGTTTTCTATTAGCGTGTACTCGATCATAGCGCATTTTCTCCTAATATAGCTTCCGACTGGTTAAATTAGCTTGTCCTTCATTCTCATTTTATGGATATTGTCCAGTTATCTCCATCCACCAAATACTGAAATTCATTAAGGCCCGGGTCGTTGAACACTTTCAAAAGATCGTCCAGGTCATCGACAGTATTAATTTCTGAAAGCCTGTCGCATTCTACCCATTCCATTTCGCCCTCATCAGATGAAACGACCTGACCGCTGAAACTTTCGGCTTTGAACAAAAGAACGATGTACCTTCCATCCTCAATTGGGAACTGCTTGATTCCCACAAGACGTGGTTTTAGAATATCCAGACCGGTTTCTTCTTTCATTTCCCTTATGACTGCATCCACAAAAGATTCTCCGGGTTCCACATGTCCACCAGGGAGCGTGTAACCCTGCCAATCTTTCTTTACGCGGTTTTGTAACAAGATCCTGTTGCCATCCTGAATGAGACACAGAACCGTAAATTCGACATTTTCTGTTCTACGCATTTCTCATCCCCAAAGAATATCAATGCCTTTTTAATTCATTCTCTATTTCTTCAATCGTAGGCATAGAGCTCTTAAACTCCTCAGGCATAACATTACTCAGCTCATATTCTGATATTCCTATGGGGGCATTGATCATATTTACAGCATACTGCGCCAGCACGTTGTCTTTAGTTCTGCATATCAAGAGACCCACTGTCTGGTTATCGTTTTTGCCTTTCAGTAATCCGTCTACTGCACCTATATAAGTCCCAAGTTGTCCCATATCTCCAGGCTCAAATTCTCTTACTTTCACCTCCACCACTACATAACAGTGATTAGGAATATTGTAAAAAAGCATATCGATAAACTGCTCAGTTTTACCAACAACAAGCCTGTATTCTCGCCCAACAAAAGCAAATCCTTTTCCAAGTTCCATAAGAAGAGATTGAACATTCAGCATCAGCGCATCTTTCAATTCTTTCTCATCATAGTCTTTCCTGATTGTAAGAAAATCAAAATTGTAGGGGTCTTTTGTCATTTCCTGAGCAAGATCACTCTGAAGTGAAGGCAATACTCTATCAAAATTTGATATAGCCTTACCTTGCCTGTTATAAAGATCTGTATCAAGAAAATTCATTAGAACTGCACGGGACCAATTATTCTTAATGGTTTCTGTGACAAAGAAATTAGCCTTGCTCGGATCTCCTTTACATTTGTCAATTATCAGCTTGTTGTGTCCCCATGGAATGTTAAATATCCCACAGCCAGTTTTTACCTCAACCTGGGGTAAATTCTGTTCTTCAAGAGAATCTACCCCAACTTGGGGTAAATTCCTAATTGCATCAGGATACAATTCATAAAACCAGGACATATAATGGAGATTGGTTACAGAAAATGACTTTACATCCGGAAGCTCTTCTCTCAAATCTGCACTTACTCTTTTATAAAAGCCGGAACCATATTTGTTTTGCGCATCTTGCTGAATAATGTCTCTTCCAAGGCCCCAATAGAATATGAGCATTTCTTCATTTACTTTACTTGCAGCCTTAATCTGACTTCGCTTAAATTGCATACTGATTGTTTTTATCCAATCAGCATATGCTTGATCAAATTTTTTTATTTCACTCATAGGACATGGTCATCCTTTCTCTTTTCCTTTTAAATCGCTCGTTTTAAATATCTCCTATTCCGGAATATTTTACCACAACAATTGTTATGATTCGTGGCAAATTTGAGGCATTATCAAATAATCTTTCCATCATTCATCATATCCCGCAGAACTTCAAGTGTATGTTTCTCGATAGCCCGCAGGTATTTCTCGGTGAGGTGAAAGTATGCTGCGGATTCTGAGATACTCTTGGCCTCACCGGAGCCAAGGCCGTAGTGATAAGCTAGAAGTCGTCTCATTCGTTCCGGAAGCATTACGAGGCGGTTCCGCATCTTTTCAAGCATAACGTGAAGAACCGCAAGGTTTCCGGTAGGATCATGCCACTCAACAGATGTCCCGTTTCCACTTAAGGCATTCTCACTTACCCTTGGATCCATAGCATCTAAAAACAATCTTGTAAGACCGGCTTCCTCCATGTGCCTTTCGAAAGAAGACTGCCCATGATCACAGAGATCAGACATCGCATTTTTAACAATCTCAAAGGCGTATGTGGAGAACTTTACTTCGCGGGATTCATCA
>JAIKXH010000085.1 GCA_024684215.1 Lachnospiraceae bacterium
TTAAGTGAAGTTCCGAAATCTCCTACAAGTGAGCAGCAGATACATCCGGAATTCATCTCCTTGATCTCGATACCGGATTCCTGTAAAAATCCACCGTCGATACCAATCTCGCCAAATTCGTTCTCAATAAGTACAGTCTTGCTTCCGTTTAGAGCGTCGGCAAGAAGCTTTTTAATAAGTGTGGTTTTTCCTGCACCCAGGAAACCTGATACAACGTCAATCTTAGTCATTTCAAATCGCCTCTTTCTTTACATGTCGCAGAAACCGCAATGTTCATACGGTTAGCGGCGTCAAACTTTTTTTAGTCCCATTTGATGAATATTTTAACACTTTTTACCCGGTATGTATATTAAAATACTATAAAACTTTTGCACCTCTTTTGCATTTTGGGTCCGGCAAGAACAAATAAAACGCCCCGCACGAAGCGGGGCGCTCGGCAGAACTGTAAGCCGGGTTATGTCCGAGAGCAAAGCTCTCTGGGTAATCATCTATCTAGTACGACCGTTACCGGCCGCATCAAGCGATCTACCTGAAGGATGGGCGGGCAGCCCTTAGCCCTTCTGCTTGATCTTGCTTCGAATGGAGTTTACACGGCCCGCATGTTACCATACGGCCGGTGGTCTCTTACACCACCTTTTCACCCTTACCTACCGCAAGCGATAGGCGGTTATTTTCTGTTGCACTGGTCTGGGAGTCACCTCCACCGGACGTTATCCGGCATCCTGCCCTGCGAAGCCCGGACTTTCCTCACCTGCCTTGTGGCAGCCGCGATTACCTGTTCTGCGTACAGTTAGTAATTATAGTTATGAAATTCGGTTGTTGTCAAGCAATTGGTAAGAGTAAATTAAAACAAAACTCATCAAATAAAAATTCTATTACTCTGTAATATTGAATCCTTTATTTTTTAGGCTTCTTTACGATTATTAATGTTACGGCAACTGCCACACCCGCTGTGGCAATTAAGGCTACTACAGCAAGTACTGCTATTATCCAGACATTGCTTCTCTGTGAGTCTTCATTTGAATCCTGTTCTCCTAAAGAGCCCGAACTGCCTGCTTCAGAACTCTCTGTTTTGCCATTTTCCGTTTCGGAATTTTCGGTTCCGCTAATCTCCGTATTTGTTTCTGCGGGCTCTTCCTTTTCTTTATCGGAAGCTTCATCTTCCTTAGAATTTGCGGATCCGTTTTCCGGATTTAGTACAGGCTCAGGTGCGTTACCCGAGTGCTCAGAAAGGCTTATTCCGTTTGCTCCGAGCTTAACCGCATGATCCAGGCCGATAAATTTGCCATCATCTGTTTGCCAGAGCACCGGCTTTACAAGGGCGTATTTTTCTTCATCCCAGGTTTTAAAGTCATCCTTTACAAGGCCGCCTGTGTCGCCGGAATTGGCATTAAAGCACCAAAACGTATGATGAAGATTTTCCTTTCCTATAAGGTCCCTTATATACTCCATCCATTTTAGGTTATCTCCCTGCATGAATCCGCCCCACTCACCGATGAGTATAGGCGCAATGCCTTCCTCTTCGATGTAAAGCCAGTATGGATGCCAGGCATCTTTATAGAGCGATTCATACGTAAAGCCACCTTTAAACCAGGGCTGTTCATATACAAGCGGACCATAATCATGGGGTGAATATACTATTTGCTTATTTCTCTCTTTATCGCCGAAATCGATGGGGTAATCCTTTACCGCCATCAGGTTTCCGCCCCACCAGGTATTGTAATAGTCAGAATCATTGGTTGATGTAAAATCATTCGACTTAGGATTTGTTGGATAAATCTGGATTCCCTCGATTACAATAAGAGCATGCGGATTTACATCAAGTATGGCATTTCCGGCTTTTTCGGCAACTCTCTTCCAGTTGTTTTTGTCATTGGAATCGTTCCATATGGCGTGAGGACTCTCACTGGCTTTTCCGTGAGGTTCATTTTTAAGGTCATACGCTACCAGCGTATCAAAGTTTTTATATCTGTCAGCAAGCCATACCAGCGACTCAATATATTTGTCCTCTGAAATCTTATCCGTATACCATACGGGATGGTTGTGCCCTGAAGCGTCAGTATTTGCAGAGTGGATGTCCACCATAACCTTGATTCCGTTCTGTTCACACAGAGTAAGGACATAGTCAAAAATCTCGAGCGAATTAAGGGAATTAAGATTACCGTTATAAGCATGATTATAATTTGCCTGAGGATAGTTTCCCTTCTTCCACTCAAGCAAAAGCTCAGCCGACATAGGGATTCTCATAAGATTAAAACCATGATCCGCTATAGCAACTATTGAAGATTCCAGTTCTGCGTTCCAAAGTCCGTCAAAAAGATTGGTTCCGGTATTATATCCAAACCAGTTTAACCCGGTAAGCCAAACTTCATTCCCGTTCATGTCAACAATCTTTTCACCCTTTGTTGTAAGCCAGTCGTCTCCTGCAGTACCATAAATACTTTCCGCAGGTGATTTAAACTCGGGACGTGTCTCAGAATTCTGGTTGTTTTGATCATTATTCTGATTATTGTTCTGATTATTTTGATTGTTTTGGTTGTTGTTCTGGTTATTATTTGCCGTAGCGGTGTGTGTTCCCTCACCTTTTATGCTTTTTACGGAAGCCTTGGAGATGTTTTCACCCTCAACCTGTATTCCAACATTGGAGTCAAAGCCCCAAGAATTGGCGCCATCGGCATCTACCACTGCTGTAACCGTATTTCCGTTTACGGTATATGAATCAAACCCCCAACCGGAGGCAGATTTAAGCGTACCGTCAAATTCTGCTACTACCGTGATCCTCTGATATCCACTACACCCCGACATATCAAAACTGAGCTGTCCACCGTTTCCCCAGGCATTAACCGAAACGTTCGACGTGGCCGGCTCCGCGGCATAGGAATCCATGCTCCACGACCGGGCTGAAAGCGCTACTGCCAAAACCACCACCAACAAAGCCAGCCCAGCAGCTAACCATCGGTTCTTTATTCCAAAACTAAATCTACCAATCTTTATCATTATCTCTCTTCTCCATGTTTACTTTGATCCCATGATCTTCTTAACCTTCTCAAGTGTAGGAGGGTTAAGAGGCAGAGGAAATACGGAAACGGCCACAGCCGAACAAGCACTTGCAAATCTTACGATCTCATCATCCTTCATACCGCATAAAACTGCGTATGTACAGCCTGCCTTAAAGGTATCTCCGGCTCCGAGAGTACTTTTTACCTCCACATTGAAAGGATGCATGCGACTAATCTCTCCACCTTTTCTTGCGTACAACATATCCTTTTCCCCGCGGGTAATAATGGTCAATCCTTCTGCCTCGCTCTGCATAAGCTCCATGATCTTCTCAGGTTCCATATCGCCGTATTTTACAGTACATTCCTTGGATACCACATTGATGGCGGCATGCTTATGAAGATATGAATCATGCATGGAATCGATGGTAACGTAAGGAATACCATGCTTAACGCAAATCTCAGCAGCCTTTAAAGACTCCTCTCCAAAATAGGGATCGATCGCTGCAACCTTACACTTTAGGATATCTTCTTCCTTAGGGATGCTCCACCATCTTTTTCCCGTAGAGAACAGGGTTTGGAATCTACCCATTGGTGATCTTGCAAGTCCGTGGATCACAACATAATCCATTACCCCGGGATCATCATCCTTAAATTCAAGCCCTGAGAGATCAACCTTTTTGTTCTTATAAAACTCCTTAAGCATGGGGCCGACTTCTGTTCCGATCCATGTTCCGCTTAAGAATACATTTGCTCCAAGAGAATCAAGGACAGTTGCAGCTGTGCCGGTTTCGCCTCCGGGCAGGAAGTATTGGGCCTCTATTTCAGAATATTCATCGGGCTGAAGAAAACCATCTTTTAAAAGAAAAGAATGAGTGCCAAGGACCTGACCAAAAAGGTAAACTTCGGGATTCATGATAAAATTACCCCCATATAAAAATTTCAACAGTTGTGGAAAAAATAAAGACAATTTGATTATATCACAGATATTCAAAAGCGGTGCAAAAGTTAGGTGCAAGTTGTTGAAATAGACTAAATGTGATAAGCGCCTTGAAAATACCTACAGAAGCATTCACGGCGGAGCCCTTTTATCCTTTGTTGACGCCATGGCCGGTGCCACCGCCAGCATGAACGGATACCATGCCACCACTGTATCAGCCAACCTGAATTTCCTTCTTCGCCAGCAAAGCTGCGGTACTTGAGCAGGACCTCAAATTCTGATTACCCAAACTATCCGGCAAACAAAAAGCCAACGAAATTCCGTTGGCCTTTTGTTTAATACCATTTAGTCTCTGTATCCTAAAATGAACTATTGAACATTTTGTACCTTTTTCATTCTATTAAAAATAGTTGGAAGTAACATAGGGAATAAAACCATCACATAAGGAAGCAAATAACCCGTATGAGCCTCCCATATCATTGAAAAAATGTATCCACCTATGAAAAAAATTAATCCTAAATAAACTGTGTCATCAAATTCATCTCTAATTATCCTTACAAAAGCCATAAACGTTCCCATTAATAGAATAATATATATGATTCCCAACCTCACATTGGCAATATTGCATATTATATTCTTAAGATCCCCATTTATAACTCTTAATGCAAAGTCTGATCTCGGTTCTTTCCAGATAGCATTAACCGACCAAAAAGCACCTCTTGATTCATAACACCACTGTGAAATGGATTTTCCATATATCTGTTTCGCTGCTTTTGCAGGATCGTTACTATATCCTTTCAAAGACTCTTTTATGTTATCCTTACTAATTTTCACAGTTGCATCATAGTCGTATCCGGTTTCCATATATGTATTGGCATGGAAGCCGTTCCAGCCTCCACCTTCTTGGAGTCCCATGGCTATAAATGCAACCGCAGGTACACCTTTACCCATGGTGTTTCCGGCATATTTTTCATAATATGCACATGTCACTTTTACAGCTGATAAGGAAATGACTGAAATGATCAAAATGACAACTAATTGCTTCCATCTGCTTCTGTCTTTTATAAACATGAAGAGTCCTGTTATACATAAAGCAATAACAAAAATCTTTGCATTCCCTTTGTATACTGACGCCAAGATAGTTGCCCCTCCACAAAGGAGCATATAAACAATCGTTCCAATTTTGTGCCTACTTTTATATGCCCTTATAAACATCCAAGTAGCAAATACCATTAATTGAAAGCATGGAATATTTCCATACACCTCAACGCATTCTATTCCTAGTATAAAATCGCTAAATGCTACTAACATATATATTATCATGAGTTCTTCACGGTCGGTGTACTCGCGTAGTATTCCATAACCACTGATCATTCCAAGTGCACAGTAAAGAACATTTACAATTTGAAAAAAAATGGGATCGGTTGTATTAAAAATACGCATCATTTTTTCAAGAATAAAAATAAATCCCGTTTGGAAAGGCCAAAGTGACAGATAGGAATCTTTGGGAACAACTGCAGAATAATCTAAATTAAGAAATTGTTTAGCAAGAACAAAGCATGCATAGGAATCAGATCCCGGCTGTTCCTTTGCACCGGTGACAAATTTAATAGTAATATACGACCAGATTAACGTAAGAACACATACTATTAACCAATCCAAGAATTTTATTTTTTTTCTTGCAGCTTTTAATGCTTTTCCAAGCACGAACGATAAAACTATTACTCCGATAGAAACAGGAATAATAACAAGGTCATCTAAATGTGCATCTTCGATTGCATCAGGAGAAAAATAGTATTTCAAAGTAAAAAAAGTCAAAAATAAAAGGATAAGAAAAACCAATCCGGTAATTCCTGCACCCAGTATTATGAATACCTTAGAACTCTTATTTGAACGATTAAACATAATATGCATTTCTCTCTATGTCGTATCCCCTTACCTCATATATCATCCCCTCAAATAAACTGAGGGGATGATATACATAACAATTTATACCCTGAAGCAGCTTCCGCCTACAAACTCTCTGCAGATTGAGTTGTTGGGCAAAAATTCACTGGGCACACTTAAGAAATAATCCAGGAATTTCAAAAGTCTTTTGGCCTCATAATAAGCGGGTGAATCCTTATCGATCTGGAAAAGAAGCGGCTCAGCAAAAGGCTTTAAGCATGCAAGTTCATATATAAGAACCGAGTTAAACATTGCATCTGCTTCCTCCTGGAAGGGGAAAATATTTTCCTCTTCTCCGCGGCGTACCGAAGGCCACATGCCTATAGTTCTGGCTGCATCCGAGCCACGCGTTCTGGCATCTCTTACCATACGGCGAAGGAGTCTTGCATCGGTAGTAGGGATACGGTTGTGCTCATCGATATTGATGGATGTAAGCGCACTGATATAGATTTTGTACTTGCTCTCCTCAGGAAGTGCATAGCTCATCTTGGGATTAAGTCCGTGGATTCCCTCGATAACAAGTACATCATCTGCTCCAAGCTGCAGGCTTCTGCCATTGTACTCACGGCGGCCTATCTTGAAATTGAAATCAGGAAGCTCTACCTTTTCTCCGGCAAGAAGCTTAGTCATATCCTCGTTGAATTTTTTGGTATCTATTGCTTCGATACATTCAAAATTATAATTACCGTTTTCATCAAGAGGCGTATCCTCTCTGTTTACGAAATAATCATCAACAGCAATAGGATGAGGTGTCATGCCGAGCGTTCTTAGCTGAATTGAAAGTCTGTGAGAAAAGCTGGTCTTTCCGGAAGAAGAAGGGCCTGCAATCATGACAAACTTAACTCCTCCGCGCTCAACTATCTCTCTTGCAATCTCACCGATCCTTCTCTCCTGCTCAGCTTCCTGAACGAGAATAAGATCGTTCATCTGATTCTTACAGATCCAACTGTTTAAATCTCCGACATTTTCGATACCGACCTGTGTATACCACTCTCCGGTCTTCATAAAGGTTTCGTACAGCTTTTTTCTCTCCTCAAAGGGCTTAACCTCAGTGGGATGATTCTTTGAAGGAAGTACAAGCATAAATCCTTCGCCATAATTAATAAAATCAAAATATTTTACATAGGATACATTAGGAAGCATATATCCATAGTAATAATCATAGTATCCGTCGATTTCATATACATTTACCTGAGAAGTGCGACGGAATCTGAAAAGCTCATTTTTGTCGGTCATTCCGTGACGCTCAAAAAGATCCATAGCCTCATCAAGAGGGTATGTGGCCTTATTTACGGGAGTGCCGTAGCTTACAAGCTCCTTCATTCTCTTTTTGATATCATCGGCTGCCTTTTTGGTAGCGGGCACTCCCTTGCCGGCACGTATGAACATACCGTTTGCAATTGTAAAATCCACTCTGGAAGTATTGGCTGCCTCTTCTCCGAATATATCAAATATCGCTTTTATTGCGAGCATTGTAGCCGTTCTTGTGTATGTGAGGTGTCCCACATCATCCTTTAAGGTGAAAAAGTCTACGATTCCGTTTTTATTTACTCTTTTAAAGAGCTCTCTGATTTTTCCGTTAATGGAAACCGCAGCAATAGGTGAGTCAAATTTGTCCTGCACCATATTGGCAACATCTTCCCAAGTAGTCCCCTTTTCAACTTCAATCTCGTTCCCCATTACATTAAGTTTATACATAATACACCTCCGTTTTTTAAAAAAGTGTGTTAAGCTCTAATGCCAGTTCAGCAAGCTGCTTCTTTTTTGTAAGCTCGGCCTGTTTAGCAAAATCGGGCTTTTTAGCCTCCGATAACTTTTCATGGCTGACTGTCCATTCATTTATAACATGATTAAGGTACCTGGCCATATTTTTATCTTCAATGATAAGATCAAGCCCAAAGTACATATCAAGGGTAGACGCAAACGATGAAAATTCCGGCCCGTATGCTTCTTCCTTAAGTCCTGTCACCAATTTTTTGACTGTCCCATTTGCAGGACGGTTCTTTGAAGAAACAAGCATTGAAAAATAATACTTGTCTTCCTCTATCATAAGCTTATTTTCAATTATGTAGAATCCATTTTCTCCGAGAAATTGCCTCATCTCCGGGATTTCACTCTGAGGTTGAAGCACCAGATAATCGGCATTTTTTGCCTTGTCCATATCTTCAGTCAAAATACCTGCGATAGTGCGCATTCCCATTCCGGCGATCACTATACAGTCTGCTTCGGATTCACCGAGAGCGTTTAACCCCGGGGCAAGTCTGACATAGGCAATACCTTCTAAACCGGCTTTTGCGATATTTTTTTTTGCAAATTCCAACGGTCCCGCCTTTATATCGCAGGCTATCGCGCTTCTTGCGATTCCTCTTTGCACCAAAGCCACAGATATATAGCCGTGGTCGCAGCCTATATCCGCAACTTTTTCGCATTCCGGAACCATTGACACTATTCCCTCAAGCCTCGGAGAAAGCTTAGGTGTAAATGGTTTTGGCATATTTATCACTCCAAGTAATCCTTAAGCTGTTTGCTGCGGCTGGGATGACGCAGCTTTCTGAGTGCCTTGGCTTCAATCTGACGGATACGCTCACGTGTAACGTTAAATTCCTTACCAACCTCTTCGAGAGTTCTGGCCTTACCGTCATCAAGGCCAAATCTGAGACGAAGCACCTTCTGCTCTCTCTCTGCAAGGGTATCAAGCACCTTGTTGAGTTGCTCTCTTAATAGAGTAGCCGTAGCTGCATCTGCGGGTGCGGGTACATTATCGTCCTGGATAAAGTCACCAAGATGGCTGTCTTCCTCCTCACCGATGGGAGTCTCAAGCGATACGGGCTCCTGAGAAATCTTTAAGATTTCACGAACTCTCTCTACAGGGATATTCATCTCCTCAGCGATTTCCTCAGGCATGGGCTCACGTCCCTTTTCCTGAAGAAGCTGACGGCTTACTCTTATAAGCTTGTTGATTGTTTCAACCATGTGTACAGGGATACGTATGGTACGCGCCTGGTCTGCAATGGCTCTGGTGATAGCCTGTCTGATCCACCATGTAGCATAGGTGGAAAACTTATAACCTTTGGTATAATCAAACTTCTCAACAGCCTTTATAAGTCCGAGATTACCTTCCTGGATAAGATCAAGGAAAAGCATTCCTCTTCCGACATATCTTTTTGCGATTGATACAACAAGACGAAGGTTAGCTTCCGCAAGGCGCTTCTTTGCGGCCTCACCGTCATCTATTGCCTTCTGCATGGCAGCGATATCTTTTGCAAGCTTTGTAGCCTTGCGGGACTTTTTATCTTCAATTTCTTCGTACGCAGCCTTAGCCTCATCGATTTTAGCGGTAGCCTCATCTCCCGCTTCCATCTTCTTTGCGAGTTCAATTTCCTCATCGGCTGTAAGAAGGGGAACCTTACCGATTTCCTTTAAGTACATCTTTACGGGGTCCTCGGTGCTCACACCGTCGGGAACGGACAAATCTATGCTGTCCATATCGACTTCCTCGGCCTCCGACATGATGACTTCATCATCGGGAACGTCGTCCATATCACCATCGTCATCAATTCCCATATTGATATCGAAATTAAGGTCCTCCTCGGAGGGCTCCTCAACGGTAGACAGTACTTCTATACCAACGGTATCAAAAAATTCCTCAATCTTGTCGCGGCTCTCTTCATCGAGCTCCATATCTGAAAAAGCATCGTCAATCTCTTTCTGCTCAAGAACATTTTTCTTTTTTGAAGCGACAGCCTGAAGTTCCTTCAGCTTCTCTTCAAATTTCTGCATCATATTTTCGTCCATTTTTTCTCCTTCATCCGGCTTCCCGGCCATATTTAATCAAGACTTGCGCCTTTTTGTCTAAGTGATTCAAGTTCCTTTTTAAGCCTTATCGAATCTTTCATTTTCGACATATCGTTTCCGATGCTTTCGGAAAAATGATTGTAGCTGTTTTCCTTAACTCTGATTATTATGTCGGAAAAAGCTCTTTTTCTCTCATCGTTACTTTCTATATCGGGCATTTTTGCCTGAAATAGATTTGCGACATCGTTTTTTTCCTCTTCATCAAACATATCTATAACCGCCGACGGATCAAGCTTTTCCTCCTCTATATCGGAAAAGACTTTCTCCGCAACCTTGCGGTATAAATCATCCGTAAAATCTTCTAGCCCCACATATTTTTTGATTTTGGGTAAAAGAGCGGGCTCATCGGTAAGCCAGGTTAAAAGCATTGACTGCGCAATCTTTCCACCGTCCTCTTCCGAAACCTTGTTTTGCATAGACGATTTTGGCTTTTGATACACGGGAACGGCCAGCTTGTTTGAAGCATACTCCGTCACCATATTTCTCATATTGTCGGTATTTATACCATACCGCTCACATATCGCCTGCAGGTAATTCTCCCTTTCTAAGGGCTCTTTAAACTGCTCACAGAGCTTTACCGCAATCTCCTTATAAAAAGCAGTCCTCGACTCGGGATCCGACTGATTATAATCATTTTCCATTGTCCTTATAAGGAAATAAAAACTGTTTTCAGCCTCATCAATACGTTTCTGAAAGGCCTCCTGTCCGTAAGTCTTTATAAACTCGTCAGGGTCCTTTGCCGGGCGCATATCTATAACTCTTCCCGATATATCGGCTTTTTTTAACATATCTATGGCTCGCAGCGCAGCCTTTACTCCCGGGCCGTCACTGTCGTAAGCCAGATATACTTTTTTTGTATATCTCGAAAGAAGCCTTGCCTGCTCATCGGTAAAAGCCGTTCCAAGGGATGCAACCGCCTGTGAAAAGCCTGCCTGATGCATGGCGATAACATCCATATATCCCTCGCAGAGAATAAAATTCCCTGCTCTAGAGTTCCTTGCAAACACGAAACCGTAGAGATTTCTTCGCTTATCAAATATATCAGTCTCGGGTGAATTTAAGTATTTCGGCTTTGCATCGCCAAGTACACGTCCGCCGAATCCGATTACCCGATGGTTAGCATCCATGATAGGATACATTACTCTGTTCCAAAAAGGAGAAGACAAACCGTTTTTCTCAGAGATACTTGCAATTCCGGAATCTCTGATCTCCTCGTCGTTAAAGCCCTTACCTCTAAGATACTCAACGACCTCTCTTCCGTTTACTCCCGCAAACCCCAGTCCGAATTTATTGATGGTTTCATCGGAAAGTCCTCTATCCTTAAAATAGCGCATTCCTCTCTCGCCGTGAGGACTCCTCAAGCACCTGTAAAAATAGGTTGCCGCCTCTTTATTTACCTCTAAAAGGCGCAGCTTTTTGTCGGTCTTTCGCTTTTCCTCGGCGGACACCTCCACCTCAGGCAAAGCAATACCCGCTCTGTCCGCGAGAATCTTTACGGCTTCGATAAATGTCACATTTTCATATTTCATTACAAAAGTAATCACGTTGCCGGCTTCTCCGCAAGCAAAGCATTTGTATATCTGCTTGCTCCTGCTTACGGAAAATGAAGGCGTATGGTCACTGTGAAAAGGACAAAGTCCTACGTAATTTGCTCCTTTTTTTGTAAGCGTGATATAAGAGCCTATCACATCGACTATGTCATTTCTCGAGCGTACCTCCGCGATCAATTCATCGCTATAATACATTCCTGTCCCCTTATAACTAGTACTCCCAACTCTTAGGTACAAATATCTCGTCAAATACCGCTATGGCGTATCTGTCGCTCATGGATGCCACATAGTCGCATGTCACCCTGGCCTTTTCGTCGCCATTGTTCATAAGGTCTATATACTGCTTCGGAAGCTTGTCTGGATGGTTAAAAAAGTAATCATACAGCCTCTCCACAAGCTCCTCCGCCTTGCTCTCTTCAGATTTTGCAACAGGATTCGTATAGACATTCTCAAACATAAATTTTCGAATAGCCTTCATTGCCCCGCCGACTTCCTCCGACATAATAATGTCGTCCTTATCCATGCTGCACGTGATTATATCGTGAATAAGCGTATCAAGTCTGGCTCCCGGAGTGGATCCCAGTACCTTTCTTATTTCAACGGGTACATCCATCTCCGTAAGTATTCCTGCTCTTACCGCATCATCCATATCATGGTGAATATATGCTATTTTATCCGAAAATCTGACAACCCTGCCCTCTAATGTTGCGGGCATACCGCTGGTCTGATGATTTAAGATTCCGTCTCTGGTCTCCCACGTAAGGTTAAGCCCTGCGCCGTCCTTTTCAAGGACTTCCACGGTCCGTACACTCTGAACATTGTGTTCAAAACCAAGGGGGCAAACTCTGTTAAGAGCTCTTTCGCCGGCATGTCCGAAGGGAGTATGTCCCAAATCATGACCAAGGCAGATTGCCTCTACCAAATCTTCGTTTAATCTAAGGGCCTTTGCAATGGTTCTGGCGTTTTGTGATACTTCCAGGGTGTGGGTCAGTCTGGTTCTGTAATGATCTCCCTCAGGTGCCAAAAACACCTGTGTCTTATCCTTTAGACGTCTGAAGGCTTTACAATGTACTATCCTGTCACGATCCCTTTGATAGACCGGTCTGATATCACACTGCGGCTCGGCTTTGTCGCGTCCTCTGGACTCACTGCTAAGCGCGGCATACTTACTTAAGTATTCTCTTTCCCTTTGTTCCAAACTCTCCCTTATTGTCATTTAAACCCTCCGAAATATATAAACCTGTCCCCTAAAAAAACCTTAGGGGCAGTCACATTTATATTATTCGCCGCCCGAAGCCTTTTTCCTTTTTTATTTTCTCAATTTTTTTAATTTTTTAAATTTTTTTTGAAAATTTATAAAGATACATACAAGTACGCCAATTTATCATACTAACCTTTCGCAAAACTACGCTGATCGTAATGTGTATAAATTGCGCCTATTGTATTGACTTTTTCGAGTTAAAGCGTTATGCTTTAAAGCGTTGAAGTATTAAATTGTCAGGAACATATTTATTTGTTTTTCAATTCTGCTTCATAAAACTCAAAGTTTATAAACACACCGGAGGATTCTAAAATGGTAATCAAAATTCTAATGCTGGTACTGTTTTTTGCGGTCATGCTGACAATCGGCTTCATCTGCCGCAAAAACGCAACCGATGTAAACGGATTCGTGCTTGGAGGCCGTTCTGTAGGCCCCTGGGTTTCCGCTTTTGCTTTCGGTACATCATATTTTTCGGCCGTAGTATTTGTAGGATATGCGGGACAGTTCGGCTGGAAATACGGAATATCAACTACATGGGTCGGCATTGGAAATGCACTTATCGGTTCATTCCTCGCATGGAGAATACTCGGACGTCGTACCCGTATTATGACGCAGCATCTTAATTCAGCCACCATGCCTCAGTTTTTCGAGGCACGTTTCGGCAGCCCCGCACTTAAGATTGTTGCATCCATAATCACCTTTGTTTTCCTTATCCCTTACACTGCATCTCTCTACAACGGTTTATCAAGACTTTTCGGTATGGCTTTTAACATTGATTACACTATCTGTGTTATCGTTATGGCTGTGCTCACCGGTGTATACGTTATAGCCGGCGGATATATGGCTACCGCGATCAATGATTTTATACAGGGTATTATCATGCTCATCGGTATCACCGCCGTTATTCTTGCAGTTCTTAAAGGACAGGGCGGATTTATGGCTGCACTGGACTCACTTGCCAGAGTTTCCGATGAATCGGTTGCCACCACTCCCGGTATATTCGCATCGTTCTTCGGCCCCGATCCCATTAACCTTATAGGCGTTGTAATACTTACATCCCTCGGTACATGGGGACTTCCTCAGATGGTTCAAAAGTTCTATGCTATTAAGAGCGAAAAATCAATCTCAAAAGGAACTGTAGTATCTACCGTTTTTGCATTTGTAGTTGCAGGCGGATGCTACTTCCTCGGAGGCTTCGGCAGACTCTTCTCGGATCAGATCGATATAGCTGCCAATGGTTATGACTCAGTCATTCCCACAATGCTCTCAAGCCTTCCGGATATCCTTATAGCAGTTGTGGTTGTACTGGTTCTTTCAGCATCCATGTCAACTCTTTCATCACTGGTTCTTACCAGCTCATCAACTCTTACTCTTGACCTTTTAAAGGGACATGTTGTAAAAAAGATGAGTGAGAAAAAGCAGCTCGTCATAATGAGAGCACTTATCGTAGTGTTTATCGCTATCTCGGTAGTGATTGCAATCATCCAGTACAAGGCTAACGTTACATTTATCGCACAGCTTATGGGTGTTTCATGGGGTGCTCTTGCCGGTGCATTCCTTGCGCCTTTCCTCTATGGCCTCTACTGGAAAAAGACCACAAAGACTGCTTCCTTTGTAAGCTTTGGATTCGGCTCTGTAGTAATGCTTCTTAACATGTTCTTCAGACCTTATTTTCCCAAGCTTTTACAGTCACCCATAAACGCAGGTGCTTTCTGTATGATAGCCGGACTTATACTTGTTCCTATAGTGTCACTCTTTACCAAAAAGCCCGACAAGGCCCTGGTTGAAGAGACCTTTGCCTGCTACAGTACAAAGGTCAGCGTACCTCAGTATGAAGCACTTTCTGATGACGCTGACGCCAAATAATCGGAAACAATAATGATAATAGATTTTCACACACATACATTCCCGGACAAAATTGCCGCAAAAGCA
>JAIKXH010000088.1 GCA_024684215.1 Lachnospiraceae bacterium
TACAATAAAACTTCTTTTCATCTTTCCAGAACATGAAGTCCACCGTCATCGGGGGATTTTCACTGCGCTCCGGAAATTCATCCCAGCGCTGAAACTTTGTAAACTGTTCCCAAGTCATTTTATTTGTGTTTTGTCCATCTGTTCCATGCAACATTTTCTATCGTCTCCTGATAAGTTTCGCTTTGCGTTTTTTATACATCAGCATAGGCGTCCAGAATATTCTCATATACCTTGTTACCTTCTTCCAGCATTTTATTAATCAGCTGTTTCTCAAGTTCCTCATCCGATATAGATAAAACGGTCTGTTCTTTTTTATTTACGATTCCATATCCGTATTCAGTATTTACCAGAACAAACTCATCCTTTTTGGTTGTCCATAAATAGGTGTACTCACTAATATTCATAACAATCACCTCTTCTTTCCTTTCGAAGTAAATTTTATAGTTTCTTTTCCTATCGGAATTATTGCTGACGTTCTCTGTGGTGATCCGGCCTGCTTAATTAGAGCCATAAGTTTTAAATCTTTTTCACTCGGAGATGCCGTTCCTCCGGGGTGAGTGTGATTAATCAACACTGTATTACGATTTACCGGTATAGTCACAGAATTAACGGTTCCAGAATAAATCGTATACTTGCCACCCCGTCCATTTTTCCCCGGCCCTCGTTCATAAACTTGTGCAAATTCCACGCCATATTCATTGGTTAGAAAGGTCATCTGTTTATCTGTTAGTCTTTTCTTAACCTGAATCCCTGTTGAACCGGGTAATCTGCTAAAATCTATGTTCTTATCACCATTTGGCATAAATCGGTCGAACACATCTTCCGCCAGGGCATGTAAAAATCCTCTTGTGCCTTTAAAAAGGCCACTAATTCCTTTACTCATGACGCTTCCTCCCTTCATAGATTCTTGCTGTTCTACTCTGGTAGGAAACAATCTTGATTCCACGTTTTCTCAGCTCGTCAAAGCATTCTCCGCTTGCTGATCCATATACTAAAATGGTATGCGGCTTAAGCACCTCAACCATTTTATAAAGGCCGATCTCAAATCGCTTCCTGTCGACAAGTTTTCTTGGACCGCCACCTACGGTTCCAATTGATATAATACTATTCTCCGGGATACCTTCAAAACAATAAGCAAAGGACTCTTCTGTTCCCCAGCGAACATTATTGATTACATTGACACCCTGCTTTCCCAGCCAATATCCGAATGTACGCATCTTATATGTTGCCTTAATCTTTATCGGATAGGGAAAATCCTGGTACGTACTAAAGTCAGGTGTTATCACCCCGGCAAAATGCTTGATCACCTTTAATGCAAAATTGTAGTCATGCCAGATACCACGTGAACTATCGAATTTATAATCATCGATATACCAGTTAATATAGACATTTTCAAAGTAATCTTCTTCCTTCTTAGCTACATGTTTTCTGTGAATCTGTCTTGCCTCTTCCCATGTAACCTGATCCTTGGGAATATCTGAAGTGGTATTGGGACAAAACGGAATATCATATTTTCCGAAAGTTGCCCCTTCAGTCATGAATGCATTCCATACATCCTTGCATCCGGACCTTACCTTATCTTCACTACTTTCATTCGGTATTAAATTGTCAATAAACTTTTTCATAAAATTTCTCCTGTAAGTACTATTAAGGCGTAGACAGACTACGCCAGTTGTTAGTCCTTTCAGGTACTTTTTTATGAATTGTTCAGATTCGAATGAAAGTACCCGTAAGGGAGTTACAAGGAAACCTATTTACAGATAGATCTCCAATGTCAGCATTTCCGGATTGCTATTTCCACCGATTTATGCTAAAGTTAAGATGTTCAGATTCGAGTGAAAGTACTCGATCAGCACCGTATTTGTAGTTACAGCTACATATATGGTGCTTTTTTCTTTCACCCTGGATTGATCTTTCAATTTAACCACCTCGCTTTCTTTAAATTTCATTTCCTTGATCCCTGATAAAAATCTCATATGCATCTTTATCGAGATGCTCCAGTAAAGGAATCTCATAATCAAAAATCCTATTACCGTGTTTACGCTTACGATTTCGAATGTTGGATGCCGCATTCCCTGCGGCCTCCATACTGACATGACAAGTGGAAACTATCTCTTCCTCCGTCTCTATTCCCTTTATCAATAAGTACGGGATTGGACACATAAAGTATCTTCCAAAAAAATCCGCCAAGTCATCAAATTCATCATCATCGGTATCCTCGTTATATACATAATGCTTTACCTCATGAAATATCGTAAGTCTCCTGGCTCCCTCGGATTCATATCTATCATTGTAATAAATTGTAGGCGTCCGGCCTTTTGTACCTTTGACAAAGAATCCGCACTTTGATCTTTTCCTTAGTAAAACCCCTGTATCTCGATCGTATTCCGAATACGGAACAAGTGATACACCTAGTTTCTTACATACCACTTCCTCGTCTATCGGAAATTCCCGAATGTCATAATCTAAATAAATCTGTATTATGACTTTCTTTATCTCATCGTAAGTATCTGAGTCCCTATACATTCTTGCCGCCTCCAAGCAAAAGAGCAATCAGTTTATTCTTCTCCTCAGAAGACAGTTCATCGCCTTTTCGGGCTATAGCAGTTGCAATTGCATTATAAGCAGATTGTCCCCGCTCATCCTCATCAAGGAAATAATCCGTTTCCACCTGTAACGCTTTCGCGATATTAACAATTACGTCCATCCTGGGAACAATATCACCCTTTAAATATCGCGATAAAGAACTCTCAGCTATTCCGCTGAGTTTTGAAAGCTGCTTTTGGTTTACTCCTTTCTTCTTCATTAATTCGTGAACTTTCTGGCTCCATTCCATACGCACACCTTCCTCTCTACAAACATTGACGTAATGTTTGATTATATGATAATTCCATTTCTGGAATTTGTCAATCCATTATTGAAACCACCTAAAAATATATAAGGCAGGGGATTTCTCCTCTGCCTTATTCGTTATTCTTCATCATTATCTGTTTCTTCAGTATCGGCTTCCGGTTCCGGCATCTCTTCCGGGATAGGGTCCCTTCGATGCCTGTTATTATGATCATACAGCTTCTCCCACAAAAGCGGATACCGGGTTTTCTTGTTGTATTGAAGAAGTAGTGCCTCAACGAATCCTCTGCTTCCCGCCTGTCTTTCTTTGGCAGTACGGACTATCTCTTTCACTTTAAGGCAACCTTTCTTCCTATAGTCCTACCGCCACTCCCAAACTCTCTGCTTATTGTGATTACTCTGTTCATTAAGCTGTCTCCTTTATATTTGTATTATCAACTTGAAGTTCTTTATATGTCTGATAGATCAGAAATACTGCAATCAAGAACGTAAGAATATCTGATAAAGGCATAGAATAAAGTACCCCGTCAAGTCCAAATTTTAAAGGAAGAAGAAGCGCAAAACCGACACCAAATAAAATCTCTCTGACC
This sequence comes from Lachnospiraceae bacterium, assembly GCA_024684215.1. GTDB lineage: Bacteria > Bacillota > Clostridia > Lachnospirales > Lachnospiraceae > AC2028. The sequence continues at coordinate 3,441 of JAIKXH010000088.1, forward strand.
ATGGACAGAACAGTTGACTCCAAGGCCTTACCCATAGCCTGCAAAAAGATAAAGCATGCTTTATTTACACAAGCAAACACTATCATGCAAAGGTATATTCTGAATGCTTTGATTGCAAAATCTGTATAATAATTGCTTTCATTTGCAGCCCCAAAAATCCCGATGAGTCCCTGCGGAAATACTTCGACAATGATAAGTGCAACAAGTCCAACAGATCCTTCTGCTATCAATAACATCGTAAAGAGCTTTCTCACTCTGACTTTTAAGCCTGCACCCATATTATAACCAACTACAGGAATACATCCGGCAGCCATACCTACTACTATGGATATTACTATCTGAAAAAACTTCATAACAATCCCAACAACAGCCATTGGAATCTGAGCATACTTCGTCTGTCCAAAAACTTCATCCATTGCTCCGTATTTCCTGATCATATTGTTAATTGCTGCCATAGCAGCAACAAGAGAAATCTGGGATAAAAAACTTGTTGTGCCTAGAACAAGTGTCCTTCTTATGATATCTATGTCCAACCTGAAATCGTTATGAGAAGGCTTTACGAGCTTCATATGAATAAGATACCAGACAGACAATAGCGCTGTAGCTATCTGCCCAATAACTGTAGCTATGGCAGCACCCATCATGCCCCACTTTAGCCCAAATATGAATATCGGATCTAAAATGATATTTATCACTGCTCCGGCAAGTGTTGAAATCATGGCAAATTTTGGACTTCCATCTGCTCTTATGACAGGGTTCATTGCTTGCCCGAACATATAAAACGGAATCCCCAAAGATATATAAAAGAAATATTCTTTGGAATGATGAAAGGTCTCTACATTAACTGTTCCACCAAACATGGCAATTATCGCATCGCTGAATAAAAGATATACAACCATAAGTACAAGGCTTGAAAAAACCATAAGCACCACTGAATTTCCCACGCTCTTTTTGGCTGTATCAGTTTCCTCTTTTCCAAGACTTAAACTTACAAAAGCGCAGCACCCGTCACCGATCATTACAGCAATGGCAAGTGCTATTACCGTTAGCGGAAATAC
>JAIKXH010000042.1 GCA_024684215.1 Lachnospiraceae bacterium
CTTTGACATTTAACCGTAAAGTTTGGTGCATTAGATCTGTTCGCCTCCTGTTTTTCCCGGTTCTATTACAGGTTCATATCTATTCTTAGCAACGGTCGTTGTTGATTTTCAGCCCCTAACATTCTCTACCGATTGCTACGGGCCCGAAACCAACAATCAGAACAAATCTTTCACAGTTATAACATTATCAAAGAATGTACTGTATTCATTATATTTGAGACCATAAGTTGTTATCAACGTATTATGAAGCGCTTTTCCGGCCGACATCTCCTTTTCCAGCAACTCTTGTCTGTTCAAAAGAATCTGATGATATTTGTTATTAACTACAAATACATTGTTAAAAAATTCACTTCACACAAGTTTATAACATTGTCGGCTCTATCGATAATAAGATCAATCTGCGCGCCTTCAGTATCATCCGCCCTTTTTGACCATAATGACTGGATATTGTTGACTCCACTAATCCCCAATGCCTTTTTTATCTGATCCACATGATTAAAACAAACATTCTCAAATGCAAATCCTCGCCATGAAATAATACTCTGAGAAGTCAGGTTTCGATGTTTTTTTGCCGATGTGTGTCGTAATGTGAATTTTCTCTGTATCTTTAATCGTTCGTAATGCAAAAACTTTCCTCGGAAGAAAATATTTACTTTACTACTAATACTAATAGTGTATTATAATTATTATCATACCCCTGTACAATGAAGCCATAACAAGCAGTAATTAGGAGGCTTCATATGAAACAGGACAGTATTTCATACAAAACAATTATATGCGACAGCAATTACAGAAAGCTTATGCTCTCCGGAATGATCGACCGCTTCGGTGATTCCGTAGATGCCCTGGCTTTTACATGGCTGGTATATCAGATAACCCACAATGCTATGTGGTCTGCTATCGTCTTTGCGTTAAATACCCTACCAAATGTGATAATCCAGCCCTTTGCGGGAGCTGTAGTCGAGAGACGAAACAAGAAAAATGTGATCATAGCCGCTTATATTTTAAGAGCCCTGGTGATTTCAATATTTGCGATCCTCTATTCCCTTGGACTTGTGAATGCACCTATAATGGCGGTACTCACTCTGATCATTACCACAATTGAATCCTTTAGCCTCCCTGCAAGTTCAGCCTTTACAGCCCAGGTTGTAAAAAAGGAACATCTTACCTGCGGAATGAGCCTTTCAAAAATGCTCACCGGCGCAGCGGCTCTTGTGGGAACTGGGATCGCCGGAGTAATCATTGCAGCATGGGGAGCAGTCCCTGCAATGATCATCGATATATCTACATTTATCATTGCTGCGGTTCTTATCCTTTTGATGAAGAATCCAACCCACTCAAATAACGAAGCAGAAAACGGGGCTACGGAAATACCTGAAACTCCCGTCAATGCCAAAGGTACCGAAAGCTTTGGTCAGCTTTTTTCAGACGGAATAAAATATGTTGTAAAAACACCGGTAGTCAGGAACTTCTGCATTTTATGTGTAGCACTTAACTTTATGCTGGTTCCCATCAACGCCCTTCAGGCACCTATTGCCGAAGAAATATTTAAAATGGGCGGCGAACTCCTAAGCTTTGCAGGAGTGTTCGCATCTCTCGGCGGCATTGCAGGAGCAGCATTTTTACCTATGCTCTCCAAAAAGCTTAGCCCCTTACAAACCGTCTGCCTCGGAACGGGTATACTCGGCGTCGGCCTTGCAGGAATCGCCATGGGCGGGGTCATAAGCGGAAAAGCGATCCTTTGTTACATTCTCGTCAGCGCTTGCTTCTTTACAATGGTATTTTCCGCCACTCTTATTGGTGGCGTTATCGGAATTCAGTTTATGAAATCTGTGGATAGCGACTATATGGCCAGAGCGTCCGCTGTATTTAACGCATTTGCCACAGCAGCAATGCCGCTGGGTTCCTTACTTGTCAGCGTACTTGTATCCCGCATAGCAACAGACAAAATCATATTGATCGGAGCAATATTTGCCGGAATTGTTTTGGTTTTGACACTGGTCACAAGACCGGCTTTAGGTAAAAGAGAGGAAATAGTCAATGCAGCTTAGTCTAAACGAAAACATAAAGAAATATCGAAAAGAGATGGGACTGACCCAGGAAGAACTAGCAGAAGCCTTCGGAATAACAATAGGCGCGGTTTCAAAATGGGAAAGCGGAATAACCATCCCCGACATCATGACTTTGATAGAGCTGGCGGATTTTTTCAGTGTTTCCGTAGATGTACTTCTCGGTTACAGCGTATCCTCAAAAAATGTGGAAGATATTATTCAGAACATAAATAATCTCCTAAAATCTCACAAATATGAGGAAGCAATTTCCGAATCGGACAAAGCTTTGGTAAGATATCCGACGAATTTTAAACTAATACTGGAGAGTGCAAAAACCTACAATATCGTTACAGCTGCCTGCGCGTATAAAAAGCATCTTGATAAAACCATCGAGCTGTATGAATCCGCACTCCGCTTAATATCTCAAAACACCGACCCTGATATTGATGAGTTTTCAATCAGACTGTGTATTGCCGAGCTGAAGAGCCAAAACAACCCCGAAGAAGCCCTTGAGGAATTTAAAAAAATCAATTACATGGGAATTGCAGATATAAGCATCGCAAGGATACTGATGGATTTAGACAGATATGAAGAATCCATGGACAGATTCACAAGAGTTCTTGTCTCTATTCTCATAAAGAGTTTGCAGTACTCAAGTTCCATGGCTATAGCACTTGTTAAGACGGATAAAAAGTCAAACCTCCGGGAAGCACGGGATCTTCTCGACTGGTGTATTAAGATATACGAATCCACAACTGAAGGTAATATCAGCTATCTTACCAAGATGCTGGCAGTTTTAATGACTGTTAAAGCAATGACCCTCTCTTGCCTTGAAGATTATGAAAACATGCGTCTATGCTTAGACAATGCTTATAAACTTGCTGTTCAATTCGATAAAGCACCGGGCAACGATATTGCGGGGAAAATACACTTTTGGCATGCCGCAGATGATTATAAGCCTCTGATATACGATGAACTGGGAGTAAGCGCCGTTCAGAGTATAGATGCCCTGTTCTCGCAGGAGCCCCATCCCACCAAGCCTATGCCCGAGAAAATCATTAAAAAAATAGAGCCCGCAGAAAAGTACTGGAATGAGATAAAATCAAAGTAAAAGGAGAATGCGCGACATAGCACCTGTTTAAAATACATATATCACTCAGCAATTATTTGCCCGTCGCGCATCTGTATCCTATTTTTAGTTTAATCCGCTATCTCCGGCGAGTGTTTAACCATAATAATGTTCATCCCCTGCTTATTTAGCTTAGACAGCAGTTCCATAATTATGTGACTGTTTTCCTCATCGATATTACCTGTGGGTTCGTCAGCCAATCGCGATTATTTATCGTGTTCTGTCGCTTCGCCGTTTCACTGGAATTTCTCGGCTCTCATTTAATGCCTCGATATTAGAGAGATTGCTTCTAAGCACTTTAATCTGATCTTCTATACTCCTCACAGATTCTGTTGCTTCCTCATTTTCTGGCTTCATTGCAAAGTAATCCGATTTGAACAGTTCAAGATTAAATCTTTCAGGATCAATCTCCGCACGTTTTAATATTTCAGCAGCATCCTGATACAACGTTATCTAATCTATCCCAAAAATTATATAAATCTTCCTCATTTATGTTTTGGGCCGTGCCCTGTACCATCTGCGGGGAGCCGCCACCCTTCGCATCGCAGATTTCTTTTAATAGGCCTTGTACGATTCCGGCATCTCCATCTTTAATTCCGATAATATATCTGTATCCGCTTTTGGCGTTGCCTGCAAATATTCCGCAATAGCCCGGATGCTCCTCCATTAAAGAATTTACGCTCTTTCTCATAGTAATCGCATCCATCTCATCTTCTACAAGCACAACGTTTTTCTTATCCTTTGGGACAGCGTTTCTTTTTATTTCTGACAACTTTCGATTGGTTTCTATCAATTTGCTTTTTAATTTCTCTATCTCATCCTTTAAATCCTCTATGCGACCACCTATTTCATCATAAGGAACCGAAAAGTCCACCGACAATTTATTCATAAGATCGTGCTCTGCCCTAAATTGGGTAAATGCTCTGTTTCCGCATAGAATTCTTACTCTTACGCCGCCCTTGTATCTTTGAAATCCTTCAACCTTTAGTATACCTATCTCTCCCGTACGCCGAACATGCGGTGCACAACATGCGCATATATCATATCCGGGTATGGTTACGAGTCTGATTTGACCATCGATTTCTTTTTTGCTCCTGAAATCAATATTTTCACACTCTTCATCCGTAGGAAAGCTGACGATTATCTCTATATTCTCATAAATAGCCCTATTTACGATGGATTCTACTTCACGAACTTGTTCTTCATCAAGTACGCCGTTAAAATCCATAGTCACAGTATTATCGCTTAAGTGAAAACCAGCATTGTCATATCCGTACAGTCTATGAACAGTACCTGAAAAAATATGTTCTGCACTGTGCTGCTGCATGTTATCAAAACGGTGTTTCCAGTCTATTTTTCCGATAACTTTTCTTCCCGGATCAATTTCAGCACTCACTTTATGATAGATAACACCCTCTCTGATTTGGACATCACTTACTTCTATCCTCTCAGCTTTATAACCATCGGATATGCATCCTCCGCACCCGGGTTTTTCGTCTTTATCAATGACAAGACTTCCGACGTCCGGTGTCTGCCCTCCCGATTCAGGAAAAAAGAGTGTCCGGTTCAAAATAATCCAATACTCGTTATCTATCTGCTCACAGTTTAATACCTCTGCAGTAAATTCCGTCTTGTATGCATCTTTATCATATAGTTTTTCTGTCATAAATTTGTCCATTGATACACCCCGATTTTTCTATATCAAATTTATCATTTTTTTCATGGTGTTACAACATTCTGTGTCACAGGTACGGACAAATTGACAATGTCTACTACAGATTATATTTCTTTTCGTATTCGTTGAATTCTTCTTTGAACTCTATATCTGTCGCTCTTAAAACCCTCTGATTTTCGTGAATATTCATATTGCTTCCAAGTGCGTATAAAAAGCAACCCGAAACATTAGAACAGTGATCCGATACTCTTTCAAGATTGGTTAAAAGATCTGACCACACAAAACCTGCTGCCACACTGCATTCGCCTTTTTGTAATCTTTTAATGTGGCGTGTTCTGAGGGTCTCCTTCATCACATCGATTACTTCCTCAAGAGGCTCTGTCCTACGGGCAAGTACATAATCCTCGTTTGCAAATGCTTCATATGCCATATCCAATATTTCTATTACTGCGGCGCTAATCTTTTTATATTCTTCGACGGCCTGTTGTGTAAATTCAATCTGCTTTTCTTTTTTCTCCTCGGCAGACTCGATTATGTTTACTGCATGATCCGCTATTCTCTCATAGTCACCGACAAGTTTAAGATACTCGGTCGTTTTTACGCTTTCTTCATCTCCGAGCTGTCTTCCCGAAAGTTTTAAGAGGTAAGTGGATATCATATCTTCAAGTCGATCTGTTTCGTCTTCGATTTCCCTAATTTTCTCTGCTTTTCCCTCATCATAATTAAGCACACAATCTATACTGTCTTTAAGTGCATCAGTAGAAAGTAATGCCATTTTATCAAGTACTTTTTTGCACTGTCCAAGAGCAAGTGCGGGGCTTCCGAAAAGTCTTTCATCAAGTTCGATTGTTTTTTCGGGCATTTTTGCATCCGGAATAATTCTGCATACAAGTTTTTCAAGCAGGCCGCTAAACGGAAAGATTAATACTGTGGTAGCTACGCTTATTACCGAGTGAAATACCGCTATTCCCATTAAGCTAGCAGACTCATCCAAAAGAGCGGGTTTTAAAACAGCCTTTATAATGCTGAATACTGTAATCCATACAACGCCGCCTATGATATTAAAGCTAAGATGTACAAGCGCTGCCCTTTTTGCATTTTTATTTGTTCCGACAGATGAGAGCATTGCAGTGATACATGTTCCTATATGCTGTCCGATAATGATAGGAATAGCAGCGCCATATGTTACAGCACCCGTTGAAGCAAGTGCCTGCAGGATACCTACAGAAGCTGAGCTTGACTGTATAATTGCAGTAAGAAGCGCTCCGGCTATTACGCCAAGTATAGGATTTGTAAATGTGAGGAAAAGATTCTGGAACTGAGGGATATCTCTTAATCCGGACACTGCACCTGACATTGTGTCCATTCCAAACATAAGAGTTGCAAATCCCAAAAGAATCATACCGGTGTCCTTATTCTTTTGCTTTTTGGACATCATAAAAAGTACGATACCTATAAGAGCAAGAACCGGTGTAAAAGAAGTAGGTTTTAATAGATTTATAAATACGTTTTCACTGTCAATTCCCGCAAGGCTTAGAATCCATGCGGTTACTGTCGTTCCGATATTAGCACCCATAATTACATTTATGGATTGCTTAAGTGTCATAAGTCCTGAGTTTACAAAACCAACCACCATAACCGTTGTGGCAGAAGAACTCTGTATTACAGCGGTTACTCCCATTCCGGTTAAAAGTCCCACAACCTTATTGGTGGTCATTTTCCCCAATAGACTTTTTAATCCGTTGCCCGCACGGCGCTCCAGCGCCTGACCCATTATATTCATTCCGAAAAGGAACAGGCAAAGTCCTCCGATTAAACTCAGCACATCAAATATATCCATAGTTTTCTCCATTCTTATTTACGTTTCCATATTAAGAATAGAGTTCTTAGGTCAAATGAATTATCAATACTTTGTAAAATCTTTGTAAAGTCAAGGGATAATAACTGTAAATTCGCTGCCTCCGCCAACAGTACTTTTAACCTCAATTTTTCCATGATGGATCATAACGGCGTGTTTTACTATGGAAAGGCCCAGTCCGGTGCCTCCTACCTCTTTACTTCGGCTTTTATCAACACGATAAAACCTTTCAAAAATCCTATCGCAGAATTCTTCAGGTATTCCGATACCGGTATCTTTCACAGACAATACAGCGTTTTCTCCCTCAGTATTTACCGTAACATCAACGCTTCCGCCGACGTGATTATATTTAATTGCATTATCACAAAGATTATACACAATACTGTAAAGCATTCCGGGGTCTCCTTTTACCGGTGCTTCGGAACCAAAAAGCCTTACTGTCACATCCATTGACGCTGCGGCAGCGTCCAAACTGTCAATGGCATTTTCAGCTATGCGATACAAATCGCAATCCTCCCACTGTGTATTTGCGCCTCCGTTGTCCAGTTTCGTCAGATCAATAATGTCCTCAACAAGAGTTGTAAGTCTCGAGGACTCCCCTCTTATCTTTCCCGCAAAGGGCTTTATGTCCTCGTCTTTTACCATCCCGTTTTCTATAAGCTCTGCATATCCCGAGATAGCATGTAAGGGCGTCTTTAACTCGTGAGAAACATTCGCCGTAAATTCCTGACGAATGAGCGCAGTCTGTTCTATTTTTTCCTGGTCCAATTTATGTTGTTTTCGCTGGGCAGATATATGTTTTAAAAGAGGTTCCACCTCTTTATAGTTTTCTTTACCGTAGTATTTTTCCGGCTCCTCAGGATTTATCTCATTAATAGGCTTTACGATTATTTTTGCCAAACGTGAAGCAAGCACAAACGAGAGAACAAGCACGATGATAATCATCCAGCAAATCGGTTGTGCAAAGCCAAGAAGTAAAGTCCATATAGCGACCTGAGTTATCGACAATCTGAGTACCGTTCCATCAGGCAGTTTTTTAGCTGAATATAACTGTTTATCAGCCAATGTCATTGAATATCTCACTGCTTCCCCGTATCCGCTTTCAAGGGCCTCCTTGACTTCTTCTCTTTCAAGATGGTTCTCCATAGCATGAGAATCTACTTCATTATCGTAAATGACACTTCCGTCATGTGCTATCCAGGTTATCCTATAATCCTCTGTGTTTAATCCCTCAAAATAATCTAAGCCGGAAACAGAAACACCTTTTGAAGCAAGTTCCACTTCATTTTTTAGCTGATTAATCTGGACCTTCGAAAAATAGTTATAAGATATTCCGAGCACCAATACTAAAGACAATAAAAAGACAGAAATAGCAACTATCCATGTTGTTTTGAATATTTTACTGCTCATTTATTTTCCTCCGTCTTTATATGCTCCGTCCATTTTATAGCCGACTCCGCGTACTGTTTGTATCATATCTCCGAACTCTTCTAACTTGGTCCTCAGTGTTCCTATATGTACATCAACAGTTCTGCTTTCTCCGATATAATCCATTCCCCACACCGTTGAAAGAATGTTATCCCTTGTAAATACTTTTCCGGGATTTTCCATAAAGAGCTTTAAAAGCTCGTATTCCTTTAAGGTGAGAACTACATCTCTTTTATCTGCTGTAACCGTGTGCTTAACCTCATCAAGAGTAATATCACCGACGGTTATTATCGCGGGCTTTTTGTTACCGCTTCTTCTGAGCACAGCCTTTATACGCGAAATCATTTCCATCATTCCAAAAGGCTTTGCAAGATAATCGTCTGCTCCGGAATCCAGACCTATAACCTTATCATACTCACTGTCCTTTGCAGTAGCCATTATCACAGGCACATCTACTGATATGGGATTTGCTTTAAGTTTATTTAATATTGTAAGACCATCTTCTCCCGGGAGCATTACGTCCAATATTATCAGCTCCGGTAATTCTTCTTTCATTGCTTCCCAAAATAAGACATCACTTTCAAACCCTTTCGCTTCATATCCCGATGCCTTGAGTGTATATATCATAAGATCTCTGATTGCACTGTCGTCTTCCACACAATAAATCATTTATAAAACCTCCGTTTATAGGATGATTATAGGCTATCTATGTAAATCCTAATTCTTATTTTTTGTAAAATCGAAGTAAAGTCAACTGCTATTTTCTGTTTTTTCTGAACTTGTTCGGGGTCATGCCGACTTTTCTTTTAAAAGAATCCGTCATGTTTCCCGGGTAAGTAAATCCATTTTCCATAGCTATTTCTGTGATGGATTTTTCTGTAGTTAAAAGATCGTGTTGAACATGTCTAAGTCTTATAAGATTAAGATACTCTGAAAAAGAAGTTCCCAGCTGTGTCTGAAACAGCCTTGAAAAATATGCCGATGAATATCCTGCAACAGAAGCTGCATCCTCCAGTTTTATATTACCCATATAATTGCTTTCCATATAAAATACCGCATCTATTATCGGCTTTGACAGAACGGTTTTATGTATTTCTCCCACTGTTCTGTCCTTACTTTTTTCATAGATAAGAATCAGAATTCGGTATAACAGGTTCTGCAGTTTAAATTCAAGATAGGAAATGTTTTCAGAATTTTTTCCCGCTTCAAATTCAGCATCATATTCTTTTCCTATATCTAACATTTCTTTTGCAAGAGCAAATGCCGTATCTGCATCTTTTTTATCAAATGTTTTTGGTGGATATTCAAATATTTGTTCTATTATCCCCGCCCCCAGCTTTTCAATAAGAGGATCTATAAATCTTGGAGCAAATTTTACCAAAATACTCTCATAGTATTTGTCGGAAGCCGGCATGGTTTTATGATACAAATAAGGCTCCATGGCATTTATCTCTCCGGGGTGAAGCGTATACGTCATGGTTGGAGTTATAATGTATCTGTCCCCGTGTATCACAAATAAAAGTGCATAATGATCCGGTGCAGCCGCCATAGACTGCATCCCAAAATCTTTATCCAGCATTCTGTATGTAACTTGTACGGGCTTTCCCGATGGCAGAGGTAAAGGCATAGTTTTTCTCCTTATTTATCTAAATTATGTCATAGAATCATAATTTTTTAAACTATAATCTATTATTTTCATAAGTTATTTATGTTTAAATGATATATCATTAAGCCATGTCTAATGCTAAAACTATCAAAAACAGAAAAGTAGATATGACCACCGGCCCCATATTGAGCAAGGTGTTTATTTTTGCGCTTCCGCTTATTATAGGAAGCGTCTTACAGCAGCTCTACACCTCAGTTGATACGCTTGTTATCGGGCACTATTGTGACAGCACTGCCCTGGCCGCGGTCGGAACCAGTTCACAGCCCGTTGAAGTATTATTATGTGTCTTCCTCGGAATCGGCGGAGGTTTATCAATTCTTGTATCGCAACATTCCGGCGCCGGAGACATAGAAGCTATAAAGAAGTTTTGTGCCTGCGCAGTCTCATTTATTTATATGGCAGGTCTCTCTCTTACTGTCATCGGATACTTCGGTGCTCCTTTAATCCTTAAATTTATGGCTGTTCCCGACGATACCTGGTCCTCAGCTCTTTCCTATACAAGAGTAGTTTTGCTCGGAACTCTCGGAAATATCGGATTTAACTTAAATTCTGGCCTTTTACGGGGACTGGGAGACAGTAAATCATCCCTGTTCTTTTTATTGATCTCTTGTATCACAAATATTATTTTGGACCTTACTTTCGTTGCAGGGTTTGACATGGGTGTTTCGGGAGCTGCGCTTGCTACATCCGTTGCAATGTTTTTATCCTGGATTATAAGTATTATTTACATTAAAAAAAGATTCCCGGAGCTTAGCTATACTGTTTTCCCAAGACATATTTACGGACCGGAGATGAAGAAAATGCTTTCACTCGGTCTTCCCATCGGTTTAAACAGTTCGCTTTATTCCTTCGGTCATATGGCATTACAGTCAATGGTCAATGCACAGGGTTCGACCTTCATGGCTGCAGTTTCTGTCGGCAGCCGCATTACCGGCCTTGCCAATGTTGCAATTGGAGCTCTTTCCCAGTCAGCCAGCGCCTTTTCCGGCCAAAACTATGGCGCGGAAAGATATGACAGACTTAAAAAAGGGCACCTCATTATTCCTATTATCAACGGAGTAGAAGCTCTCTCGTTCGGGCTTATTTTTATTGCACTTCGAATTCCCATTCTCAAGTTCTTCACCGATGATCCGGAAGTAATAGCGCTGGGAAGTCAGTACATAATAATAATGCTTTTATCACAATGGCTATACGCTATATTCAATGCCGTTATCAATTACGTCAACGGCCTGGGTAAAGTAAAATATACCACTGTTGTAAATCTTTTAATGCTCTGGGCCGTGAGAATTCCTTCTGCGTTTATTATCACAAAATTCTTTGACGGAACTTATATAATGCTATGCTATACTATTTCATTTGCCTTCGGAATGATATGTATGCTCGGATACTATGTAATTTCCAAAGACTGGAAGCGAATTATGAAATTAGCTGAAAAGCAAGAGCCATCGGTTTAACCCGACGGCTC